>MGTI01000030.1 GCA_001799365.1 Desulfobacterales bacterium GWB2_56_26 | reverse complement strand
CAAGGCAGATAAGTGTTATAACCGGACAGGGATGTCCGGTTTCTTCAGACAGTCCTGCCGGAGCTTCATTCGATCAGTCCTTTCAGCATTCATAATAGAGTGAGGATTCTGGGCCTTAAGCTCACGGACAGGAAATCTGCGGACAATATCACTTGCCTATTGGCGGATCAAAACGTCAAACCGAGACCGACGCCATAGACAAAACGTCCGTCATCATCGTCATCATCGAACAAAATCTGATATTCAACTTGCCCATACACATAGGTGGTGGGATTGAGCATGTATTTCAGGCCACCTTCCGGGCCTGCAATAAATTGATCTTCCACGTTGTCACCATATAGAAAACCGAACGTTGCGCCCACAAACGGGACGAACCGCCAGTTGCCGAAATGGTAGTCGACACCGAACCTGGTAGACCCGGAGAAATCGTCTGAATCCTCGACATCCGAGTAGGTAATATCCTGGCGGATATTGCCTTCCAGACCATCCAGAAACAGATAGCCGAGGTTGAATGAGGTGGAGAATCCGGTATTGTCGAAACTTTCATCGCTCGATCCTGAACCGGCGATGGAAAAATCCCAGACACCTTGCTTGAACGGATTTTCAATTTCTGCGAAAGCCGTGGCCGGAGCCAGCAACGCGGTTGCCAATGCCAGACAGAAAGTTTTTTTGGAAATCATAGCTCTTCCTCCTTGTGGTGAGTACCTTGGAAATTCATTGCTTTCTTTTTAAGAAAGAATTTCGTTGAAGGTACTTATACCCGTAGGGGGCACTGAAAAGAGTCCCCTTGCGGGGGTTAGGCTGTCTCTCGGACTGATCGAGACCCTCGTGATGTTAGGAATGCAATTTTGATACCATCCCAAGGAGGACCAAATCAAGGTTAGGGCGAGGGCGAATACAAGATTCTCCCCTGCAACCCCAAACTTATCCAATTCCATTTGCGGATGCGATTCATTATCAGGTCCGATGTGTGCGGATGATGGGATGACGAGGAGCCGGACCGGAGGGTTGACGGCTTGCTGCCGGTCGATGGGCAAAAAAGAACTATTCTGGCAACCGGCAGAGCGCCGGTTGTTGCAAGTGGTCGGTCAGGTGCCGCCTGCTCCCTGCAGGGCGGCGATCAGCCGGAGGAGAATTTTGAATCCCAGATAGGCAATGGCAATCACTCCGGCAAGCATTACAAAGAGAACGATAAACACCACGGCCTTGATCCGGGTTTCCGGGCTGCTCGCGGGCGGCGCGGCCGCGAGCTGCTTATCCATGAGGGCCATGTTTTTCTCGTTGGCTTTCCAGACGATATCGAACAGATCGCCGAGAAAGGGGATCAGGCCGACCACCGATTCCACCAGCACGTTCATGACCATGCGGAGGAGAGTCGAGGTTGAGGCCCCGAGCCGGGCCGACTCGATGATGATATAGCTTGAGGCGATGCTGCCCGCAATGTCGCCGAAACCCGGAATGAGCCCAATGATGCCGTCGAGGCCGATACGGTAGCCGCCCGGCAGAGGGATCGCGCTGTCCAGGAGCCTGCTGAGCGCCCGGAGCCGCTGCAGGCGGGAGTGCGACGGCGGGGGCTGCGGTTCCTTGGATTTGTTGGGGTTCATTACCTCACTCCTTTGCACTGAAGCGATTAGCAGTCAGCTATCAGCTAAAAAGCAAAGAAAACAAAAAATTCCTGAGAAAAAGCTGACCGCTGACGGCTGACCGCTTTTTTCAGGTTTCCTGGTCTTTCAGGGTATTCAGCACCTTTTGCATGTCGACCCGCTGCTTGAAGATGTTGTGCCACAGGTCGCCTTTTCGTTCCAGGCGCCGCCGCATGGTGCGCAGGGTGAATTTTCTGGGGTCGAGACCCGTGTGCAGTTCATCCCAACTGAGCGGTGCCGAGACCGGCGCCCCCAGGCGGGGCCTGATGCTGTACACCGAGGCCATGGTCTTGCCCTTGGCATTCTGCAGGTAATCGAGATAGATCTTGCCCTTGCGCGCGGCAGGAGAGCGTTCGAAACTCGTAATCTCCGGATTCTGGCTGTGGATGTAGGTTTCGATGAGTTTGACGAAATTCTGGACCTGGGAATACGTGTAGCATCGCCGGACCGGCACGTACAGATGCAGCCCCCGCGAGCCCGAGGTCTTGCAGTAGGCGGGAATGCCCAGCTGATCGAACAGCCTTTTGAACTCGAAGGCCAGCCGCACCACGTCTCCCATGTCCACATCGACCGGATCGAGATCGAAAATCATGAAGTCCGGGTTGTCGAGCTGCGGCAGGGCAGAACTCCAGGGATTGATCTCGATGCAGCCCAGATTGGCCATATAGAGCAGGGTGTCTTCGTCCTGGCAGAGCAGGTACTCGATTTTTTCGCCGTCGCTATTGGTGAGTTCGACGGTTTCGGCCCAGTCGGGGGCGATCTCCGAAACATTTTTCTGAAAGAACCCCTTTTCGATAATGCCGGAGGGGGTCCGATAGAGCGATTGCGGCCGGTCCTTCAGATAGGGCAGAATCACTTCCGCCACATCCCGGTAGTAGGCGATCACATCCTCTTTCGTATATCCTTCTTCCGGCCAGAACAGCTTGTCGAGATTGGTGAATTTGACCCGGCCGGTGGGGATCACCGGCTTGACCGCCTGTTCGAAATGGATGTCTTCGGGTTTCTTGTCGGTGCGCAGGCCGACAAAGCTGGCGTGGCGCATGATCCCGTCGTTGGTCCAGTTGGAGAATTTTACCTCGCAGATGAGCCGCGGGCGCAGCCAGCGGATGTTTTTGTCGGCAGGTGCGTTTTCAATGGTCAGCCCGTCGATTTCCAGGTCCTGCAGTTTCGGCTTGAGATCCTCCATCATCTCTTCGGAAAATCCCGTGCCCACCCGGCCGGTATAGACCAGGGAGCCCGTTTCATAGACCGCGCAGAGCAGCGAACTGAACGGCCGGGCTCCTTTCTCCGAAGGAATGTAGCCGCAGATGACCATCTCCTGCCAATACCCCGTTTTGACCTTGAACCAGTCCTTCGACCGGAGGCCGGGAGAGTAGGGGCTGTCGGCCCGTTTGGCGATCATGCCTTCGCCCCGCTTTTTCCTGACCTCTTCGAAGAAGGCGATGCCGTCGTTTTCGATATGTTCGAGGTAGTGGATATGCGGGGGCGGTTCGGCGAGCAGCAGCTGCAGGATCTTTTTCCGTTCGATCAGCGGCACCGCCTGCAGGTTATGGCCGTTCAGCCAGAGGATATCGAAGGCATAGTAATGGAGGTGCTCCTGGCCGCGGTCGTAACGCTGCAGTTTCTGGAAATCTGCTTTTTGGCCGCTCTCCATGTAGCACACCTCGCCGTCGATGACAAAATTTGCCGGGAGCCCGGACAACTCGGCGGCAATGCCGGCATAATTTTCGGTCAGGGAGTTGTCCCGCCGCGAGAAGAGCTGGGTCGTCTCGCCGTTTTTTGCGGCGATGACCCGGTAGCCGTCCAGTTTGAGCTCGAAAATCCAGTTGCCGCCGGCAAATGGTTCGTCCGCAAGCGTTGCCAGCATAGGTTCGATAAAGCCGGGAAAATCCGATTTCGGCGCCGAGGGAGTGTCTTTTTTGCGGCGAGGTCTCCTCGCTTCCCCGGCTGCGACCTCCGGGGCTGCCGAGCCGGCGATCTCTTCCATGCTCCGGCCGGTCAGCGCACTCTTGCTGTCGAAGTCGTCGCTCGCCGCGGTGTGCCTCGCCTTCATGAAAAACCATTCGTTGTTCTGGCTGCCCTGGTGTTCAACCAGGTTGTACGGACCTTTCAGCTTCGCCCCCTGCAGATAGAGCTTTAAGTGGCCCTTCTTGATCTTCTGCAGGACCTCTTCGGCCGAGGGAATGTGCTTCTCCTCGTCGAGATAGTAATAGCCGAGGTCCCAGACCATGACCGTGCCGGCCCCGTAATTGCCTTCGGGGATCGTGCCTTCGAAGTGGATATAGCTCAAGGGATGATCTTCCACCTTGATGGCCAGGCGTTTTACCTCCGGATCGTCCACCGGCTGCTTGGGGATGGCCCAGCTCACCAGCACACTGCCGACCTGCAGCCGGAAATCGTAATGCTCCCGCCTGGCCATGTGTTTCTGAATGACAAAGCGGTTGGTCTCCTCCGGCTCCCAGGTGGTCGCTTCCGGCTCAGGTGTTTCCGAAAAGTTCCTCTTGTCCAGATATTCGCGAAGTTCCTTCATTTTTATAGTATTTTACCGAAAAGGATCAGCCGGTCATTTCCAGGCTCTTGCGTAATTGTTCCATCAAATCCTGCACCGCCGATTCCTGCGCCTCGATTTCCGGGACGCTGACCTCCTTGTTCGCCAGCTTTGCCTGGATGGTGGCCATGAGCTTGTCCTGATAGGTGTCCTGGTACTTTTCCGGCTGGAAAGGCACGGACATGGAGGCAATGATTCTCATGGCCATATCGAGTTCTTCGGGCGTTGGACTGGTGTCGGGGATCTTCAGTTCGTCCGGCTGCCGCAACTCGTCATGAAACCGCATCTGGGTCAGGTACAGCACCTTGTCGTCCGCCATCAGCAGGGCCATATGCTCGCGGTTGCGCATGACGAACTTTGACAGCCCGGCCATCTTCGAGTCGTGGATGGCCCTTCGCAGGAGATTATAAGTCTTGCCGGCGCCTTTTTCAGGCTCCAGCAGATAAGGTTTTTCAAAATAACGCGGATTGATCTCCTCGGCCTTGACGAATTCCTTGATTTCTATGCTGTCGCTTTTCCCCTGGCTGGCCTGTTTGAAATCCTCGTCGGTCAGGGTGACATAATAATTGTCAATCTGGAGGCCTTTGACGATATCGCTCCAGGGCACCTCCTTGCCGTCTTCCTCGCAGACCCGGGTGTACTTGATCGGACACTGGTCGCCCTTGCGCAGCATGTGCAGATCGAGGTCGTGCCGGGAGGCCCCGCTGTACAGCTTTATCGGGATATAGACCAGGCCGAAGCTGATCCCGCCTTTCCATATTGCTCGTGGCATTTTTCACTCCCTCTTTTGGGATGTAGGGGCGAAAAATCTTTCGCCCTCCCATGCAGGGCGAAAGATTTTTCGCCCCTACAACGCACATCTATACAATAACCGCGATTTCCACATTTCCCTGCTTGCGGATGACATTTATCCCAACATCATGGGTATGGCGGCGCAGGGAAAGATCGAGGAGACCCTCGCCGACCTGCATGTTCGATATCCTGATAAAGTCGATATACTCGGGCAGCTGCGGGTGGTGGAACTGGACCTGCGGCTTAGTCGCCGAAAAGGTGAGCCCGAGGCAGGCCTGCAGCAGGTAAAAGACCGTCCCGCTCGCCCAGGCCTGGGGCGAACAGGCCACCGGGTAGGCGGTCGGGGCCTGGCCCGGCAGCTTGGGGAAGCCGCAGAACAGTTCCGGCAGCCGGTGCAGATCGAACATCACCGCCGCGTTGAACAGGCCGTTGAAGATCCTGATCGCCTGGTCCTTCAGGAAATATCTGGCAAATCCCATGGCGATGATACTGTTGTCGTGGGGCCAGATCGACCCGTTGTGGTACGACATGGGATTGTAGCGGCTTTCGTTGCGGGGAATGGTCCTGATGCCCCAGCCGGAATAGGAATCAGCGTTCATGAGGGTCTGGGCCGCCCTTGCCGCATACTCTTCGGTGGCGATGCCGCTGAACAGCAGGTGGCCGACGTTCGACGAACGGACGCGGCAGAGACTCTTGTTGCCGTCGAGGGCCAGCGCGAAGCTCTCCAGGTCTTCGCACCAGAAGACCTCATTGAATTTTTTCTTGAGCTCTGCGGCCTGGCCGGTCAGTCGCTCCGCCAGTGTGGTGTTGCCGACCAGGCTGGCCAGTTTTGCTCCGGTGACCTTGGCCTGATAGGTATAGCCCTGCACCTCGCACAGGGCGATGGGGCCGTTCGGAATCTCGCCGCCCGCATGGAACACCGAATTGTTGGAGTCTTTCCAGCCTTGCTGGACAATGCCCCGGCTGCTCTTATGGGCATACTCGACAAAGCCGTCGCCGTCCTTGTCGCCGTAGGTGTCCAGCCAGGTGAGGGCCTTGACGATGTTCGGCCAGATCTGGCGGATGAAATAGGCGTCGCCGGTTCGCTCGAAATAGGCGCCGGCCAGGATGATATAAAGAGGCGTCGAGTCGACGCTGCCGTAGTAGTTGCGGAAGGGAATCTCATCGAGGGCCGCCATTTCTCCGGTTCTGGTTTCGTGCAGGATCTTGCCGGGCTCGGCATCCTGCTCGTCGTTGATTCCTTCTGCCTGCCGGTCCGAAAGAAAGGCGAGCACCCCGCGGGCGAGGCGCGGGTCGATCCACAGGCACTGCAGCGCCGTGATGATCCCGTCCCGGCCGAAAGGCGTGCTGAACCAGGGGACCCCGGCATACGGGTATCGCCCGAACCGGGTGGTGGTGGTGAGCATGCGCAGATCGGTCGCCGACCGGAAGATCCATTCGTTCACCTGCTCGTGGGAGGTCGAGATTTCGGTGGTTTTTTCCTGCAGGACCAGCGCGGACCGGCGGTTTTTGTCGAGGGCCTGGTTGTAGTCGAGAGTCGGTACCGGCTGGTCGTCGTATTGGCAGGTGATAGTGAGGAACAACTCCTTCTCCTCGTGGACCGACAGCACAAAACGGTAAGTCGCCGTGGACCGCTCGATGGTGTTCGGGGGAGGCGAGAGTTCGATGACCGTGGCGCGGTTGACTTCGTCGAGCCCCCGATAGCCGAGCCGGATGGCGGAATCGGTGGCGGTCGGAGCTTGCAGGCGGCCTCTTCTTTTCCGTGTTGTGCCGCGGACCTCGAAGATATCGTAATAATCGGCGTTGAAGGTGATGCCAAGGGTCAGCTCGACTTCACTCAGGCCGTAGTTGACGATACGGAAATGTTCGTGACAGATTTTTTCGGTCAATATCTTCGAACGAAAGACATGGACGGTCCCCATCTTGACCTGCACCGTGTCGTTATTGTACAGATCAGGGGTGGTGAAATCGACGGCGAGCAGCAGATTGTCTTTGGCGATCGAGGAGTTGAGCAGCAGGGGCCGTTTGCCGTTGATAGTGAATTCGAGGTTGCTCAAATACCG
>MGTI01000029.1 GCA_001799365.1 Desulfobacterales bacterium GWB2_56_26 | reverse complement strand
TCAGGGAGAGTTGTCCTTCGCCCAGCACGCGCAATCCGCAGGCAAAGGCCTCGCGAGGATAGCGGTCGGCGACCCTGGCGGCGGCGAGACAGTGGAAGCCGGTTTCGCCGAAGGTCTTTAGTTCCTTCACTCCTTTCATCACCAGCGGGAAAAGGGGCGACAAGAGATCCTGCAGAAAATCGCCAATGAAAAAATCCTCCTGCCGGGGGCGCCCCACCACGGTCGCCGGATAAATGGCATCGTGCCGATGGTAGAGATGACTCACCTGGAATACCGGGTAGTCATGCTGCAGAGAGTCGTAACCATAGTGGTCGCCGAAGGGACCTTCAGGTTTCCTGATGTGTGGCGGCACCTGGCCTTTTATGGCGAATTCGACATTCGCCACCAGTCGGTGTCCGCCCAGGGGGTCCTTGGTCATTCTCAGCTTGTCGCCGATGAGCAGTGACGTGAGGAGCAACTCCGGCAGGTCCTCCGGGAGCGGGGCGATGGCGGCCAGCATAAGGGCCGGGGGACCGCCGATAAAGAGGGTCATCGGCAGGGCCATGCCGCGCTTTTCGGCCTCGTAGTAATGATACCCGCCCCCTTTGTGAATCTGCCAATGGATTCCCGTGGTTGTCTCGTTGTGTTGCTGGATGCGGTACATGCCGAGGTTGTGCCCTTTTCCGCCCGGATGTTCGGTATAAACGAGGGGCAGCGTCACGAACGGGCCGCCGTCGCTGTGCCAGGAAGTCAGCATCGGCAGGGAACTGAGCTGCGGCGGGGATTGCAGCTTGTCAAGAATGGGAGCTTTGGTCGTGTCTTTCAGGCCGATCTTCAGGCCTTCCAGGAGAAGTCGACGGTTTTCCCACAATTTGCCGGCCGAAAGCGGCATTCCCGACTCGATTAATTTCACGACATCGCGGACGAATTGCTGCGGCTTGTTGCCGAAGGCAAGTTCCAGGCGCTTGTTGGTGCCGAAAAGGTTGGTGGTCACCGGGAACCTGGAGTTCTTCACTCTGGTGAAAAGCAGAGCCGGACCGCCCCCGGCGATAACCCGCCGATGAATTTCGGCTATTTCCAGGTATGGGTCGACTTCTTCCTCGATAATCAATAACTGCTGCTCACGTTTGAGCAGTTCCAGGTAACTGCGCAAATCGTGCAATTTGGCGATATCCACTTGCTACTCCTCGTGATGGTGGTGCGGATCGAGCAGAAAATACCGATGGTATTCATCCTTACTGAGATGTTTTTTCAGGAGCAGGAAAAAGGAATCGACAACTTGAAGCATTTCTTCGCCGGACATTCTCTCGGCGAGCAATTCAGCCAATTCTCTTTGGCCGCAGAGTTGCAGAAAGGTGACGAAAGATTGGCGATCGAGGTCGTCGGTGAGGCCAAAACACATTTTAGCGGGGTCGAGATTCATAACGAATATCCAAGAGGATTGAGGCAATTATTGGGGGTCGGCCAGGATTTTCCAGTGAACGGTCCGGGTTCGCGGACCGTCATATTCACAAAAGAAAATTTTCTGCCAGGTACCGAGCAGGAGTTTGCCTTTTTCAATGAAAACCGTAAGTGAACTGCCGGTGAGCAGAGTCATAATATGGGCCGCAGAATTGCCTTCCGCATGCCGGTAACCGAGGTTTTCCGGGACGATGTGGGTGAGTCCTTTGATGATATCCCGGCGGACATCAGGGTCGGCACCTTCATTGATGGTAAGGCCGGCGGTGGTATGAGGGTTGAACAGATACATCACCCCGGCGGAAACGCTCGCGTTTCGTACGGCATGTTCCACTTCTCGGGTTATATCGACCAAATCCCGAGGAGTGGTCGTGGTTATGTTGAAATGGCCGAGAGACATTGTTCCCTCCTTGCAATACCAGTGAATGGGGTCAACCGTAATATGCTTACTGAATAATTTGGACCAATGAGAAAAAATCAATATAGATTCATTTGTGTTGGCAGTCAATCGTCGCTACAGAGAGAATGGTGCGGTGCAACCCATTTGGCTACCGCTTTCACTCTGTGCATGAGGAAGAAAATGAATAATAGAACGGTCCGAAGTTTTGGTAAACACCTTCCTGTCTGTGGTAGGTGTTTGTAACTATAGATTCTTTTTGACAAATATCAGGTTCTTCACTTGACATTGACCCTCCTGCGATACAATAATGTTGGTAATTATGGAAAATGCAGGTCTCAACCAAGCAGGTGCGGAAAAAGGTCCTCTTGGTGGTACAATTGTCGTGGAGGACCAGAAAAAGAGATGGTGGAACGCGATGAGCAGATAAAAAATATCTGGATGCTCAGCAGGGAGTACGGAGAACTCGCAGGAGCCGGTGGGGTTAAGGATGTTGTGAGCCAGTTGGCGGAAGCATTAGCTCGCTGGAATGGCAGATCCATTCATGTTGTGGTGCCTTTATACGGTTTCATCGATGCCAAGGCCCTCGGATTTCAACCGTTGCCCGACCCCTTTTGCCGTGGACGGGACTTACGTCTGCCAATCGAAATGAATGAACCGGATCGGTTTGTCCTGGAAGAAGTGGGTTATTATTATCGGGTGCTCAATAAGGTCCATCTGTACCTGGTCGATGCCGAGCGATACCGCGAGAAGACCGATGTGTACACCTACAGCGAAGAGGATGAAAGCAAGAGCCCCTGGCAGAAGAAAGCGATGGGTCATCACGATTTTTTCGCGATGAACCTTCTTCTGCAAAAGGCGGCCCTCGAACTGATGATTGTCCTGGGAGAAAAACCCGATGTCATACACTGCCATGACGGACATACCGCAGTCCTGCCCGGTATTATCCGGGAACACGCCGGGTATAGATCCTATTTCAGGCAAACCGGTTGTCTCGTCACCATCCATAATGCCGGGCTGGGCTATCATCAGGAGGTTATCGATATTCCTTACGCCGTTTCCATCACGGCGTTACCTCCACATGTTGTCGACGCCAATCAATTGGCCAGAAAATTCGATCCGTTTCTTGTTGCCGGCAAATATGCCGTGGTTAACACGGTCAGCGAAAATTATGCCAGGGAATTACAGGAGACGGAAAACGACCGGTTGACCGGTGGTCTGGGTCATGAGCTGCTGCGGCGAAAGGTCATTCTGGAAGGGATAACCAACGGCATCGAACCCGATCTTTTCAAGGTGACCGCAATTGCCGGCGAGGATTCTTCGATGCTGTTCGACCCGGGGGATGAGCGGGATGATTTGGCCGGCAAAAAGCGCTGCAAGGAGAACGTGCTGGCCCAATTAGGGCAGAGAAATGTCGTCTCGGGTATAAGGTGCTTTGGCAGGCTCGACCGAGACGTGGCCAAACCGCTGTTCACCTTCATCGGCCGCCTGAGTGAGCAGAAGGGCGTCGACATTCTGATGGAGGTGTTTGAGGTCCTGCTGGCGAGAAACGCCCAGGTCCAGCTCCTGGTGCTCGGTACGGGAGGAAGCGAAATCGACGAGAGATTGATCAATCTCACCGGACGGTTGCGGGGCAGAATGTGCTTTCTGCAAGGGTACAGCACTGAGCTTGCCAACAAGGTTTTTGCCGCCGGGGATTTCTTCGTCGTTCCTTCTCGCTACGAGCCGTGTGGGTTGACCGACTTCATCGCCCAGCTTTTCGGCAATATTCCCATTGTTCATCACGTCGGAGGGCTGGTCAAGGTCGTCGATGGCGTAACCGGTCTCGCCTACCGGGGGGATTCGCCGGACGATCTGCTGCAGTCTCTGGAAAGGGCGCTAGTGGTTTATAACTCTCCGGATTTGAGAAGAAAAATCCAGCTTCAGGCAGTTCAGGAAATCAAGCGGAATTATACCTGGCCGACGGTCATGCGGAAATACCTTGAACTGTATAAAAAAGCCAGAAAGAAGCAATTATGCAGACAAGGTATCGATGGGAGAAGGTAAGGACCAATTGGCCAGATCAGGCTGAAGCAGACATCTATCCGGAGAAGCAAAAATAACATTCTTACTTACGGGAGAAGGACATGACGATAAGAATTGGTATCAATGGATTCGGACGAATCGGTAGAAATATTTTCAGAGCACTCAGTAAGGACAAGGCCTTTGCCGACATCGAGGTCGTGGCGATCAACGATCTGACCGACAACAAGATGCTTGCCCACCTCCTGAAGTACGACTCGGTCATGGGCGTCTACGAAAAGGACGTGACGAGCAATGAGATGGGGATTGTTGTCGATGGTAAACAGGTCAAGGTATCCAGCCACAAGAATCCCGCGGAAATCCCCTGGGGCGACTTCGGGGTGGAATACGTGGCGGAGTGCACCGGCATTTTCCGGGATGCGGACTCGGTTCAGGCCCACATCGACGGCGGTGCCTCGAAGGTCATCATCTCCGCCCCCGCCAAAGGCAACGTGAAGACCTTCGTCATGGGGGTGAATGAGGACGAGTACGACCCGACCGTGCACCACGTCGTGTCGAATGCCTCGTGTACCACCAACTGCCTCGCGCCGTTTGCCAAAGTCATCCTCGACAAATTCGGGATAAAACGGGGTCTGATGACCACCGTGCATGCCTACACCGGGGATCAGCGGCTCCTCGATTTCCCCCATTCCGATCCCCGCCGGGCGAGAGCCGCGGCCCTGTCGATGATCCCGACCAAAACCGGTGCCGCAGCGGCCGTCTCGTTGGTCATCCCAGAATTGAAGGGAAAATTCGACGGTCTCGCAGTACGGGTGCCGACGCCGACCGTTTCCCTGGTCGACGCAGTGATGGAGGTGGAGCGGGAAACCACGGTGGACGAAGTCAATCAGGCCTTGAAGGAAGCTGCCAACAGATATCTTGCGTATACCGATCTGCCGCTGGTGTCCATCGATTTTCAGGGCAATGCCCATTCATCGATCATCGACGGACAGTGCACCAAGGTCATCGGCAGCACCGTCAAGGTGATGAGCTGGTATGACAACGAGTGGGGGTATTCGAACAGGATGCTGGATCTGATCCTGCATATGGAGGCCAACAAGGCGCTTTGATAGGCTGATCGAAGGGAAACGATCATGCGCCTTTGAAGCCAAGTCGGTCTCAGAGGCGCATTTTTTTGCCCTTGCTACGTCAAGACCTCGTTCATTTTACTCAAGGGGATGAGCATGGATGTTCGCTCGCCCAGACAAAATTCGCATTACAGTGCAACTATGGAAAAACCAGACAACACGGCAGCAATAGAGTCGGATGCGCTGAGGGCAAATCTTCTTGAAACCGCGGGGGCGGTGGAGATTGACCCCGAGCTGCTGGTTCTGCTCGAGGTGGTCGACCGCTACAAGGGCCTCCATGCGACGCTTGAGAAATTGCTCTATGAAATCTGCCATCCGTTTCGCAACTGGAAAATAATTCTGCCGCAACTTCGCAGTTTTGCACTGAAAAACATCAGTCACTATATCAACCATGATCACGGTCCGGAAGCCTTCAGACTTTTCGGTCGACTCTTTTTCGAAGCGCTCTATGATTGTCAGCGGAATCCCGATCTGCTGAATCAGGCAGTCGGGGCTAAAATGGTCTGGCTCGATAAAACCATCACTGGTTTGAGCGTCGATGACTTTCAACGATTTGAGTCGGAACTCAATGCGATCTTTGATCGTCTCGCCGATCTGGACAGAACCGACCGGCCGATAATGATGCAGCTTGTCCATGGCCAGCATCCCTTCACCAGGATCGCCAAACACCTGATGGACCTCGCAGAAGCGGCAGGAAACGGCTATGACTTTCTGCCGCTTGCGCGCCTTGTCCGGGTTATCTTTGCCAGAGGCTACAGTTATTGGCTGCAGGAAGATGATCCGCTGACCTGGTTTCTCGACCGCTGCTCCATATCCGTCGCCGATTTCAATTCATCTCAGCTATTTACCGCGATTTCTCATGAAACTATGAGAAATCACCTTGAGGCGATCCAAGGTCTTGATCTGCAGCAGGAACCGAAAGCAGGTCTCAAAACCATTCTCGAACTGCCTGACCACATTGACATTGTCAAATATTACCGAGCCATGCCCAACAAGCTGGTCGAGACAGAGGAATTCTTCAGGCAGCTTGAGCCACAGCTCATCTCACCGCTTGTTCACTTCAGTGAGAACAGGAAACTGTTGTTCCTGTTCAAGATTATGGATACGGACGGGTTGTATCTCATTCATGAGGAAACCCTGCGGGAGATCAATCGCAGTCTGGTGCAGCTGATCAGGCAGCAGAGCTTCGAGGAGATCGAGGAGTTTCTGTTGACCGCTTTCAAGCTGTTGAAGGCCAATGTCCGGAAATTCCCTCACACTTCGCTCCAGTGTATCCAGGTGTTGGGAGGAGAGGTTTTCGATCGCGGCAACAGCCGCATGGTGGAGGCCTTCCTCTGGGGGGTGGTCCGCTTCGGCTTCCAGCATGCGAGCGTCGTGGGTGTCGATGAAAACTGGCAGCCTCTGGCCAATCCGGCCCACCTTGCCAACATCCGGGTGTGGCTGTACCTGATCATGCGCGAGCCGAAATGGTGTTCGACGCTCTTTTCCGCCCTCATTATTCATCTGAAGCTCTCCGGAACCTGTGTCAAGGACACCGATCTGTTTCAGCGGGATATCACCCAGCTGCTCAATCATCCCATCGAACCGATCTACAACCTATCCAAACAGTTCACCAAATTGATGCCGGTATTCTTCAACGAGATCGGCTCAGAAGGGGAGCTACGCGATGTTTCGACCGAACTGGACGAAATCCATAAGCGCAAGGATCTGCTGATCCATTTTCTGCGCAAGCAGGGACATGTGGAGAGTTCGAATCTCATCGTCGATTTTGTCCAGGCGATCTTTCAGTTCTGGCGGACCCGTAACAAGACCCTCCTTGTCCCCTATATTCCGGAGGAGGTGTACAGCCAGGTGAGCGCCACCGGCGAGTTCGTCGACGACCAGTTCGTTCTGGCCGAACGCTTCTGGCAGGCCATGGGCATCGATCGGGTCCAGGACATCCTGTTGAAAGACAACAAGGCCATCGGCGAATTCCTGGCCCGCCAGGCGGATGTCAAGCCATGCGAGGTGCGAAGGTTTGAGCTGCTGGTCAGGATGTACAAGCTGCTCTACAAGAAATACAACCTCGGCGTCCAGCAGTTGCAGTCGGAGATATTGAGGGCGGTCAACGACGGCTTCCCGGAGATGGAGAGTCTGCTCGCCGACCTCGGCCATGCCGATACCGAACACTGCCTGAATGCACTGCTCACCGCCCTGGAGGGTCTGAAGGATATCATCCTCTCCGAGGAGACCTTCGAAGCCCGTGAAGATATCTATTACAAACGGCATATCGCGGTCGATATCCCGTCCGTGTACGGCCGGTACAAGGAGCGGAAGTTCGATGCCCTGAGCCTCACCTTCCGTCTGGAAAACCTCGCCAACCTCTACCTGGAGAAACTGCCGGAGACGGTCAATCTGTCGATCATCACCCAGGCCACCTTCTTCAACATCGTACGGTGCATCAAGTTTTACATGCGGGCACTGGCGATCGACGGCATAACTTCAAGGCGTCTTTCCACCTACCTGTCCCTGCTTGAGGCCTCGCTGAAAGTGCGGCGCTTCTCCTATACCCAGTATCTCGATATCTTCCGGGGGATGTCCGAGGGGGTCAAGGATATCATTTACGCCTTTTACACTAATATCCACCAGAACAACCTGTCGATCATCATCCCCCAGATCGGTAAAGAAAATATTCTGGAAAAATTCAGCAGCTTCTATGAGGAGTTGGAGATCGGGACGACGGTGCAGCGGCTGTCCGAGGTATTTTTTCGCGAGTTGATCGCCTCCACCTTTGGCTTGCAGCATCTCGACAACTTCATCCTCCGGATCCTCCAGACCCTTGAAAACCAGAAGGATCTGCTTGACCAGGAAAAGCTCGACCTGCTGATGACCTACAATCCGGAGCGGGCCATCTCCCTGCTGCATAAGCCCAATCCCTATACCAACAATTTCATTCACCTCGGCAACAAGGGCTTCAATCTGGCTACTCTCATCGGCGACGGCAAGCTCGTTCCTCCGGCCTTTGTGCTCACCACCGAGATCTTTCGCTGCCGGGACATCGTCTTCGGCTACGCCAAGACCCGCGAGGAGATCATGGAGCGGATCCGCCAGGCGCTGACGGAAATCGAGTCGCTGACCGGCAAGACCTTCGGTTCCCCGGAAAAACCGCTGCTTCTTTCGATACGCAGCGGCGGGGCGATCTCTATGCCCGGGATGATGGCGACCGTCCACAATGTCGGCTTCAACGAGGAGATCATTGCCGAATTCATCGCAAATAATGGCAACAGCTACCTGGCCTGGGACAACTACCGGCGCTTCCTGCAATCCTGGGCCATGATCTCGGGGATCGGCAGGGAAGACTTCCAGACGCTGATGAACAGGGCGAAGGCGAAATACAATGTGACCCTGAAGCGACACTTTTCGCCGGAGCAGATGAAGGAACTGGCACTTTCCTATCAAAGACTGATCCGCCAGCGGGGACTTGGTATTCCCGATGACCCCTGGCTGCAGCTGGTCAACGCCATTCAGCTGGTGCTCGATTCGTGGAAAACCCAGAAGGCCATGGAGTATCGGAAAATAATGGATGTTTCCGATTCCTGGGGTACAGCGGTAATTGTCCAGGCCATGGTGTTCGGCAATATGAGCGCGAGCTCCGGGGCAGGGGTGGTCTTTACCGCCCATCCTTATCGCAAGGTGCAGCGGGTCGCCCTGTGGGGGGATTATGCCTACGGCGACCAGGGCGAGGATATCGTTTCCGGTCTGGTGTCGAGCCTTGCCATCTCGGTCGAGCAGGCGAAACTCGACGGTCGGGCTGTCGAAGAAACGCTGGAACTGCGTTTCCCTGGAATATATAAGCAACTTCTCGAAATATCACGGGAACTCGTCTATGATAAGCGTTGGAACCCCCAGGAAATAGAATTCACCTTCGAGGGGCCCGAGCCGGAACAACTCTATCTTCTTCAGACCCGGGACATGATCACGATCAAGAAGAAGGAACATTTGAATGTCTTTGTCGAGAGTCCCGCCCTGGAAAAAGCCCATCTCGGCAAGGGAGTCGGCGTCTCCGGCTCGGCCCTTTCCGGCCGGGCGGTTTTTACCGAGGACAATATCAGGAAACTGCGGCAGACCGATCCGCACACCCCGCTTATCCTGATCCGCCAGGATACCGTGCCGGAAGATATCAAGGTGGTGAGCCAGGCCGAAGGTTTGCTTACCTCCCGCGGGGGCCAGACCTCCCACGCCTCAGTGGTTGCCGTGCGGCTGGAAAAGACCTGCGTCGTCGGCTGCCGCAGTCTGAAGGTCTATGAGGCCGAACAGTATTGTGAGATCGCCGGAGTGAGAATCGGTTTCGGCGACCCGATTTCCATCGACGGGCGCAACGGGCAGGTCTTGAACGGAATTCACGGCACTGTGGAAGAATATCACATCCTGCCGATATAAAATGACGACCAAAGGCGAATTTTCTTGTTCGTTTGCGATAAGGAACGTTATTCTTAAGAAGATGGATTATGTCGATGACATGTGCGACCAATGCTGGATTTCCGCATCGACAAAAACGGGGATGGATGGTGAGTGTAAACTATGGCAAATTTTCTATGGGGGTAACGGTGAAAGGGTATAAGAGAGGACCGAAGCTGTTTTCGCTGGCCAGGAAAAAGGCGCTGGCACTCGGGGTGCCTCAGGAAAAAGGGGTCAAACTCGCCGAACTTATCAGTCGGATACAAATGAAGGAGGGCAACTTACCGTGTTTTCGGCAGCGCGAGGTGTGCTCGCAAAAAAACTGCTGCTGGCAGGCATCCTGCCATGTTCTAATGGCGGAAGAGCAGCTATAGCTATTTTTCAGGGGCGGCGCTCAGGAACCCCGAGCGTCTTGAGGATGAGGCCAAGCGGACAGAATTTCGAGAAACCGAACTGCAGAAGATTGAACCCCACAAAGGCCGTGAAAAAAAGCCAGTACTTGCTGTGAAAAACTGGGCTTGCCTCAACTCCCAACGATAGGCTGGCAATTATGAACGCCCCGGCAATGACATGGATCCAGTCTGTAACAATCATGGTTTTCTCCTCTGGTGGATAGAGAGGGAGGAGAATTCTCCCTTTTTAGAAGTTCGGACAGAACAGTACGCGCATCTTTTTGATGAGGTCGAGGATGCGTTTATCGACAATTTTATTGTAGATAAAATTGGCGTCCTTACGGTAATCGATGATGCCCTGGCCACGCAAGATGTTCAAGTGCTGCGAGACATTTGCGTTCGTCGTCTTCACCTGGTCCCTGATTTCGCCCACCGAAAGTTCCTTGTCCTGCAGCAGGCAAAGAATCTTCAAGCGGATGGGATGGGACATCGATTTCAGCAGTTTTGACATAGCGTCTATTTGTTCGTCTTGCATGGCATCTCCAGATGTCGAAATATTTCAGAAATTAATTTAATAATTGTGTGAAATTTGTAAAGACGTATTTGCTGTTTCGCATGCATTTCCCATACAATGCACCAATGGCCGATGCACAATACTTCCTAAGACAGTGATCGCGCAAGAATATATTTGTGCAGATGAGGATGGCCGGAACATCGGGCAAGGCCGACGAAAAGAGTCGGTATTAAGTCAGGCGTCCCCGGATCGGTGAGTTTGATAGCCGGGCCAAATATATCTTGATTTGCCAGGCAAGGGTGGAGTAGGTTAACTCTCTAAGTTCTAGTAATAATTGAAGGCAACTTTCATCTGTCCGGGATTCCGATCTGCTGGGGCAATGTGTCGGGAGTCGCTTCCATCGGGCGCGAGAAGGACAGGTAGCGAAACATCTGCCGATTCCCGAGGAGATGGGGCGATGGACCGAGAAGATGGCACGAAAGTGGCAATGTGGGGAGGAACCAGCTTCCGCAGACCGGGATGTTCGCTACGCCTGCATCCTGTTGGCAATGGGAACTCACCGGCCTATCGTGAGGTGCATAAAAGATCGATCGAGGATCCCGAAGGATTTTGGGCGGGACGAGCGGAGGAGCTTGTCACCTGGTCGCAGAGATGGCATACCGTTCTCGACGGGGAGCTCGGTTCGCCGGACCTCAAGTGGTTTGCCGGTGCTACGCTCAATCCGACCTGGAATTGCCTTGATCGACACCTGGAAAACGGCAGACGCAACAAAGCAGCGCTTATCTGGCAGGGGGAAAGTGACAACGAGACGAGAGTCTTCACCTATCAGATGCTGTATGCCGAAGTCTGTCGCTTTGCCAATATCCTGAAAAAGAAAGGAGTCGGCAAAGGGGAGAGTGTTGCCATCTACCTGCCGATGATTCCCGAGTTGGTCATCGCTGTGCTCGCCTGTGCGCGGTTGGGAGTACTGCACTGCGTCGTCTTCTCCGGCTTTTCCTCGGCGAGTCTCAAGACCAGGTTGGAGGATTGCCGGGCAAAGGTGCTGATTACCGCCGATGCAATTATCAGGGCCGGACGAACCATTCCGCTCAAACCGAATGCCGACGAGGCGCTCGATGATTGTGATTTTGTCGAGGCCTGCATCGTTGTCCGTAAGACCGAAAGAGATATCGTAATGAAGCCGAAGCGGGATACCTGGTGGCATGAGGAGAGACAGGCACCTGGAATTTCGGCGATCTGCGAACCCGTCGAGATGGCAGCCAACGACGACCTTTTCATCCTCTACACCTCCGGTTCAACAGGCAAGCCCAAAAGGGTGGTTCACCGGGCAGGCGGCTATCTGCTCTACGCCATGCACACTTGCCAGTGGGTGTTTGATCTTCAGGATGACGATATTTTTTGGTGCACCGCCGATATCGGCTGGATTACCGGGCACACCTACGGCATTTACGGGCCGCTGGGACTTGGCGCCACTACCTTGATCTACGAAGGGATACCGCTCTATCCGGGGCCTGACAGGTTTTGGCAGATAGTGGAGAAATTCAACGTCACGATCTTCTACACGGCACCAACCGTTATCCGAGCCCTCATGCGATATGGGGTGGGCCCGGTTGAAAAATACGATATCTCATCGCTGCGGTTGCTCGGATCAGTCGGGGAACCGATCAATCCCGAGGCATGGAACTGGTATCATGCCCATATCGGCAAGAACAGATTACCTATAATCGATACCTGGTGGCAGACTGAAACGGGCGGGATCATGATCGCTCCTCTGGCCGAAACGGTTCCCTTGAAACCGGGGGCGGCCGCACAGCCGTTGCCGGGCATAGATGTCATGGTGGTCGATGCCGAGGGTCGTGAGGTGGGGAACCATGAAGGAGGGCGGCTGGTGATCCGCCAGCCGTGGCCCGGGATGTGCAAAGATCTTTGCGGAGAACAGGACCCGCTGCAGTCTTCCCATCACGTCGATTCGCGCTGGGGATATGACACCGGCGACGGCGCGCGTTGCGATGAAGACGGCTATTTCTGGATAATGGGCAGACTCGACGATATCATCAACGTCAGCGGTCATCGGCTGGGAACGGCGGAAATAGAATCGGCATTGCTGACGCATCGGAGCGTGTCCGAGGCGGCGGTGGTCGGCATGCCGCATCCCCTGAAGGGGCAGGCGATCTATGCCTATGTGACCTTGAACAGAAATGTTCAACAGACGGGGGAGTTGCTGGAAGAGTTACGGAACCATGTCCGCGGGCAGATCGGACCCATTGCTACTCTGGACGGGGTACAGTATACCGACGCTCTGCCGAAAACCAGGAGCGGAAAGATCATGAGACGGCTCCTGAAGAAAATCGCCGCCGATGATTTCGATGATTTCGGGGACATCTCTTCGCTGGCGGATCCTTCGATTATCTCGGAACTCATCGAAGGGAAAAAGAGTTCTTCCGGAACTTGATTTTTCACTTTGAAAACGCCTCCTGATGGAGTCGGCGGTGGGTGCGAATTCTTCTCGCCCGCCTCATTTTCCGTAGTTCTTCCAACGGGTACGCCTCTTGCCGCCGGTGTAACTTTTTTGCACAGATGAAAGGATAATCTTGAATCTGAATGGAGAAAAGAGTCTATTGAATCAAAATTTTGCCTAATTTTGGTGAGAGGAGGACTGGGATGAAGACGAGACTGCTGGCCCCGGAAAACGTCTGTCTGCAGGTCATCGATGTGCAAAAGAGCCTGATGGCGAAGATCCATGAAGCGGAAAAGGTTTCGGCCACGGTTGAGCTCATGATTCGCTGCGCCGGAATCCTTGGTATCCCCGTTCTGGCAAACACCCAGTACAAGAAGGGGTTGGGACCGTACGTTGACAATGTTGCAGCGCTCGTCGCCGAGGTGCCGCAATTCGATAAAGTTGAGTTCAATGCCTTGGCCAACGGGGAAACGGCAGCGTTCATCGACGGCTTGCCGGACAGCATCCGGACTATTGTGCTTGTCGGCGTCGAGACCCATATCTGTATCTATCAGACGGCAATGGGATTGCTGGGAAAGGGTAAAGAGGTCTGGATCGTTTCCGATGGGGTTTCGTCGAGGAACGTGAGCGATCACAGGGAGGGGCTTGCACGGCTGCAAACAGCCGGGGTGGCGATCGGATCTGCAGAAATGTTGATCTATGAACTTTTGGGTAAGGCCGGCACCCCGGATTTCAAAAAGATCCTCCCTTATATTATCGCCCGCAATGAATAGCAAAGTTATAACGTATAGAGTGCTCTCTCCGACCGATCCGATGGGGGAATTATCCAATACTATTGATGTTGCCTGGGAACTATGAAAGGAAATGATTTACGCAGCAGGTTCTTGAACTACTTCATAAAGAATGGTCACACGGCCGTCGAAAGTTCATCGCTCGTCCCCAAAGACGATCCGACCCTCCTCTTTACCAATGCAGGCATGGTGCAGTTCAAGACCGTGTTTATGGGTGAGGAGAAACGTGATTATGTGAGGGCAGTAACCAGTCAACGGTGCGTCCGGGCCGGCGGCAAGCACAACGATTTGGAAAATGTTGGATATACCGCCCGGCACCACACCTTTTTTGAAATGCTCGGCAACTTTTCCTTCGGCGACTATTTCAAGGAAGAAGCCATCCGTTTCGCCTGGGATTTTCTTACCGTTGAACTTGGCATCAATCCTCAGAAACTCTGGGTCTCGATCTATGAGGACGATGACGAGGCCCATGCGCTGTGGGAGAAGGTTGAGAGTCTGCCGAAGGGCCGGATCGTGAGGATGGGGGAGAAGGACAACTTCTGGGCCATGGGTGATACCGGTCCCTGCGGGCCGTGTTCGGAGATTCATATCGATCAGGGAGCAGCAGCCGGCTGCGGCCGTCCCGATTGCGCCCTGGGCTGCGACTGTGACCGCTTCCTGGAACTGTGGAACCTGGTGTTCATGCAATTCAACCGTTCGGCGGACGGAACCCTGACCCGACTGCCCAAACCGAGTATCGATACCGGCATGGGGCTTGAACGGGTTGCTGCTGTCCTGCAGGGCAAATTCAACAACTACGAATCCGACCTGTTCACTCCGATCATCGAGAGAATGGCACAATTGGCGGGCAAAGAATACGGCAAAAATGCGCAGGATGACGTTGCTATGCGGGTTATTGCCGACCATGCCCGGGCCACGACCTTTCTGGTTGCCGATGGTATCCTGCCGGGAAATGAAGGGCGAGGCTACGTGCTCAGGCGGATCATGCGCCGTGCGGTTCGTTACGGCAAGCATCTCGGGCTGGACAAACCCTTCATGGAAGAGGTGGTCAAAGTCGTGGTACGGGAGATGGTGGTGGCCTATCCCCATCTCGGCAACGCACTTTCCTTGCTTTCAAAGGTCGTGAACAACGAAGAGGAACGATTCCGCGAGACACTCGAAAACGGGCTGGCGCTACTCGATGAGGAATTAGCGAGGCTCAAGGCGGAAAACACCGGATGCATTCCCGGCAGGTTTATCTTCAAACTCTACGACACCTTCGGTTTTCCTTTCGACATTGTCAGGGATATCGCCCTGGAAAGAGGCCTTGCGTTCGACGAGGCCGGTTTTCACACCGAGATGGAAAACCAGCGACAGAAATCGCGCTTATCTCGTAAGGGTGAAGGTGTGAAACTTCTTGAGGAAGGTGTGAAAGAAATTGCCAAAACCGGTAAGAGAGCGGAATTCGTCGGTTATGAGAAAACCTCGGCAGTGAGCAGGGTGCAGGGGTTGATCAATGATTCAGGACTGCGGGTTGCACAACTTGGCGCTGGTGAAAGTGGTCGGCTTTTCGTCGACAAAACGCCTTTCTATGCTGAATCGGGAGGGCAGGCAGGAGACCTGGGACAAGTATCTTGGCAAGGAGGAAGTGCCAAGGTAGTGGCCACCTCGGTTCAAGGGGATAAGATCATCCTGCACGAGGTGACAGTGACGGAAGGAACTTTGAGCGAAAACCTTGAGGTGGCCCTTGAGGTCGACCAGCGTCGAAGGTTTGCCACGGCCGCGCATCACTCGGCAACGCATCTGCTCCACGCAGCGCTCAGAAAGGTTCTTGGGGATCATGTCAAGCAGGCTGGCTCGCTCGTTTCACCTGATCGACTGCGGTTTGATTTCACCCATTTTTCTCCATTGTCTCCTGAGGAGATCGAAACCATCGAACTTCTGGTCAATGAGAGAATCTGGCAAAATGCCCCGGTGAAGACCCGGGTGCTGCAGAAAGAGGAGGCGCTGAAAGAAGGTGCGATGGCCTTATTCGGTGAAAAGTACGAGGAAAATGTCAGGGTTGTGGCAATGGCCGATTTCAGCAAGGAGCTGTGCGGCGGTACTCATGTTGCGGCAACCGGGTCCATCGGGACATTTAAAATCCTCACTGAGAACGGAATTGCCTCCGGAGTCCGAAGAATCGAAGCCCTCGCCGGACCGGCAGCTTTTGCCGATATCCAGACGGTTTATCGGCGGGAGAGACGGACTGCGGCCCTGCTCAATGTAGGGAACGGCGGAGAAATTATTCCGAAGGTGGAGTCGGTTCTTAAAAATCTCAAGGCAATGGATAAACAGGTTGCCGATCTTTCCAGGCAGCTGGCCAGTACCGATCTTGACGGCGTAATGAACAATGCAATCAGCGTTGCAGGCTTAAAACTTGTCGCTGCAGTGATTCCTCTCGATAGTCCGAAAACCCTGCGGGAGGTAGGCGATCGGGTACGGGATACTCTCGGCAGCGGTATTGCTGTGTTGGGTGGCAGTATTAACGATAAGGCCGCTCTGCTGGCGATTGTCACCGATGATCTGACGGAGAAGATAAAGGCCGGAGATATTATCAATCGGGTAGCGAAAATCGTCGGCGGGAAAGGCGGTGGCCGACCCGATATGGCACAGGCAGGTGGGCCAATGGTTGATAAATTGAATGAGGCCATAGGTTCTGTTCCGTCGGTGATAACTGCATTACTGCAGAGACCTTAGAACTGTCAGGCTGTACTGCTGGCTACTGGCGCCGATGGGCGAATTGTGCGTAATCTTGTCACGGATGTGCTGTTTTGTCCGAGCCTTGGGATCAACTCTACAAATTAGTTGACAGAGCAATATATTTACAGTAAGAATTTTTTGCCATTGTGAATGGTGGTTCAGTTTATTCTGGGGTTTTTCTAGCCTTTTTTTGTAGATATAGCCGAGTGCGGTCATCATTCATTTGCGCAAATGAATGTTAAGTTTTTTGTAATCTTAGCTAAGCAGGAGCTACTAACATGATTACGACGGATATTACTTTGTTTATTCAGATTGTTAACATGGTTGTGCTCATGTTTCTTCTCAATGGTGTTCTTTATAAACCTATAAGGAACATCATTAAGGAGAGATCTGAAAAACTCCGGGGAATGGAGGAGAATATCTCGAAATTCGAGAAAAATGCCAAACTCCGGCAGGAAGAAGTAGATGCAAAAATGGCTAAAGCTTCCGGTAAGGCAAAGGCTGCTCTTGACGGTGCTCGCGCTGAAGCTCAGGCTGCCGGCGATGAAAAGCTCACCGCCATCAGGGCTGGTGTCGACGCGACCAAGGAGGCTAAATTGGCCGAACTCAGGGCAGAAATCGAGGGCGCCAGAACCAGTTTGCGGTCAAATTTGGAAGGTTTTGCAACTGACATGGCAAGTAAAATTCTGGGGAGGAGTCTCTAAAAATGAATGGAGTGAAACACATTGCCAGGCTGTTGAGCCTGCTTACGTTAACACTTTGGCTTGCCTTGTCGTGTGGAGCGGTTTTCGCATCGGAGAAGGCCGGACAAGGGGCACCTGCCGATACTGCCGTGGCTGCAGAAACCGGACACGGAGAAGATGCCGGACACGGAGCAAAGCAATCATCCAGTCTCTCGCCTGCTAAACTCAAGGATCTTGGTTGGCGGATCGTCAACTTCATCGCTTTGATGATCATCCTGGTGAAGTTTGCGGCAAAGCCGATTGGCGCAGGCCTTGCAGCTCGTCAAAAGAAGATCAAGGATGAGATCGAGACGCTGCAGCAGAAACGTGCCGAAGCCGAAAAATCGTATAACGATTTTCAGGCAAAGCTGACGACGGTGGAGTCGGAAATAGATAAGATCGTCGAAAGAGCCGTCGCCCAGGCCGAAATCGAAAAAGTGAAGATCATCGAGAGAGCCGAAAAGGCTGCGAGCGATCTCCAGCGTTCGGCAGAAATGGCTATTCAGAACGAAGTGACCGAAGCTCGGCGTACTCTCAAGAATGAGGTTGCTGACCAGGCAGCGGTTATGGCCGAGCAACTCATTGTCAAAAATCTCACTGCCGACGACCAGGTGAAGATCATTGAAAATTATTTAGCCAAAGTGGGGGCCGTACAGTGAAACAGACAATCCTCGCACGACGATATGCCAAGGCAATTTTCACCGTAGGTCAGGAGCAGGGTATATACGAAGACTATAATGAAGTTCTTCAAGGCGTAGCAAACCTCTATGCCACTCACCCTGAAGTCGCTGATGCCGTGACGAATCCTCTCTATCCCATGGATGTTAAAGAAAAGGTCATGAAGGGATTAGTGGCCTCTATGGGAGTCGATAACGTCATGGGCAACTTCCTGAATCTTTTAGTCCAGAAAAAACGAGCCGGATTACTACCGGAAATTGCCGCATCCTATCGAACTATGGTTGATGAAGTGAAAAATATCAGCCATGGCAACGTTACCTCGGCCGTTGAACTGGATGATGAATTGAAAGCAAACGTTCAAACTGTATTAGAAAAGTTAACAGGCAAGAAGGTTGCACTCACAACCAGTGTTGATCCTTCGATTATTGGCGGAATTATCGCCAAAGTCGGTGACCTGGTTTTAGACGGGAGTATAAAGACGCAACTTGCAGGTTTAAAAGATTCCATTAAGGGGAGAGAATAGATGCAGATCAAAGCCGCAGAAATTAGTCAGATTATCAAAGATCAGATTGGGGCATACGAGACCAGCATAGATCTTAATGAAACCGGTACCGTTATCTCCGTTGGTGACGGTATCGCCCGTGTTTATGGCGTGCAGAACTGCATGGCCATGGAGCTGCTGGAATTTCCCGGTGGAATCTTGGGCCTTGCCCTGAACCTTGAAGCGGACAACGTCGGATGTGCCGTTCTCGGTAACGTATCCGGTATTAAAGAGGGCGACATCGTCAAGCGTACCGGAAAAATCGCCGAGGTCCCAGTCGGTCCCGGTATGGAAGGACGTGTTGTTGACGGTATCGGTATGCCGATAGACGGTCTGGGTCCGATAAAAACCGATCTCACATCAAAAATTGAAGTATTGGCTCCAGGCGTTATCGCCAGAAAAGGTGTCCATGAGCCTTGCTACACCGGCTCAAAAGCAGTCGATGCTATGACCCCTGTCGGTCGCGGACAACGCGAACTGGTAATCGGCGATCGCCAGATCGGCAAAACTGCTCTCTGCGTCGATGCCATCATTGCCCAGAAATACTCTGATATTCACTGTATTTATGTTGCAGTAGGCCAGAAAAAATCGACCGTTGCTCTGGTTGTTGAGGCTCTGAGAAAGCATGGTGCAATGGAATATACCACCGTTGTATCCGCCTGCGCCTCCGACCCTGCGCCAATGCAGTACATTGCACCTTTCGCCGGTTGCGCCATGGGTGAATACTTCCGGGATAATGGTCAGCATGCACTTATCATTTATGACGATCTCTCCAAACAGGCCGTTGCTTACCGCGAGCTTTCTCTGCTCCTCAGACGGCCCCCCGGACGTGAAGCATATCCTGGCGACATTTTCTTCAACCACTCCCGGTTGCTGGAAAGATCAGCCAAGGTAAATGACGAATTGGGCGCCGGTTCACTTACCGCTCTGCCTATCATCGAAACTCAGGCTGGCGACGTTTCCGCCTTTATTCCGACCAACGTTATTTCTATCACCGACGGTCAGGTTTATCTCGAGCCGAACCTCTTCTTCTCGGGTGTTCGACCGGCCATCAACGTCGGGCTTTCTGTATCGCGAGTAGGTGGCGCTGCACAGGTGAAGGCCATGAAGCAGGTTGCCGGTACCCTTCGCCTCGATCTGGCACAATATCGTGAATTGGCGGCATTTGCCGCTTTCGGTTCCGATCTTGATGCCGGCACCCAGGCCAAACTGACCCGTGGTGAGCGACTGGTTGAAATCTTGAAGCAGCCGCAATATCAACCGCTGCCGATGGAGAAACAAGTCACAATTATCTACGCTGGTTCAAATGGATTTCTCGATAAACTGCCGGTAAACACTTTGGCTGACTATGAGTCGGAGCTGTACAACTACATTGAATCCAATGAGCCGACCATTTTTACCGATCTTGTCAAAGAAAAGATGTTCACCGACCCAATAAAGGAAAAACTCAACAAGGTACTGACCAGCTTTGGTGATACTTTCAAGGCGACAAAAGGTCTTAACTAATCACAAAAGGTCAAGATATGGCGAGTTTAAAAGAAGTAAAAACTAAGATCTCGGGTGTCAAGAAGACAGCTCAGATCACCAAGGCTATGAACATGGTCGCCGCAGCAAAACTGCGGGGCGCCCAGGAAAAGATGGAGGCATTCAGACCTTATGCCGCCAAATTTGACGAGGCAATGTCAAACCTTTCCGGGGGGGCGAATACCACCGGATTTCCATTGATGGAAGTCCGGGATGAGAAAACCGTGGAACTGGTGGTTGTAACTTCTGATCGCGGATTGTGTGGCTCATTCAATGCCAACATCATCAAGCTTGCATTGGTGAAGATGGCCGAATATGAGGCGAGTGGAAAGAAGGTCAGTTTCGTCTGCGTCGGGAAGAAAGGTAGTCAGGCTCTGAAAAAAACCGGGCTTGTAAGAAAGAGCTACCGAGATATCATGAGCAACTTTCAAATGTATAATGCCAGGGAGATTGCCACAGATGTTGCGGCGGAATTTTTAAGCGGTGCAACTGACAAAGTCGAGATCATCTACGGTCAATTCAAGTCTGTGGCCATACAACGGCCGGAAGTTTCGGCCATTCTGCCGGTACAACCCAAAAGCGGAGCGAGCTCGACGGAGAAAAAATTCTCGGGAGACTATATCTACGAACCTTCTACGGAAGAGATTATGGATGTTCTCCAGCCTTTATATCTCAATGTCATCGTTTATCATGCAATGCTTGAAGTGGGTGCGAGTGAACATGCAGCCAGGATGACTGCGATGGATAATGCAACCAATGCATGCAAGGATATGGTGCGAAACCTGACCATCGTTTACAACAAGGCTCGTCAGGCTGCCGTTACAAGTGAGCTTATGGACATTGTTGGCGGCGCAGAAGCTCTGAAATAATTACTTATCTCATGATAATCTAAGACTTTTGAGGAGGGATAAATCCCAATGAGTGAACAAAAAATTGGAAAGATCACACAGGTAATCGGTCCTGTCGTAGACGTTGAGTTCGAACCCGGCAAATTGCCGAATATCTTGAACGCATGTTTTGTCACGAATCCAGGTATTAACGATAAAGCAGATAATCTGGTAGTAGAAGTAGCACAGCATCTTGGTGATAACGCCTGTCGGTGTATTGCCATGGATCAAACGGATGGTCTTGTTCGTGGAATGGCAGTGCGGGATAGCGGTTTGCCCATCACCATTCCGGTTGGCGAAGCGGCACTTGGCAGGATCATGAACGTAGTCGGCCGACCGGTTGATGGACTTGGACCGATTGGCTCAAATAAGACTATGCCGATCCATCGCGAAGCACCGGCCTTCACCGAGCAGGATACCGAAGTACGGGTACTCGAGACCGGTATCAAAGTTATCGATCTGCTTGTACCGTTCCCACTTGGTGGAAAAATGGGACTGTTCGGCGGTGCCGGTTGCGGTAAGACAGTTATCATGATGGAGATGGTAAACAACATCGCCATGCATCACGGTGGTATCTCCGTTTTCTGCGGCGTAGGCGAGCGTACACGCGAAGGTAACGATCTCTATCACGAGATGAAGGAATCGGGCGTTTTGCCGAAAGCAGCTCTCGTGTACGGCCAGATGACTGAACCTCCCGGAGCGCGTGCCCGTGTTGCTCTGACCGGTCTGACTGCTGCCGAGTACTTCCGTGACGAAGAGGGTCAGGACGTTCTCCTGTTTATTGATAACATCTTCCGTTTCACCCAGGCTGGTTCCGAAGTATCGGCGCTTCTCGGTCGTATTCCTTCTGCGGTTGGTTACCAGCCGACTCTCGCCACCGACCTCGGTGCCCTGCAGGAACGTATTACTTCCACCAAAAAAGGTTCAATCACCGCCGTTCAATGCGTATATGTACCTGCGGACGACTTGACTGACCCTGCCCCGGCAACCACCTTTGCTCACCTTGACGGGACTGTTGTTCTCTCCCGGCAGATCGCCGAGCTCGGTATCTATCCAGCGGTTGATCCGCTCGATTCGACCTCCAGGATTCTCGATCCCAACGTTATCGGCGAAGAGCATTATCAGGTCGCCCGCGGAGTACAGGTAACACTGCAGAAGTATAAAGACTTGAAGGACATCATCGCTATCCTCGGTATGGATGAATTGTCCGAGGAAGACCAGATGCTCGTGTCCAGAGCCAGAAAAGTCCAGAGATTTCTTTCGCAGCCCTTTACCGTTGCCGAGGTATTTACCGGTATGGCCGGAAAATTCGTTAAGGTTGCAGACACGGTAAAAGGATTCAAAGAGATTCTTGACGGCAAGCTCGACGACCTCAACGAGAACTCTTTCTACATGGTCGGCTCCATTGATGAAGCTATCGCTAAGGAAGCAAAATCAAAAGAAGCCAAATAATCCGCTTGAGAGGAACAATCGATGGGACAACAGATAAGACTTGAAGTTGTAACTCCAGCTGGAGCAAAAGTAAACGAGGATGTAGATATCGTTAACGCTCCTGGTTTTGGAGGTGACTTCGGTGTACTGGCCAATCATGCACCCTTTCTGTCGACGATCAAAATCGGTACTCTTACTTATGAGAACGGCAAGAAAAGAGAAGCTCTCATGGTGAGCGGAGGTTTCTGCGAGGTTTCCAACAATAAGATTACATTCCTCGTAGAGAGTGCCGAAAAGGGTCATGAAATTGATGTTGATCGGGCGCTGAAAGCCAAAGAAAGAGCAGAAAAAAGACTTGCCCAGGCAGCTCAACAGATTGAAAATTTCAATAGGAAGAGAGCAGAAGTGGCGCTGCAAAGGGCTTTGGCTCGACTGAAGGTCGCCAATACGAAGTAAGTCTCAAAGTAGTCTTTAATAAAAAAGGGGCTGTTCTCTCACAGAGAACGGCCCCTTTTTTATTATCATTTTGCGACTTTTTTCTTATGGATCCAGCTAAAAATCCAACCAAGACTTATTCAGGATAACGGGCTTTC
Source organism: Desulfobacterales bacterium GWB2_56_26 (assembly GCA_001799365.1). Classification (GTDB taxonomy): domain Bacteria; phylum Desulfobacterota; class Desulfobulbia; order Desulfobulbales; family Desulfocapsaceae; genus Desulforhopalus_A. The sequence continues at coordinate 30,036 of MGTI01000029.1, read as the reverse complement.
TGTCAGTTTTTAGAAAGCTGAGCAGTTGTATCATTCACATATGTCCTGATTCCATGGGTGATCTCCTGAGTCAGCATCTTAACGAATGAGGGGTTATTAAGATTTTGAATATCCTGCTCGTTACTGATGAAGGCGAGTTCTATGAGGATTGCCGGCATCTGGGCACCGATCAGGACGTAAAACGGGGCCTGTTTGACTCCTAGATTTTTAATATCAGCAAATCCTTGTTTCCCTGCCTGAGTGAGAATGGAATTGTGAACTTGCTGGGCCAGTCGGGATGACTCGTTGATTTTGGAATTTTTCATGATATCGGAGAGGATATCCTGAAGATCGCTCATCTGATGGGTGGAGGTGGCATTTTCTCTCGCTGCGACCTTCATAGCATCGGCGTTGGTAGTGAGATTGAGATAATACGTTTCAAGACCTCTCACCTTGGCCGAGGAATGGGCATTGATATGCAGTGAAACGAACAGATCGGCATTCTGGGTATTGGCGATGGCTGTCCGTTCTTCGAGACTGATGAACGTATCATCCTGTCTCGTGAGAAGCACTTCACAACCGAGCTCCTTGGCCAAAACCGGAGCGAGTTGTTTGGCGATGCCAAGCACAATATCTTTTTCCTTCATACCAAAGGACATGGCCCCCGGATCCTTGCCGCCGTGGCCCGGGTCAAGTACAATTTTCTTGACACCGAGGCCGAGTTGCTGGGCTAAGGTCAGCGGTTTCACCTCTGGAGATTTCTCGATCTTTCCAGATTCAGGAGCTGTTTTTTGAGCAGGAGCGATTTTCTTATTGTCTCGAAGGACGACGATGTTGCCGGTGGTGTCAGGAAGGGCAATTTTCTTTTCGGCCACACTTTCCTGAGGCTCGGGGGTTATCTTCTCCGGCGGCAACTTCTCGCTTTTCTTTTCGCCGCGAACGTCGATTACAACCCTGAATGGGTCTGGTAAACTAAAAATCTTGTAGCTGTTGATGGATTCGATATCGAGAACAACCCGGACAGTGTCCGGTGAGAACTGGCCGGTTCGAATGCGTCTGAGAAGGCCATCCTCTATGGGTACAGGAGCCCTGTATTGGGGCTCGATATAGCTTTTCTTGAAATCGATATAGAGTCGTCTCGGTGTATTTTCAGTCTCCTCGAGGAGAATTTCCTTATAGTTCACCGGGCCGGAGGCCATTATAACGACCCGAGTATAGTTGTCGGAAGACCAATATTTTACCGGCAAGACATAATTGAGCTTGTTTTCCCGGGAGGAGGATACCATGACCTGTGGCAAGGGGATATCGTGTTCCTGGGAGAGAACCTTGAGGAGGTTTTCGGCTTCGGTATGCATATCACCATTGGGGAAATTGGTCACAATTTCCGTAAGGTAATCTGAAGCTTCCTTGGGATTGCCACGTTTATCAAGAACGATCTGGGCAAGAGCCATATATGCATCATCTGCCAATCGATGCTGAGGGAAAAGTTTGGCAGTATCTTTGAAGTAGGAGATTGATTCATCAAGATCAATCCCGTTTTGAAATTTGTCGTACATCTCACTGTAGACGCGCCCAAGCATAAAGAGGCAAGCCGGTGCAAGTTCGGCTTTCGGGCTTGACAAGTAGATTCGACGAAAATTCCTCGTCCCTTTCAGCCAGTTTTCACGGGCTTGAGCTAGATGCGCGTTTGTTTGGAGCTGATTGTAGTAAAATTTTGCTTCCTCGTATTGGCTTGCGATAGAGACGGGTTTGTCGGCGTCATCTTCTGCTGCCAGGAGAGTAATAGGAAGACATGCGAACGTAAAGATCAGGGAAAAACAGGTGAGAAGAACTGTGCGGATCATCACTGAGATAAATCTGAGCTCCAGCAGAAATTATAGCCAACATCTGTTATCAAATACTTGATTGATATCGGGGGTCATTATACAGGAAAGAAATAACCAAGGCAAAATAAATAGAAACAAAGAGTACGGCACAGATCGTACCTGACGAAGGCCTGTCGCGAGGGTGATCTTGCGGGAGGCGAGAAAGAGATAGGCATCCGTGATTTCTTTCAATTGAGCATATTTTTCAGCGAGTAGAGAGTATTGAGTGCTTCGACCGGTGGACACTCATCGAGGTTTACTTTCATTAAAAATTCCCTGATAGGGTCGACAGGGGGAGCAAAGAGAAGAAGCTGATCGGGATTTTTTTTGTTTCTGCTTTTGTTGCCGAAAGAGTATAGCTGTCCGTTTTGCCTGAATTTTCCGAACTCAATCTCTTTCAGTATCTCCATCGCCCGCTTGACGACATGCGGCGGGACCCCGGCCAAGCCAGCCACCTGAATGCCGTAGCTTCGGCTCGTTCCACCTTTTACCAGCTTATGCAGGAAGATGATGTTCCCCTGCCACTCGCGCACGGCAATGGAATAGTTTTGAATACGGGTATTGGTCTTTGCAAGTTCGGTGAGTTCGTGATAATGGGTGGCGAACAGGGTTTTGACGCCCTTGCCGTTTTTCTCGACAAGTTCTTCGGCTACCGCCCAGGCGATGGAGAGGCCGTCGTAGGTTGAGGTTCCTCGGCCGATTTCATCAAGAATAACCAGACTTCTCTCCGTAGCATTGTTGAGGATATTGGCGGTTTCGCTCATCTCCACCATGAAGGTCGACTGACCTCGGCGAAGATTATCCATCGCACCTACTCGGGTGAATATTCTGTCGACGATACCTATGGTTGCCTGTTCGGCAGGAACATAACAACCCATCTGGGCCATGAGAACAATGAGGGCGGTTTGTCTCAGGACGGTGGATTTGCCGGCCATGTTCGGTCCGGTGATAATGAGCACCTCGTTATTGTGCTGGTCCAGGTGAACATCGTTCGGCACAAACTTGCCGGAGGGCAGTGCCCGCTCGATGACCGGGTGCCGTCCTTCGACAATGTGAATACCATCGCCATCGTCAATTTCCGGGCGGCGGTAGTTATTTTTGTGGGCGATCTCGGCGCTGGTGGTGAGGACGTCAAGTTGGGCAAGCAACCGGGCGGTTTGCAGGATACGGGTGCTGTTCTCGGCCAATCGGGAACGAATAGTGAGGAAAAGTTCATATTCGAGTTCAACCCGACGATCCTCGGCGCCAAGTACTCGATTTTCGAACTCTTTGAGTTCGGGGGTGATGAATCGCTCGGCATTCACCAGGGTTTGTTTCCTGATATAGTAGTCGGGAACTTTATGTTCATGGGTTTTACCGATCTCGATAAAGTAACCGAAAACCTTGTTGTAGCCGATTTTCAACTTGGCGATCCCCGTTGCTTCACGCTCCCTGTTCTCAAGATCGAGAATAAGCTTCTTGTCGCCCCGAAGCAGCATGACCAGTTCATCGAGTTCCTGGTTATATCCCGGGGCAATAAGGTGTCCTTCACGGACGCTGACGGGGGCCTCCGGATGAACCGAATTTTCAAGGAGTTCAAGAAGATCGGTGAGGGTATCAAACGCATCGCGCAAAGCTATGAGTTTGGCCGTATCGCCCTGGGCGAGGAGACTGTGGATGGCGGGCAGACAGGCCAGTGAAGCCTTCATGGCCAGCATGTCCCGGCCATTGCCCGACCCAAGAATCATGCGACTGTTCAATCTTTCGAGATCGTAGACGCTTTCGAGAAGAGACCGGATTTCCCGGCGCAACAGACTATTGTTGAAAAATGAAGTCACGGCATCGAGACGGTCGATGATTTTCCGCCTGTCGCGGAGCGGGAACAGAAGGTGGTGACGCAGCAGCCGGGCACCCATGGGGGTGCAGGTGCTATCGAGGACGGACAATAGCGAACCCTGGCGATGACCGCCGACGATGGTCTGGGTCAGTTCGAGGTTTCGTCTGGAGGATTCATCGATGTGGAGAATGGTTTCGGTTTCGAGAGGTTTCAGTCTCTCGATATGGTCGACTGTCGATTTTTGGGTTTCCCGAATATAGTCGAGCAGCGCGCCGGCGGCTGTAATGCCGAAGGAGAAATGGCTGCAGCCGAAACCGTCGAGCGACACAACCCGGAAATGATCGTGGAGCAAATCCCTTGCAGTATCCTCATGAAAGGTAGGGGAAGTTCTCTCGGTGATGCAGAGCACCGGCAGCAGCGCCTGAAGCAGTTCCAGGAGTTCTTCGAGATTTTCACGATCGTCGGCCGGAATCAGCAGTTCGGACGGCGCGAGGCGAGATACCTGGTCGAGGACCTCATCGATACTGCAGGGCTTTCCTGAAAACTCACCAACGAGAAACTCACCGGTACTGACATCCAGAAAACTCAAGCCATAGTGACGAAGTCCCTGACTCTCCTTAACGACCAGGGAAGAAAGGTAGTTGTTACTCTTATCGTCAAGCAACTGATCGTCGGTGACCACGCCCGGGGAGATGATCCGCACCACCTCCCTCTTGACGATCCCTTTGGCGCTGGCGGGGTCTTCCGTCTGCTCGCAGATGGCAACGCGTCGGCCGACCTTGATGAGTTTCGCCAGATACGACTGAGCCGCATGGTAAGGAATGCCGCACATCGGCACCTGGACAGGATCGCTTTTCTTGTTCCGGGAGGTGAGGGTGATGCCGAGAATTTTTGAGGCGATTATGGCATCATCGAAGAACATTTCATAAAAATCGCCCATTCGGTAGAAAAGGATGGCATCTTCATGTTGTCCTTTGATCTCCAGGTACTGCTGCAGCATGGGGGTCAGTTTCGTCATGTGTTTCACCTGGCGTGTTTGTCCGGGAGAGCCTGGAAGTCGGGAAGGAGCCTGTCATAGGTCGCTTCGATGTGTTCGGGAATAGTCCGGATATCGGCGACGACGCTTATAAAATTATGATCGCCATGCCAGCGCGGGACAATGTGGAAATGGAGATGATCGGCGATTCCCGCCCCGGCAATGGCGCCGATATTGCAGCCGATATTGAAACCGTCCGGGGCAAGGTGTCTCTTCAGGATGGCCGTGGCCTGCTTCACAGTTTCCATCAGGGCAAGATTTTCTTCGGCGGAAAGCTCGGTGATACAGCTTACATGGCGCGTGGGCGCAACCAGGAGATGGCCATTGGCATAGGGAAAGCGATTGAGCAGGACAAGCGCCAATTCGTCTCGATAAAGAAGGAGAAGATTCTTGTCGGTCCGGGCGGCCCCGCAAGGCTCGAAGAGACAGTGACGGATCTTTGGGGCATTGCCGAGGACATGTTCAATTCTCCAGGGAGTCCAGAGCGTTTTCATAAATTCTAAAGAATAGTCGGGCGGTGTAAACACATATCAATATTGTGACTGAGTATTATGCGTTGGACGAACGGGAATGACTTTCGGAAAGCCAAGCTCGCCACAGCAGGCATTATAACCGGCCCTTTCCAGTTGGCATTGAAAAAAGATGACCCGGACCGCTTCATCAAAGGATTTCCGAGAAAATCACCATATAATGCAGAGTTAAAATGAAGGTTTTGCTGGTTGACAGATTTTAACGGTTGCGAAGGAAGGTAGAAGACAGGTATATTATCTGGTTCCAGAAAGTTTATGGTGGTTGTTTGTCCCCGTTGCGATTGCAAGCGGCGGTTATGTTATTGATTTTTGTCACGATAGAAACATGTTGCCGGTGTTCCGGTTGAGATTAAGAAGATATGGAGAAGTACCATGCTGAGTGCCGCTGATTTGCGTAAAGGACTTAAATTGCAGATAGATGGGAATCCGTATATCGTCACGGATTTCGAGTTTTCCAAGCCAGGTAAGGGCCAGGCTCTCTATCGATGCAAGATGCGGAATATGATTTCCGGGAACCAGCTTGTCAAGACCTATCGTTCCAACGATAAATTCGAGAAAGCCGAGCTCGATGAGCGGAAAATGCAATTTCTCTACAGTCAGGGCGACGAATTCCATTTCATGGATACCGACAATTACGAGCAGCTTGCGCTCACCCGGGAGCAGCTTGGGGACAACACCCATTTTCTTATCGATAACATGGAGGTCGTAGTGCTGTTTTTTGACAGTAAGCCGATCGATATCACCTTGCCGACCTTTGTCAATCTTGAGGTCACCAGGGCAGATCCCTGGGCGAAAGGCGACACCTCGGGCAACGATACCAAGCCGGTTACCGTGCAGACGGGTTACGAGCTGCAGGTACCTCCTTTCGTCGAGGAAGGCGACAAGATTCAGATCGACACCCGAACCGGCGAATATGTGACCCGGGTGAAAGAATAGTTTCATGCTGAGCTTAGAGGGGCTGCACCTCCGTGCAGCCTTTTTTCGTGCCATCAGGACCTTTTTCCATCGGCAGGATTTCCTCGAAGTCGATACCCCCATCCGCCAGCCTGTTTATATTCCAGAAAGCAACATTGAACCGATTGCCTCGGAAACGCACTACCTGCAATCCTCTCCCGAATTATGCATGAAACGACTGCTTGCCATAGGCTGCGAGCGGATTTTTCAAATCAGTCACTGCTTTCGAAAAGGTGAATCGGGTCGACTGCATCTGGAAGAATTTCAGATGCTTGAATGGTACAGAACAGGCTGCGACTACGGGCAGCTGATGACCGATTGCGAGCAACTGGTGCGATTTGTCATTGAGACATTGGCAGATTCACGGGTAAAGGGCTTCCGGGGTTTTCTATCAGATGTCGATCTGTCGGCAAAATGGCAGAGGCTGACCGTCGCCGATGCCTTTTGTCAATATTGCCCCTGTTCGCTCGACTATGCCCTGGCTAACGACCGATTCGAGGAACTGCTGGTTGAATATGTCGAACCGAAACTCGGCCATCAATCTCCAGTATTCCTCTATGAATATCCTATCCAGTTGGCATCCCTCGCTAAAAAAAGTGAAATTAACCCGAATGTCGCGGAGAGATTTGAGCTGTATATCAAAGGAATAGAGCTTGCAAATGGTTTTTCCGAACTCACTGATGAAGTAGAGCAGCGTAACAGATTTGCCCAGGAAATAGCTGCTATCCGAACTAAGCGCGGCTCGGATGTTTTGATGCCTGAACGTTTTCTTGAGGACCTTGCCAGACTTAGCAAAGCGACGGGAATAGCCTTGGGTGTTGATCGTCTCTTTATGTTGTTGCTTGATAGTTCTTCCATTTCATCCGCAGTATCCTTTAATCCTGAAGATTTTTTCTAATAATTCTTTGGTCGTAATAAAGAAACGTCTAAAAATTAAAACCTATCATTGAAATGATTCAAATAATAGGTTATTAATATAGCGTAACTGATGCAGTAAAGTAGGCTTTTACTGTTTGCTCAAGCTCTTAGCGCATTGCCTCTGTATCCCTCATCTCGGCCACGGCAACTGAAGGTTATTGAATTTGTAGTATTTTGAGAAGCATCGTCCTGCATCGCTATGGCAACATAATGATGTTGAAACCTATTAATTCTCATTCACATTACATCTTCATATGAATTACATACAGCGCCAACTGACGAACAAGTATGTGGATCTGTTCAGCCGACGTAAGTGGTTGATCATTACAATCCTGTTGATAAGCCTGCCCATTGGCTTAGGAGTTTATCTCCTGACACCGAAAATGTACCAAGCAGTGAGTCTGCTCAGTTATCAGCAGCAGAAGATCAATCCCAATAAGCTCTCTCCCGATGTGGCCGATAAGATACGCGATATTGTCAGTACTCTTACCCAGATAGTCACCAGCAGAACCAATCTCGAAAAGCTGATCCTTGAATTGAATCTCTATCCGGAAGCCCGGCAAAATCTGCCGATGGAGGATATTGTCGATTCCATGCGACGAGCGATAAAAATCGAACCTTCCACCCAGGGAGATATTTTCAGGATTGCCTTCAATCACAGCAATCCCGAATTTGTAACAAAGGTAGCAAATTCCCTTGCTGCAAAATTCATTGAAGAAAACTTGAAATATCGAGAAGAAAGAGCGACTGAAACCTCTGCGTATACCAACGATGAATTGTTGATGGCCAAGGATGTCATGGATCGTAAGGAAAACACGATGCGTGACTATAAGCTTCAGCATTACAATGAGATGCCCGATCAGCAGGACTCCAATGTTTCCAGATTGATTTCCGTACAGGGGCAATATCAGAGCAATCAGGAATCCATTCAAGAACTCGAGAGGACCTGCGTTCTCATTCAGGATCAGATCAATAACCGAAAGCAGTTGATTGAAAAGGAAAAAAAGGAAAAAAGCCTGACACTCAACCAGGTGACAAGCAATGATTCGGAGGAATCGGTAAGCAATGAGACCCAGCTGGAAAGGATGAAGATCATGCTGGAACAACTGCTCTCTCGCTATACCGAGAAGCATCCGGATGTGCGAAGAACTCGTGCGGTCATCGCCAGGCTGGAAAAGGAAATCGGCCGGAACGGTTCAAAGTCGAAGAGACGAAAGGGGAGTGGGGTTGGGATCGACAGCGATGTGGACACTGTTGTTCTACAGCTCGAAACGCAATACAAAAATGTCCTGCTCAATATCGAGAGCCTCAAAGCCGAAAAAGAACTACTCAAACAATCTGTGACCCAATATGAGCAATGGGTGTCGGCGGCCCCGGTGCGGGAAGCGGAGTGGTCTGCTCTCACCAGGGAATATGGCCAGCTGAAAAAACACTACGACGAACTCGTGGCGCAGAATCTGGAGGCGAAATCGATGCTCAATCTGGAAAGGAGGCAAAAAGGCAGCCAGTTCAAGATTGAGGATCCGGCCCGGTATCCGGAAAAGCCCATCAAGCCAGACTTTGCCGTGATAATGAGTGTAGCGGCCATGGCCGGCCTGGGTTTGGGGGTGGTACTGACGCTGGCGATTGATTTTTTCGATGGCTCCTTCAGGGATCCCGAAATGCTGGAAGCTGCTTTGGGCCTACCGCTCATTGCGACCATTCCCCGTATCGAGACAGCTGTCGAACGGCGACAGCGAAAGTGGCGAAAATTTCTCACTCTGATCTTCTTCTTCCTGGGATTGCTTGCAGTCGCAGCCTTGTTTGGTTTTATCTGGTCGAAGGGGTATATCGTCATTTAGTACCTTGGGAATTTGTTTCTTGTTTTTTAAGAAAGAATTTCGTCAAGGTACTTACCTCCGCAAGGGGGTGAAACCGGGGTTTCCTGCCATGTATCAAAAACACTTCGGACTGCTGCGCAAACCGTTTGACCTTTCTCCGGATGTCAACGCCTTTTTTCCGAGTAAAATGCATAAACAGGTTTTGGCAGGACTGAGGCAGGACGTGGCGGACGATATCTCTTTGCTGCTGCTGACCGGTGGAGAGGGATCCGGAAAAACCGCTCTTCTCAATGTCCTGACCGCATCTCTTGAAATTCCGGGACAACTTTGCGTAATACCAGATTCTGCATTGGAGAATACCGATTTCTTTGCGTACTTGGGCGCGCAGTTCGGCTTACTGTTTAACGGCAATAAAGCAAAGTTTCTCGTCCTCTTTGCCAATTTACTGGAGGAATGCAGGGAAGACGGCAGGAAGATTCTGCTGATCATCGATGAAGCCCACATTTTATCGATCGGCCTGCTGGAAGAGTTGCGATTGCTCGCAAACTTGGCGACGGAGGTGAAGAGTGTTCTCACCATCTTCCTGGTTGGGCAGCCGGAGCTTCTCGGCCGACTCACCCAGGAACAACTTTTTTTGCTGAATCAGCGGATTGCCGTTCGTTACCATCTCGGCAATTTAACCAGGGAAGAATGCCGGCAATATATTCTGTTCCGATTGAACCAGGCTGGTGCCGGGAGTGACGAAGTATTTTCGAGGAATGCGGAGGAGTTGATATACGAGGCGACAGGAGGCAACCCCCGACAGATCAATCTGCTCTGTGATAACGCTTTGCTTGCCGCATACTTACAGGGTGTTCCGGGTATCGATGAGGAATTGGTACGGGAATGTATCGATCGGATGCATATCCGGGGCGACGACAGCTTCCTTTTCTTGCCGCCTGACACTACGGTGATGCGAAGAGGGCTGGTGTGGACGGTACTGGTAGTTCTTCTTTTAGAAGGAGCCGGAATGGCCTTTGCCTATCAAAAAGGCTGGCTGGTGCCTGTTTGCCAATACCTGATGAGATCGATAAAACTCGGTTGAGGGAAATAATGGAAAAAATAACCAAAGAATTGGATAAGCCTGATTCTCCCGGCGCTTCACCGGTGGCTCCGATGGTGCCGCCTGCGAAAGATCCGGCCGAAAAGAGCGGCGGCTTGCGACAGGACGGAATCAAAAATGATGCCCGACAAGCGCGGAAATTGCCGGCAAGATCTCCCGGGCGTTCTCCGGCATGGGATGAAAGACTCGTCCTCGGGGCGAATTTTTCCAATCAGGTCTCCGAATCCTTTCGGGTCCTCCGTTCCAGAATACTGCATCCTCACGATGGCAGACCGATGTGCAGGACCGTCATGGTTACATCTGTGCTGCCTCAGGAAGGAAAAAGTTTTGTTTCGGCCAATCTGGCCATAGCCTTGGCGCAAGGGGTCGATCACCATTCCCTGCTGGTCGAGTGCGATCTCCGGCTGCCTTCCGTCTCCCGTCTTTTCGGGATTTCCCATGAGCAGGGTCTCGCCGATTATTTGCTGAACAGAAGTGAAATTCCCTCCCTCATCCGCCAGACGTCCCTGGAAAAATTGACCATTTTGCCAAGCGGCCTGCCGCCGCCCAATCCGGCGGAACTTCTCGGCTCGATGCGAATGCAGAGCCTGGTGACAGAGCTTTCGGCGCGTTACTCGGATCGGATTGTCGTCTTTGACACACCGCCCTACCAGGTTGTTTCCGAGTCGGCTGTGTTGGCCAAGCTCATCGACGGTGTGGTGCTGGTGGTGCGGCATGGCGTCTCGGGAAAACTTTCGATCCAGAAGACGGTCGAGGAAATCGGCAGGGAAAAGATTATCGGCCTGATCTTCAATGGGCATGAAAGCAACATAATCTCGTCGAGATTGCTCTACCGCGACGAAACTTTTTACGGTGACTATTACCGGCCGAAAGGCAGCAGGGTCGGCTGATGACTGTGGAGACGTCGAAGGGGCGTCATCGCCCCTGACGCTTCTTGCCTTTCAGCACCTGAGAAATTCCTTTCTTGTTTTCGTGAAGGTACTTGGGCCCCCTCGTGGAGCGTTGGTTTCGATTCTGTCGATGGAAACGATCTTCCAGGATCTGGCGTTCCGCGCGCCTCTCCGCTTGATTTCTGGCGACATGCAGCGGCTTTTTGGTATCGGGCCGCAGGCCGGTTACGAACATTGCCGTTGAAAGTGTGCCGGGAGTAGGGGTGAAATCCTGGAATTTCCTCACCTGAAGCCCAAGATTCTGCAAATCACAGGCGAGTTTTTCGACTCGTGCCACGCTTGAGCCGGGATGCGAGGTAATGATGTAGGGGGTGAGTTCGATCCTTTTTCCCAGCCGGTCTCCTATCTCTTTGCATTTACTGACAAATCTCCGCAACAGTTCGTGCGGTTCCTTATGCATGAGACAGAGTAGTTCATCATCCGTATGCTCCGGGGCGATCTTCAATGACCCAGGAAGGTGGGAACGGAGAATCTTTTCAAGCAGTTGGGGTGTTTGCAGCAGGATCTCCATCCGTAGCCCGGAGGAAATGAAAAGATGCCGGATCCCCGGTATGCCTGAAATCTCGTCCAGAAGGTTAATAAACGCTTGCTCGTCGATCCGGAGATTGGGGCAGATTTTCGGGTAGAGGCAATCGTGTTTGTTGCACGAGCCGATAGTGCAGGAGGTGCCGAAGAGGTTGGCGGTCGGGCCGCCAAGGTCGGAAATGGTGCCTCCGAAATCCTCCATCCCCGCCACGCGCTCGCACTCCCGGCGGATCGAGCCCCTGCTGCGGGAGGTGATCGACGGCCCCTGATGCCTGGTGATGGCACAGAAGGAACAGTTGCCGGAACAGCCGCGAACAATGGTGATGGAGTCCCTGATCATCAGATAGGCGGGAATTTCGGGGCCTAAGGGATAAGGACGCCTGGTGAACGGCAGACCGTATACCGCATCGAGTTCCGCTGCACTCAGTGGCTGCGGCGCCGGGTGCTGCACCACCCAGTGGGTTTGCTGCCGTTGCAGGACGATTCGTGCTGAGCGGCTGCGGCCGTGTTGATCGAGGGCCAGCTCGGCATCGAGAAAGAGTGGAGGCTTTTGCTTGATTTCATCCCAGCCGGGCAGTACCAGAAAACTCCGGGAACTGCCGAGTTCCGTGTCAGGAAAAATGTCCCGCAGCTCGCTGTCGGTCAGCCGCTGGCAGGTGCCGGGGATTCCGAGAAGTGGTTGCTTTTTGGCGCATCTCTCGGCTATTTCCACCACCGCTTTTTCACCCATGCCATAGACGAGGAGGTCCGCCTTGGCATCGGTCAAAAAGGAGCAGCGAAGTTTGTCCTGGCGATAGTCATAGTGTACAAACCGCCGCAGGGATGACTCTATTCCGCCGAGGACGATAGGGACCTGGGGAAATGCCGCGCGGGCGAGACTTGTATAGACGAGGCTCGCCCGATCCGGGCGTCTCCGCTCTGTCCGGATCTGAATATTTCCCCGCCACGGCTTGCCGCCCGGAGAATAGGCGTCGGTATCGCGGACATGGCCGTTGCTGCTGTAATTGGCGACTATCGAATCGAGATTGCCGGCGGTAATGCCGCAGAACAGTCTGGGCGGAGGGAACAGCTGGAAATCATGGGGCGAATCGAAACGGGGCTGGGGAAGGATGGCAACACGGTAACCATGGCTTTCGAGCAGACGGCCGATGAGCGCGATGCCGAAGGATGGATGATCGACGTAATAGTCACCGGTGACCAGCAGGATATCGAGGTGATTCCAGCCCCTTTGCCGGCACTCCTCCCAGCTGACCGGCAGGGGTGTTTCAGAGCCGCCGTCATGGGCAGCACAATTTTCTACTTCTTGGGACATTATATCAAGAGGGCGAAGGTCATGATGACTACTGCGAACATACTTGGCATAGTAACGGGATCCTCCGGCAGGATCAATCAGGAAATTGCGTCTTCCGCCAGTGCAAAATAAATGCAAGAAGAGGTTGCATTTTGTGCCCTGGCATGTAAATACATCTGCATAACTGTTATAAGGTGCAACTTGAAGTGTCGACAGGAGATTTCATAAATGATGCCGATGAATGCGATGAATGAATGTGTCCGGATTCTGCTGGCGGACGATCATGTCCTTATCCGCCACGGAATAAAAAATATCATGAAGAAGGATCTCAGGCTCAATGTCATAGGAGAGGCTAACAACGGAAAAGAACTCCTGAGCTTTCTGGAAAGTTCCGAGGTGGATATGATAATTCTCGACATCTCGATGCCCGGTATCGGCGGCATGGAGGTCATCGGGGTTGTGAAAAATAAATATCCCTGGATAAAAATACTGATTTTAACCATGCATAAAAACAAACAGTATTTTTATAATGCCATGTCGGCAGGTGCCGACGGTTACCTCATGAAGGACGACTCCGACGAAGAACTCCTGGTGGCGATTGAAAAGGTGGCGGCAGGCAAAAGTTACATTTCTCCTTTTATGGTGGAAGATTTCGCCGATGATGTCGTCAATATGTATCGCAACGACAAGAAGAGCCCTTTTCAGGAGTTGACCCGGCGGGAAAAGGAGATCCTGCAATTGGTGGTGAAAGGTTTTACCAGCAAGAAGATGGCGGAGCATCTGCATCTGAGCCAGCGCACCATTGACCACCACCGGTCCAATCTGCTGCGCAAATTCAATCGAAAGAACAGCGTCGATCTGGTCAACTATGCCGTCCGCAATGGTTTCATCACTTCCGAATAACAAGAAAAAATTCGAAACGGAAAGACCGCCATGCTGAGGGTAGCCGCCGCCGTCATCGCCCGGGATGGCCTGATCATGGCTGCGAGAAAAAGGGCGGGACTGCATCTGGCCGGATACTGGGAATTTCCCGGAGGAAAAATCGAGCCGGGTGAAACGCCCGAGGAATGTCTCCGCCGGGAACTGTGGGAAGAGTTCGGGGTGCGGTGCGAGATCGGCACCTTCCTGGGCGAATCGACGTATTCCTATGGGCATAATGTTGTCAATCTCCTTGGTTACTTCGCTATCCATCGGGAGGGGGTGTTCCGGCTCACGGACCATGACGCGATCCGCTGGCTGCCCCCGCCTGCGCTCACCGGCCTCCGGTGGGCCCCCGCCGATATCCCGCTGGTCGACAAGCTGCAGGAAAATCTTCGTTGCCGATAACGGCCAGCATCCTTACAACTGTTCCTGCCAATGTTCAATCCTTTGATTTAGTAATAAAAAACTATTCATCGTCATCCTTGTCTAGGTAAATATACCTAATGAAAAACTGGTATTTCCGACAATTGTTTTTTCCGCTGAAGAGGCTAGTAATACAAGTACAATTTGTTTCTTACCAACCCCTGCGGAGAAAGGATCGGAGAATCATGAATAAAGGCGAACTCGTGGCAACAATAGCGGATCAGATCGGCACTACCAAGGTTCAGGCGGAACTGATCCTGAATAGGGTATTAAGCAATATGGCGGATGCAATGGAAAAGGGCGAGAGGGTGACTATTGCCGGTTTCGGTTCCTTCAAGGTGGTGGGAAGGGCGGAGCAGAAGGGCAGGAATCCCCAGACCGGTCAGAGTATCCTCATTCCGGCCCACAATGTAGTAAAATTCAGACCGGGAAAGCACCTCAGTTACCGGATGCAGTGACCGACATCTTCAAGGTTCACTTCCCTCCCATCCTGAATTTCCAGATGACCAAGCCGCCTATCACCATGGCGCCACTCAGCACTTGGCCCATGGTGAGAAAACCCAGCAGATAGCCTATCTGCTGGTCCGGCTCGCGAAACCCTTCGACAATTATCCGGATACAGCCATATCCCGACAAGAACAGGGCGAAGATGCTGCCGTGGGGCCAGAGCCGGTTATTCTGCCACGGTTTGCGGCGAAGGGTCCAGAGTACCGTAAAGAGGAGCAGGCCTTCCAGCAGGGACTCGTAGAGTTGCGACGGATGGCGAGGCAGAGGTCCTCCGCCCGGAAAAACCATGGCCCAGGGCACATCGGTCACCCGTCCATACAATTCGCCGTTGATGAAGTTGCCGATTCGGCCTAGCCCTAAGCCGATAGGTATGGTCGCCGTGTAGATATCGGCCGTCTTCCAGAAGTCGAGGGCTTTTATGCGGCAATAGAGCCAGCCTCCCAGCAGGGCGGCGATGCACCCACCATGGAAAGACATGCCGCCGCTCCAGGTGGCGAGAATTTCCAGGGGATGGGCGAGGTAATAGGAAAGGTTGTAAAACAGCACGTAACCAAGCCTGCCGCCGACGATCACGGCCAGGATCAGGACCATGTTGAGGTTCTCGAAATGGTCGTTCAGCCGGTGATAGGAGAATTCACGGATCTGGCGGCGAACAAGGTAGTAACTGGCCAGAAAGCCGAGGACATACATCAGGCCGTACCAGCGCACCGCCAGCGGGCCGATCTGGAAGATCACCGGGTCAATTTCCGGAAAGACGAAAGCAGCCATAGTGTCTGAAACGATGGTTACAGCTGCTTTTGCAGCTTTTTCAGATGAACCTGCAGCACCGAAATAGCCGCAGGGGTAATCCCCGAAATTCTCGATGCCTGGCCGAGCGACACCGGCTGGATCCTGGTCAACTTTTCGACGACTTCATTGGAGAGGCCGGACAGCGACCGGTAATCGATGTTTTTCGGGAGCAGCGCCGATTCCATTTTCTTGAAGCGGGCCACCTGCTCGTCCTGCCGGTCGATATACCCTTTGAACTTCACCTGCAGCTCTATTTCTTCCTTCACATGGCTGTCACAGAGTACCGCCACGGCAGCAGGACTCAGTTCGTCCTGCGGTAGCGACCGGAAGGAATCGATCGACAGCTCCGGCCGCCGCAGCAAGTCGGCAAGCGAGCACTTTTGCTTTACCGGCGTGCTGTTGAGGGCAAGCAGGGCGTCGTTAACGGCGGGCAGCGGCTTGACGGTAATGGTTTCCAGCGCCTCGATTCCCTGCCGGATGGCCTGCTGCTTTTCCGTAAAGCGCGCGTAGGCCGCCTCCTGTACCAAGCCGATTGCGTGGCCGGTCTTGGTCAGCCGGGCGTCTGCATTGTCTTCGCGGAGGAGCAGCCGGTATTCCGCCCGGGAGGTGAACAATCGATACGGTTCCTTGGTGCCGCAGGTGACGAGGTCGTCGATGAGCACCCCGATGTAGGCCTGCGAGCGGTCGAGGATGATCGGTTCCTGTTTGCGGCAGGAGCGCACGGCGTTGATCCCGGCAATGAGGCCCTGGGCGGCGGCCTCTTCGTAGCCCGAGGTGCCGTTGATCTGGCCGGCCAGGAAAAGCCCCTGAATTTTTTTTGTTTCAAGTGAGGGGTGCAGGCCGAGGGGATCGATATAGTCGTACTCGATGGCATAGCCCGGCCGGATGATCTGGGCCTTTTCCAGCCCTTTGATGGAATGGATCATGGCTGTCTGGACGGCCAGCGGCAGGCTGGTCGGCAACCCGTTCGGGTAGACTTCGACCGTATCGAGACCCTCGGGTTCGAGGAAAATCTGGTGCCGATCCTTCTCGGGAAACCGCATGATCTTGTCTTCGATGGAGGGGCAGTAGCGGGCGCCGATGCCTTTGATGATGCCGGCATACATCGGCGACTGGCCGATACCCCCGCGGATAACCTCATGGGTGCGGTCGTTGGTGTAGGTGATATGGCACGGCAGTTGCGGCAGGGTATACTCTCCCTTGGAGGAGTAAGAGAAATGCGCCGGCGGATAATCGCTGTGCTGGATTTCCAGCTCCGAATAATCGATGGAATGGGAGGCGAGCCGGGGTACCGTGCCGGTCTTCATTCTTCCTACGGCAAAACCGTGTTCCTTGAACCAGGCGGAAAGCCTGATGGCGGGGGAATCGCCGAGGCGGCCGGCCGGGAAGTTTTTCATACCGATGTGGACCAGGCCGTTCAAGAAGGTGCCGGTGGCGATAACCACCGCTTTCGCGCGGATCTCTTCGTCCAGCGACGTGCGCACGCCGTAGATCGCATCGTTTTCCACGAGCAGGCCGTCCACCACCGTCTGTTTGACGGTGAGGTTTTCCTGGTTCTCGACGATCGATTTCATCCGGAGGCGATAGAGCAACCGGTCGGCCTGGGCCCGCGAAGAGCGCACCGCCGGGCCTTTGCTGGTATTCAGGCGGCGGAACTGGATGGAGGTGGCGTCGATGTTTTTGGCCATCTCCCCGCCCAGCGCATCGATCTCCCGCACCAGATGACCTTTGGCCAGGCCGCCGATGGCCGGATTACAGGACATTGCCCCAATGGTATCTGCATTGATCACCGTCAGGAGCGTCTTGCAGCCCATTCTGGCAGCGGCGAGAGCCGCTTCGCAGCCGGCATGGCCGGCACCGATAACCACAACCTCATATTCTTCCGTTCTCATATCTCGCGTTCTGAGGAGTTTTCTGTATCAAGATTTTCTAGTTACCGGACGTTCGTCCGGATCTTTCTGCCACCAGATAAGAGCCCACTGCGGCACCGTTGCCCGGCGGACGGTCAGCCGCCTGCCATCCCTGCCAATTGTCTGTCTGGCGATATATTGCTCCAGGGCGGCGGTTTCCTGCGGGTTGATATCGTTGAACATCCAGCTGTAGGAGGCAATAGCCTCCTCAAGGGAATCGTAGGTGATATCCCGTTCAAGCGTAAGGATCCGGACGTTGGCATGGATGCCCAAGGTGTAGAGGATATTCAGGGTATAGATATAATCCGGACCCGGGGCGAAAGGTCGCCCCACGGCCTCGAACGCTCCTATTTCAAAAGGAGTCGGACCGATCCTGTCGCTTAAGAAGACGTACTGCCGGCCAAATTCGTCGATCTTTTTCAAGGCGGCCGCAAGGTCTTTCACCCCCATTGCTCTTGAGGCAATGGCGATATCGTGGGGTTGTATACCGTGGACCTGCCAGTCGTCCTCCCAGGCGCAGTGGACGGTATTGATATTGGCAAGCTGTTCGGCTGCCGCCTGTTCCGTGAGGGTATCGAGCATGGTTTGCGAAAAGTCTATGGCGGTAACGGCCTTCACTTTCCTGGCGATGGGGATGGCCAGGGTGCCGGGGCCGGAACCGATATCGAGGACAGTCAGGTCCTCACCGAGCGGCAGGTGGGCAAGAAAGAGATCGATGTAGAGCGAGCTTTTGTTCCGGCCGGCAAAAGAACGAGCCTTACCGTCCCAGTCTTTCGCCTTTTTGTTGCGCCAGCCCTTTTTCTTCAGGGCATTGTTGCGGAGGGTGGCCCAGTCGATATCGTCATAGGTCTGCGGTGGGAATTCGGTCATGCACTGATCTCGAGAATCTTCAAAGGACGGTTTTGCCCATGGGGTAAGGAGATAACACGAGCGAGAGCATAGCATAACCGAGGGTCTTCTGCAAGATGAGGCTGGTTGCAGAGGACAAAATGTTTGACACTGGGGGCTATGTGTGGTTAATATTGCTGGT
Organism: Desulfobacterales bacterium GWB2_56_26; assembly: GCA_001799365.1. GTDB lineage: Bacteria > Desulfobacterota > Desulfobulbia > Desulfobulbales > Desulfocapsaceae > Desulforhopalus_A. Next base: position 11,670 of record MGTI01000029.1, on the reverse strand, counting down.
TTGTATCTTGTCATCCTGCGGGGAGGCCATGTGCCGTCCGGAGGGAATAACCGGCTCCGGAGGCAGCTGCATCTCCGATAACGTCTATCCGAGCTTCTTAAATTAAAAAACACATGGGCCATCCCATGGATTTCTCCAACGAGGAAGAAAAGAATGAGCAAGCGAACTTTTCAGCCAAGCAATATCAAGCGCAAACATGTGCACGGTTTCCGTGAAAGAATGAGCACCCGCGGGGGCAGGGCGGTACTCTCGGCACGAAGGGCGAAAGGCCGGAAGAGACTTTCGGCTTAACAGTTGACCGGTAAACGTCTGCCCAAAAGTGCTCTCCTTCGCAAAGGATGGGAGTTCGAGCATGTCTACCACGGGGGAAGACGTTTGCACGGTGAGGGCTTTACCCTTATCTGCCGGGAAAATTCCGCAGGTCGGAGCCGGCTGGGGATAAGCATTCATCGAAAGATTCGTGGCGCAGTGAAGAGAAACCGCCTCAAACGAATTATCCGGGAGTCGTTCCGACTTTGGCCAGAACAGTATCCGGCGGGAGCGGATATTGTCCTGGCCGTTCGTCCCGGCTTCACCTGTCTCAATCCCGGGAACATCCGCATGGCAATAGCATCTCTCAGTTGCAGCAGTCGCTCTGCGGGCGACGCATGACATATGGCCAGCGACTTTCTCAAAACCGTATTTATCGGATTCGTGCGAGGGTATCAGTACTGCATTTCGCCTCTTTTCCCGCCCAGCTGCCGCTTTATTCCAACGTGTTCTGCGTATACCATTGAAGCAATTGAAAAATATGGAGTAATTCGAGGCATTCTGCTCGGTTTGTGGCGAATTCTCCGCTGTCATCCTTTTTCCCGAGGCGGGTATGATCCGGTACGATAAACGGCAGACCCGTCATAACCATTCGTTGACCGACACGACTTCCCGGGTGTTGCCATAATTTTTAGGGTACGTATTCATGGATACCTATAGAGCTTTTCTTGCTATCATAATCTCATTTGTGATTCTGCTCGGCTATCAGTATTTCTTTGTCGGCTTCGACAAGCCGGCCCCGGTCACGGAACCGGTTCAGACCCAGCAAGGGGAGCAGGCCCCGCCGGCAGCGCCGACCGGGCCAACCATGCCCGAGGCGACCGCAAAAACCACCGCGCCAGTCCCGCCACCCGTTTACAATCGGGAGCCGAAAAATGTAACCATCGATACGGAACTGTATACGGCCACTGTGTCCGAGGACGGCGGCACGGTCAGGAGCTTTGTCCTTAAGAAGCATAAAGAGACCAATGAAAAGGGCTCGCCGGGCATGCAGCTGGTCAAGACCGACGCCTCGCAGGGTTTTCCCCTGCAGTTTTCCTGGGGGAGTGCGGTAAGCCCGCAGGTGCTCTACGACAGCGACCAGCAGAACGTCAAGTTGTCGGCCGACAAGAGCAAGGCCGAGTTGAGGATGGTAGGTCAGGCGGCAAACGGCCTTCTGGTCGAGAGGGTGTATGGTTTCGACAACGACAGCTATCTTATAGATATCTCCATCAAGGTAAAAAATACCGCGGAGAGTCTGCTTCAGGGCAATCCGCAACTGCAGCTGGTCAATGCAAAGTTTGAGACTGGAGGCAGTCCTGCCGACGGATTCCTGTTCGGTGGGCCGGCCGCTTTCATCAACGGCGAACTGCTGGAAATAAAGGCCGACACCTTCAAGGACGGCCCCAAGACTTTCCAGGGCACAATCGAGTGGGCTGGCTTTGAGGGGAATTACTTCCTCTGCGGGATGGTTCCGCTGGAAGGAGCCGGCGCATCCTTTACCGTTCAGGGGACCGAGAGCCTGGCCAAGACGTTTCTTGCCGGCAATATCGATACTCTTCAGCCCGGAACCGAAAAAGAATATAAATACCGGCTGTTCTACGGACCCAAAAAGCTCGATATGCTCAAGACGATCGGCTCCAACCTCGATAGATCTGTCGATTTCGGCTGGTTCGATGTCATCGCCAAGCCGACCCTCTGGCTGCTCAATCTGTTTTACGACTACTGCCGCAACTACGGTATAGCCATCATCCTGGTGACGATCCTCTTCAAAGCAGCTTTCTGGCCTATTTCCCAGAAGGGCATGAAGTCGATGAAGAATATGCAGAAATTGCAGCCGAAGATGGTGAAGATCCGGGAGAAGTACAAAAGCGATCCGACCAGGATGAATCAGGAGGTGATGAACCTCTATAAAACCTACAAGGTGAATCCCCTGGGCGGCTGTTTGCCGATGGTGCTGCAGATTCCGGTCTTTTTCGCCCTGTACAAGGTTCTCCTGCAGAGCATCGAACTGCGCCATGCGCCATTTATGCTGTGGATCACCGATCTCTCGGCGCCGGACCGGTTATGGCTCGGGTTTGATATTCCGTATCTCGGCGGCTTGCCGGTGCTCACTCTGCTGATGGGGGCATCGATGTTTTTTCAGCAGAAACTCTCTCCCACCACGGCCGATCCGACCCAGGCCAAAATAATGCAGTTTTTGCCGATAATTTTCACGTTCATGTTCCTCAATTTCGCCTCCGGCCTCGTTCTCTACTGGTTCGTCAATAACCTGCTCTCTATTCTCCAGCAGGTACTTATCAATCGGGAGACGAAGAAATCGGAAGCCGCCGCCTAGGGTGCGAGGGGGCGAGAAGGGTCGGATAGGGACAGGATGTCAGGTCGGTTCTTGAAGCGAAAAATGAAAAGGTAGAACAATGTCTGTAGAAAAAAACGATTTTTACGGCAAAGACGTTGCTGAAGCAATAAAAAAGGCGTGTGATAGCTTGAGGGTTCCTCAGGAAAAACTGGAAATCGAGGTGATCGAGACGGGGTCCACCGGCATCTTCGGTCTTATCCGGAAAAAAGCCCGGATTCGTGTAGCCGTAAAGCCGGAAACCGAGGAAGAAGATGTCTTCGATGTGGAAACGCTTATAGGGCGCGGCGTCAAGGTTCAGGAGCGGGAAGAGGTCGATGTCGTGGAAGAGCCGCCCGCCCAGCCGGTTCTTAAGGCCGAAGCCATTGGCGACGATGAAGAGGACGAAGACGATTTGTCTCCGGATGAAGAGCAGGAAGGAGATGCGAGTTCGGAAAGCCTGAAGATTGTCGAAGAGGAGGTAAGACGGCTCATCGATCTGATGGGATTCCCGTCGACCCTCGACGTGCAGGCGAACGGACTGGCGGTGACCTGTACTATCCGCGGAGAGCATGAAGAGAGTCTTACCGGACAGGATGGCAAGGTTCTCGACAGCCTGCAGTATATCCTGCGCAAGATCGTCAGCCGCAAGGCTTCCGAACGGTTGCGGGTGACGATCAATGTCGGCGATTTTCGGGAAAAGCGGCTGGAAGAGCTGAAAGCCAAGGCGGTGGAGCTGGCTGCCATGGTAAAGGCTGACGGCAAAACCCAGGTCCTGCCGGGGCTGAATCCTTCCGAGAGAAGAGTGATTCATATGATCTTCCAGGAGGATAAAGAGATCCGCAGCCGCTCCGTCGGGGACGGCATGTTCAAGAAAATTCTTATCTACAAGCCCGGCAAAGGCAACCGTTCCAATAACCGCAAAAGGTCCCACCAGAAGGGCAGGTCGGGGAAAACCGGCAATAAGCCGGATCGGGAATCCTGAAGACTTCGGGCAGGAATGAAGATGTCCCCCGGAAGAGAAGGATGAGATGTTGAAGAATTCCCAGCTTCGGAAGTTTCTGCGTTGATGAAAAATTGTTGCAGTGATACCACCATTGCCGCGATATCCACGCCGCCGGGCGCCGGTGGCATCGGTATCATCCGGATAAGCGGCGACATGGCGAAGCAGATTCTCGCTACCCTCTTTCAGCCGAAGGACCCTTCCTGCCGTTTTCAGAGCCACCGGCTCTACTACGGCCACATCCGAGAGCCTCACCGCAGTAATAAAATTCTCGATGAGGTGCTGGCCGTCTATATGGCCGCACCGCACACCTACACCCGGGAAGATGTGGTGGAAATTCATTGCCACGGCAGTTTTCTCGTCCTGCAGTCCATCCTGGAACTCATTCTGGAGAGCGGAGCCGTCCTGGCCGCGCCCGGCGAATTCACCAAACGGGCCTTTCTCAATGGGCGGCTCGACCTGACCCAGGCGGAAGCGGTCATCGATATCCTTGCCGCCAGGACCAGAAAAGGGGTCGATCTCGCCCAGGAGCAGCTCGCGGGAGCTTTATTCCAAAAAATCGAGCCGATTCGGCAGAGTCTTGTCCGAGCTCGGGCAATTCTCGAGGTGGCCATCGATTTTCCCGACGAGGACGTCGAGATCGCCGACCATGCTGCCCTGACCCGGCAACTCGAACGCGAGGTCGCGGAACCGCTGGCGAGTCTCTTGCATAACGCCGAGGCCGGCCGATTGTACCGGGAAGGAATAGCCATCGTCATTGCCGGTCTTCCCAATGTCGGCAAATCGAGTCTCCTCAATACCATCCTTCAGGAAGAAAGGGCGCTGGTCACCGCTATCCCCGGCACAACCCGTGATTCAATCGAAGAGGTTGTCGATATCATGGGGATACCCGTTCGGATCATCGACACTGCCGGCATTCGCGACGATGCGGGTGAGGTGGAGATCCTGGGCATCCGGCGGGCCAGGGAACTCATCAACACGGCCGATCTCGTGCTCTTCATGATCGACGGGGCTAGGGATGTGAGTGACGGCGATTGTCGGCTCTACGCCCAGGTCTGCCACAAGCCGCTCATTCCGGTCATCAACAAGATCGATATCTGCGCCGGTAAGCTGCCGGATTTGTCCTCATTTGCCGGGATCCGGGAGTGCGTGACCATCTCCGCCCGGGAGCAAAAGGGTATCGACGAGCTGAAACAGGCGATCTTTACGGCGGTCACTTCGGGCAGGGAACAGTGGGAGGAAGGCGGCTGCGCGCCCAATCTCCGCCATAAGATGGCTCTTCATGCCGCAGGCAAGGCATGTGCCGACGCCCTTGCCGCTCTCCGGATGGGGCTGACCAACGACCTTATTGCCGTCGATTTGCAGGAGTGTCTTCTCTGCCTCTCGGAAATTGTCGGAGAAACCACCACCGAAGACATACTCGACGTCATCTTCCAGCAGTTCTGCCTCGGAAAATAGATAGCTTCTCGCACCGTTCGAAAGTCAAAGCCTCCTTTTCTGTCACAGGCTCTGCCACTTCTGCAGGGTGGCCTGCGCTTCATCACGTTCATTGAATTGCTTTTCACCGGCTACGACTTCCTGTAATAAGGCGATTGCCTCGGTTTTTTCGCCATTGGCGTACCGGGCCAGAGCCAGATGGAAACCAAACGTCGGGTCGTTTGGACGTCCTGCCAAGGCATGGCTGAACTGGGAGATGGCCAGATTATAGGATTGCCGCTTGTAATGCACCCAGCCGAGGGTGTCGGCAATATTCGGTTGATCCGGCAGGGCCTGTTTGGCCTGCATGGCCAGGCGCAGGGCCTCGCCGAGATCGCCTTCCTGCGAGACGATGAGCCAGGCAAGATTGTTGGCGGCAGCCGGGAAATCGGGCTTGAGATCCAGGATCTTTTTGTACGCGGCTATCGCCTCTGCGGTCTTGTCCTGGCTTTCCAGTGCAGTTGCCAGGCCCATCAAGGCGGCAATCGACTGCGGTTGGCTGGTCAGCAGTTCGTTGTACTGGGCAATCGACTCCTCGGCTTTCCCAAGGTGGTGCAGGAGCCGGGCGCGATAAATGTACCCTTGAGGATCAGCCGGGTTCAGCTCCTGCGCCTTCTCGAAAGCCTGCAGAGCCATATCGTTTTGCTGTTTCTTTAAGTAGAGATCGCCAAGCAGGATGTAGTGGCTCCCTGCTTCATTGGTTGAGATGTGTTTCGTGATCAAGGCTATGGCCTGATCGAGGTCATTGCCGGCAGTCAATGCGGTCAGCACGGAGAGTGCCTTGCTGTTGTCGGGAGCAATCTTCAGGAGTTGGGCAAAGGTCGCTGTGGCCGCTTCCTTGTTGTTTTTGCCAAGGTAGGCCATACCGACGGCGCCGAGCAGATCTATATCCTGCTCGACTATTTTTTTGTCGATTGATTCCACCAGTTGGATGGCTTTGTCAAAGGCCTTCTGCAGGACCATGGCCTGGACCAGGATCTTTGCCGCGGTAAAATTCCTTTTATTGATTTTGAGAGCGGTCGCTGCCTCCTTGCTGGCCTCGATGCCGTTGCCCCGCAGCAGGTTGACCTGCGCGGACAAGGTGTGAGAGCGGTCGTTGTCGGGGGTGATCTGGATGGCTGTTTCGATGGCCTTCTGGGCCAGTTCAAAATTGCCGAGCCGCAGATGGGTCAAGGCCGCATAATAAAAAGGATCGCTCCATTTGGGGTAATCGGCAGTCAGGCGAGTGAAAATTTCAATTGCTCCATCGTTCTTACCCTCCTTGATCAGAAAACGTGCCTTCAAGAGACTCGCGGCGGCGTTGGCGGGATTCGTTTTCAGGATCGCTTCCGTTATGTCTTGGGCCTCCTGGAGTTTTCCGATATCGAACTGCAGTTCGGCCAGTACCGTCAGCAACTGGATATCGTTCGGCAGATCTGCAAGGGCTTTTTTCAGATACTCTTCCGCCTTTTCGTATTGCCGCTGGGTCTTGTAAAAGTCCACCAGCATCAGTCGGTAGGAAACGGCTTCCTTTTTCATTTCTATGGCCTTGAGGTAGGCCTGTTCCGCTTTTTCCCATTCGCTTCTTTTCTGATACAGCCCGGCGTAGAGGAGATGGAGTTGGGGGTCGTTGGGGAATTTGGGGGTCATGATGTCCAACAGTCGCCCGGTGGCCTCCTCATCCCTGCGCTGCTCGTAGTACATCAGGAGTGTACTGTAATGGGCAAACGCATCGGGATTCAGCTCGATTGCCTTGCGGAAGGCCTGTTCTCCTTCCGCCCATCTGTCCTGAGCGCTCAGGATTCGTCCTCTGATGCTGTAGAATTTGTCGTTGGACGGCGAGATCCGTATTGCCTTGTCGATATATTCTTCCGCTTTCTGAAAATTGCCTTCAGTCAGTTCGAGATTGGCCAGCAGCGCCACAGCCTCCGGATAATCAGGGTTCACGCCGATGACCTGCTCTATATACGAGCGGCTTTCTTCCTTGCTTTTGGAGAGGAGGAAAAATTCGGCCACCTTCACTCCGGCATCGGCATTCTTGGGATCGAGGCTGAAGGCACGTTGCAATTCGGCGAAAGCTGCCTGAGGATTGCCATTTTTCAAGAGGAGCAGGCCCAACTGGTATCTGGCGTTAGCGAACTTGGCGTCGAGCTGGATGGCATTTTTTAGTTCGAGAATGGCCGCTTTTTCATCGGCGATTTTTATATATTCGAGCGCGCGCAGGTAATGTTTTTCCTTTTTTTCTTCCGGCGTGGAGCAGGCGGAAAGAAAAAAAAGCGATGCAAGGAGGAGACCGGTGACAAGGCGATAGCATTTCATGGAGTAACCTATAGTGAAATGAATGGAGGAGAAATGTTTTCGGCAAGCTGGCAGTATTCTAAATAAAAAGAATTTTTTTTCCTATGGAAAAATGCCTTTTTACCGATAGTAAAGAATAATTGCCGGTGATGTGAAAAAATACCTGCCGGGTTGATGCAAAGGGGTGACAAAATTGCTAGGATATGATTAACTGCATGTCAGGAAATCAGCCTAACAAAAAACTGACCATTAAAAATTCAGAGGAGGAATTATGTCGAACTATCGTATCTTCCTGTTAAGTGCCTTGATCGTCCTGTCGACCGGCCGATGGGGCTGGAGTGCTCAATCGTCAGCCGATGTCCCGGTGACCGAAAAAACGATCGCGGAGGCCCGGGCTTCGGTGTTTGGTGATTCCCGTGAGGGTGGACCGAAGGAAAGCGAATATGTGGTCGGACATGGCGATGTGCTCAGTGTTCAGGTTTACGGTGAGGGCGATATGTCCGCTGCCAATATCGACGCCGATCGGAGTGAGAAAAAAGAGGACAGCCTGAGGAGCGGCAGTTCCGGCGCCCAGGTTCGCATCGACGGCCGCATTTCCTTGAAACATGTCGGCGATATCGATGCGGTGGGCTTTACCCTGACCCAGCTTGCCGATTATCTAAAGAAAATTTATTCCTCGGTTTATGATGATCCGATCGTCACCGTGGTGCTGGTTCAAGGCAACAGCCAACGGTATACGGTGATGGGCAAGGTGGTCAAGCCGGGGGTTTTTTACCTTGATTATCCGATCAACCTGGTGCAGGTGGTCGCTCGCAGCGGCGGCTTTACCGAATGGGCAAAATCGCAAATCAAGCTGGTGCGCAAAGGTCCGGAGAAAAGCAACGAACTCTTTAATGGCAACACTTTATCCTTCGATTACGGCGACTTTCTCGATGGTAAGGAACTGGAAAAAAATGTACTGATTAAGCCTGGCGACATAATCATTGTGAATTAGGGGGGATCGTGATGAATACAGGCGCTTTGGACAGTAAGTTGAAACGTATCTTCCCCATGTGTGTCGCCGTTGTCGCATTGACTGCGCCGGGCGCCTCTCTTGCCAGGGACATCACCTTGGGTGGAGGTATAAGTATAGGGTATGAAGTTGACGACAGGCAATATGACGATGACGATGTTGTTGTTCCCGCCGATCAGGGACAAGAGAGCCCGCCCGAGATTAATAACCGCGACGAGAGATACAGCCGTTTGCGCCTGGCGCCCCTGATCACGCTCACCTCGTTGTCAGAACGGGATGAAGCCATACTCCGCTATTCGCCGAGTTTCTGGCAGGATTTCGAAACCTCCGATAATAACCTCGATCACGATCTGCTTGCCAGCCTCGACAGGTTTATCTCCAGGAATTGGCAGGTAAGGCTTGCGGACAGATATCGGCTCTCGGATGTTATCTCAAACAGGTATGGCGATCCGAAGGAGACCGATTCTTCTAGTGATATCACTACCACAGGCACAGCGACGGAAGACACCGCCAGATTGTCGGATGCGGACAACCGCCGGAGATACTGGACCAACGACCTGGATGTCTTTTCGGAATATGCGTATCGGGAAGATAGTAAATTTACCGTGGGATACCGTTACGGTATCCTCGAAAATGTTGAGGATGAGGACAACACCTCCGAGGATTACGATCGCCATGAGGTGTTGTCCGATATTGGCCATAGATTTAATTCCGTCTGGAAATTTTCGGTCTTCGGCAGCTATGTTCGCGGTTTATTCGACGAGACCGAGGCGGATATTTCTCTCGCCGACGAAATTGTCGAAGCCGAAATGGATCTGAACGAATATCGGGCGGCAACGATACTCCAGGCAAATTTTCTGCAGTATCATGCGCAAAGTCTTTTGTACAGTTATTATGGCGCCGATTACGATGCGGAGGAAAACGACGATGCTACTATCCACGATATCACTCTGGGGTGGCGATGGGATATCTCCAAAGATGTGATATTTGGCCTGGGGGCGGGCCCCACCTATACCAAAACCGAAGGGACGGAGGGGGAGTGGGGATATAACGGCAATATGTCTTTTTCGTATGCGTTCGAACGGGGCTACATCAACTTTACAGCCAAGCGCGGGTATGAGGTCCTCAACTTTACCGGAAATGACGAGAACGGTCTTCGAGAGTTCTGGCAGTCGTGGCTCAGATTCAATTACCGGTTGATGGAACAACTCGCCGCCGATCTGTACACCGGCTATCGTTATGAAGATGAAGAGATAATTACCGAGATCACCCCCGTAGCAACCGAGTCGGTAGCCGAGGAGGAATTTGTCACGGAAAAGGAAACGTTCAATCGCAAACGTTTTTCGACGGGAGCAAGCTTGGGCTATACCTTCCGACAATTATATAAATTCTCCCTTTCCTACGATTATAGTCGGCAGGATTCGGAGGTTCTGGACGACAGCTTTGATGAGCATAGGGTTGTGCTGACGTTGTCCTATGAAACCGATTTTTTCAAATGGTAGAGAAGGTTGCCCGTATCCGTGGCATGACGGAGAGCCGTGAAGAGACCGTGAGTGGGAAGATGGCAGTCCGTTTTTTCTGAACCGGAAGGAAAACCTGAGCGCCTCGAAGAGAGAAGAAGGCGCTCCTTTCGTTACTCGATAAACTGATAACTCGAAGTGTAGTATAAATATTTTATCATTTCACGGCACAATTCCGGGAACTTTTCGAAATCAGACGACTTGCTCAGTGCAGATGTCACGGGATAAGTACCAATAGCAACAGGATGATCTCGTAAGATCCGCTCAAAAGTCCAGAGCGATCTTCTCGTATGGTAATCAGAGGTTACGATGATAATGCTTTGTATCCCCTTTTCCAGAATCTCCTTTCGGGAATTCAGTGCGTCGTAAATCGAGCCGCTTGCCGAATAGGTAAGCTTCACGATCGCCTGATCCGGCACCTGCATGTTCGTCAGGTCCGATTCCGCCCACTCGATGCTGTATAGATTACGATTCTTCTCTGCCGACCATGCCCCCAAATTCCCGTCATTGGTCAACAGGATCCGTGGCGCCACCCCATCCTGAAAAAGACGTGCGGCAACGGGGAGGCGTTCCGTCATCGATCCTGCCATCACCACCAAGGCTTCCGCATGGGGCAACTCTTTTTTAACTACAAGGAAATTTTCCAGCAGTGGGATGCTTGTCTTGATGATCGTCAGGATTATGACGATCGTCAATAATAACCAAAGCAAGCGTTTTTGTATCGTAGCTGAGGTTAAATATCTGTGAGAGAAATTCATCGCCGACATCTCCGCTATCTTGCCGGTTTCCATATGACATCCGTTTTCCCCAAGGTCCATCGCGCCCAGCCGACAAGTTGGGCGGCAATGGTCAAGAGAAAGAACGAACAGAGTTGAGGTAAGCGGCCGGTGAAGTGTTTCGAGAGACCGGCGAGGCCGATGCCGATAAAGATGAGCTGGGCGGTGGCAAAACCGGCATAGAGAAGCGACGAGTTCGTCAGCAGGACGGCGGTGATGAGTAGTCCGGCAAAGCTGAAGGGCACCAGAAAACGGATCACCTTATGGGAAAAGAGGAAAAAGCTGAACGAGCCGTACCGAAGCGGGTTCAGGAATTGCCTGTTGCGACCGATCGCCCCGAGAGTCCTGGTGGTGATGCGGACCTGCCGGCGGTATTCCCTGGCTTCATTGTCGCCGGGCTGTTCAATGCAGTACACGGCCGGGTCGAGGACGACCCTTTTGCCCTGGGCAATAACCTGCAGCGGAATGACGAAGTCATTGATGTCACTTTCTTTGAGCGGCTGAAAGAGAGTTTTTCTAATGGCAAACACCGCTCCGTCGGCGCCGACGCATGAGGATATCCGGCTTTCCGCCTCTTTGGTGAACATCTCCAGACGACTATAGAGACCAACCGTTTCTTCTGTCCTGCCGGGTTTCCGGTATTTCGTCCAGCCGGTGACCAGGCCGATGGAATCGTTTGCGAAATTCGCGGATAACTGCTGCAGGAGGTCGAGGGGGAACATCGAGTTGGCATCAGTGAACACAATGATATCGCCCAGGGCTTCGGGGACGGTCCGGTTGAGGCAGGCGGTTTTACCTTTTCTTCCCGGAAAGGCTTTGAGCGTCACTCGTGAGGTGCCGAGGGCCCCGACTATTTCATTGGTGCGGTCCGTAGAGCCGTCGGAAACCACCAGTATTTCAAGCAGATGCTCGGGGTAGAGGAGTTGCAGGGTGTTGTCGATTTTTTCACGGATCACCCTCTCTTCGTTGTAGACGGAAATAAC
>MGTI01000028.1 GCA_001799365.1 Desulfobacterales bacterium GWB2_56_26 | reverse complement strand
GCGACGGAGAATATCAAGGCGATTGTCGGGGAAATACAAAATACCACCACCTCCAATGTCAAAGCCATCGAGTCTTTGACCGGCGTCATCAACAGCATCGGTCAGATCGTCCATGCCATCGCCTCGGCGGTGGAGGAGCAGTCGGCGGCGACCAGGGAGATTGCCGGCCAGGTTAACTACGTGTCCGAGGCCATCGCCACCGTCAACACCATGGCCCGGCAGAGCACAGCAGCCGCTCATGGCATCAACGGCAGTATCGGCTTGTTGAACCAGGCCTCGGCCTCAATCTCCACCTCCAGCTCCGAGGTGGACAACAATGCCGCAGATCTTTCACGGATGGCGGAGGGGCTGAAGAAACTCGTGGGGCGTTTTACCGTCTGAAAAACAGTTTTGCGGTTTGCGGACTGAGGACTGAGGATTGAGTTGTCATGCACAGGCGCAATCCGAATGGGTGAAATGGGCAGGACGGTAGGGGCGAAAGATTTTTCGCCCCTACCCTCAGTCCTTAGTTTTTACGCGGCATTGTGCAGCCAGCAAAGGCCCCGATGGGTGATCAACGCCCTCTCCGTCTCGGGATCGCTTTCGATGATGCCAACCTCATTCATGGAACGAAGGCTCGATCTGGTCTCGGCGAGGCTGATGTTCAGCCGACGGGCGATGGTACTGCTTGCAACCAGATCGGGGGAGGCGTTGCCGAGGACATTGTCGGCCAGGACGCCAAGAATTTTTTTCTTCAACAGTACGGAACACATAGAAACCTCACTTTTGCGTCTCGATCGGACAAAAAACACTCCCCCCGTATCCTCCAGAGCAGGGAGGATACGGGGGGAGTGATGTGAACTGTCAGCACAGGGCCGGCACGCCGTCTTTGTTCCAGCCCCGCAACAGGTAGTAATCCTGCAGCAGGTATTCCATTTCCTCCGCTGTAAGAGACCGGCCGTCTGGGAGTTTTTCCTTGTGCAGGCGCTGCGGCAGCCGGTCGTCCGCGGGCGTGAGTCCTTCGCGGATATTGAAGACCCTCGTCATATCGGTGACCCGGACGGCGATTTTCTCAAGCTCCTCCTTGCCGGCGATGCCGGTCGCAAGGGCAATGGCTTTTTCCAGTTCCACCCAGGAGTAGAGATCGCGGTAGAAACGGCAGAGGATGAGAGTATCGAAGATATTGAGCCGATTCTCGAAATCGATGAGCATGGCCGCCTTCTCCTCGATCTGGGCGGCCGGGATCATCCCCGACAGCTCCGGCTTGTAGAAGGTGGTCCGCAGATGACAGGCGCCGCGGGGCGAGGTCCCGAAGGTGAGGCCCATCCCCTTCAGCACCCTTGGGTCGTATCCCGCCGGCTCCATGCCCTTGACGTGGATGGCGAGATCGGTCAGGCCAAAGCGCTCCGAGGCCGAAATGATGCCGTCGGCCAGGATGTCGCCGATGTCCTCGCGGGCGGCGATCTTTGTGATCAGGGCCGCCAGCTGGTCGGCATTGCCGTAGTCGATGTCGTAGGCGATCCTGCCCTTTTCCTTGGCTTCCATCACCAGGGCGCAGAGGTTGCCGACGGTGATGGTGTCCATGCCGAGACGGTCGGAAAGGTCGTTCAGGTAGGCGACCTCCTCCATCTCGGTGATCATGCAGAGGCCGCCGAAGGAGTAGATGGTCTCGTATTCCGGCCCCTCAAGTTTGAGGTCCTTATGCCGACCCTTCTTGAGCCTCGCCATGCGGCCGCAGGCCATGAAGCACTTGGCGCAGGCGTGGGGCATGACCTCGTGCTCTTCATGGTAGCGCTCGCCGCTGAGCTTGTCCCAGTGTTCCACCGACCCCTGATTCCAGTACTTGGCCGGGAAGGCCCCGGCGGTATTCATCAGGGCGACCATCATCGTGGTGCCGAGGCGCTTGTAAGCCTTGACACCGGGATGCTCCATATTGGTCTGAGAGAAATTCTTGGCATAGGCGGCAACGCCTTCCGGATCGGCGTATTCCCGCTTCCGGTCGCCCTGGAAAACGATGGCCTTTACGCGTTTGGCCCCCATCACCGTGCCGACCCCGGCCCGGCCCGCGCACCGCCATTTATCGTTGGCGATGATGGCATAGCGGACCAGGTTTTCCCCGGCCGGGCCGATCACCACCGCGCCGGGCTTGCGGTAGCCTTCTTTCTCTTGCGCGAAGCGCGCCAGCGCCGCCTCCTCGGCGGCGAAGGTCTCCATCCCCCACAGGTCGCCGGCATCATGGAATTCGGCCCCCTCGGGGGTGACGATCAGCACGGTCGGCCGATCGGCGCGGCCGTGCAGGACGATGGCATCGAAACCGGCGGCATCGATGGCCTCGGGCACCTTCCCGCCCGAATAGGATTCGGCATAGAAACCGGTCAAGGGCGACTTGGTGAAGACCCCGTACCGGCTGCCACCCCAGAGCCGCCCGCCACAGAACGGCCCGGTGGCGAAGATCAGATGATTCTCGGGCGACAGCGGATCGACGCCTGCCGGGTTCCGCTCAAGGAGCAACCGGGTGGCCAGTCCCTTGCCGCCGAGACACTGCTGCAAAACCTGGTCGGCAATTTCTTCGATGACAAAGGTCCGGGAAGAGAGATCGATCGTCAAAAGGCGATTGTAAAAACCATGCATCGGTTGCTCCCCCTTATTATGAACGAATTGCCGCAAGACCCTCGCGGACGATGGTCAGCCCTTTTTGCAGCTGGTCGTCGGTGATGACGAGCGGCATAAGGAAACGGATGATATTGCCGTAGGCGCCGCAGGCAAGGATAATCAGGCCCCGGTCGAGGCAGTATTTCACCAGGGCCTTGGTTTCGGCCGCCGCCGGTTCCTTGGTCTTTTTGTCCTTCACCAGCTCCATCGCCACCATCGGCCCGAGCCCGCGGACGTCGCCGATCAGGTCGCACTCCTGCTGCATGGCGATAAGACTTTCCCGCAGCATCGCGCCCAGTTTCTGTCCTTTATCGAGCAGTTTTTCCTCCTCGAAGATGTCGAAGACGGCGAGCGCCGCGGCACAGGAGAGCGGGTTGCCGTTGTAGGTACCGCCGATGCCCGAGGCGTGGACGCTGTCCATAATCTCCTTCTTGCCGACCACCGCGGACAGCGGCATGCCGGCGGCGAGGCTTTTGGCCACCGTGGTGATATCCGCCTCGACCCCGTACTGCTCCATGGCGAACATGGTGCCGGTCCGGCCGATGCCGGTCTGGACCTCGTCGGCGATCATCAGCACATTGTTTTCCTTGCAGATAGCCTGAAGTTTGACAAAATATTCCTTCGGCGGGGCGATGAAGCCGCCTTCGCCCTGGACCGGTTCGAAGATGATCGCCGCGGTCTGCTCGGCCGCGATATGGTTGACGAAGAAATCCTTCAGCTTATCGGCGCACTCGACGCCGCAGCCCGGGTATTCCTTGCCATAGGGGCAGCGGTAGCAGTTGGCGAACGGCATCCGGTAGACCTCGGGGGCAAAAGGGCCGAGGCCGAATTTGTAGGGTTTCACTTTCGAGGTGAGGGTCATGCCCATCAGGGTCCGGCCGTGGAAGGCGCTCTCAAAGGCGATGATCGCCGTTTTTTTCGTATAATAGCGGGCGATCTTCACCGCGTTCTCGACCGCCTCGGCGCCGCTGTTGGCAAACATCACCGCCTTCGGCGAGTCGCCGGGCACAGCGTCAATAATCTTTTTGGCCAGTCGGACCGGACCCTCGTAGGGGGTGACCATGAAACAGGTATGGGTGAATTTCTCCGCCTGCTCCTTGATGGCGGCCACCACCTTGGGGTGGGAATGGCCGACGTTCATGACGGCGATGCCGCCGCCGAAATCGATGTAGTCGTTGCCTTCGACATCGGTCAGCACTGCCCCCTTGGCGTGGGCGATATACCGGTCGGTGCCGCTGACATTGCCCTTGGCGATAACGGTGTTGCGAAGCTCGTGGAGGCTGTTGTTGGATTGTGTGCTCTTCATCGTTGTCCTCAGTATTTTTGTGTTTGAAAATATGTCACCGGTAAACGCTTTTCGGTTCCGGCCTGGCAATGCCGCTGGCGTTTGCGATGCAAAATATACGCCACCGGCGCTGCCCTTGATATTGCCTCGATATCCTTTCAGGATGGCGACGAGGCCTGCACCGCCCGCCCTGTCTTTCGATTCTGCAATGAATCAATGATAAATATCTTATTAAATTCTGAGATGTTATCTAAGATTCATATATCGATCAAAGCCATCACTATAGTTTTCACGCAATTACAAAATGTTGCATGCGCATTCGATCCACAGTCGGATCAGCTAAAACCCTTTTGCCTTCGCCGCAGATGCCCTTCCACCAATTCAAGGAAGGCCTGGTCCCGATCGGCATGGTAGACCAGCGACGAGGCGATCTCCCCGGCCAGGATGGCATATCTAATCTTGTTCGGCAGCCGGTCGATCCGGGTCCGGAAGGGACTGCCCTCCTTCGTCAGCATTGCCGGCAGGTGATCGAGGATGGCCCGGCGATAGAGGGGCTGGTCGCAGACCTCCGGATGGGCCTGGAAGTAGCCGAACAACCGGGCGTAGCAACTGTTGATCTCGCTGCTGATCTCGCCCGTGATATCGGTATAGAGCAAACTGCCCTCCGCCTGGCGGTGCCGCGCCAGGATCACCTTCGCCTCTTCCTCCGCCCGTTTTTCGAGGATCGCGAGCACATCGGAGACATACTCCTCCTTATGGGCAAGAAACTCCTCGTCGGAGAGCATAAGATTGGCGATGATCTCATAGGATGAAGAAATGACGCCGCATTTATTGGCCGAGGCATCGCGCATAAGGATCACGCCGCGCTGCTGCAGGTTCTTCCGCGCTTCCGGGGTGATGAAGGAGTTTGCGCCTTCAACGATCACCCGGCACGTCGGTGCGCCGGATTCGTCGAAAAACCGCTGCCAGTTGCCGGCATCGACCGTCTCCGGCCGGCCCCCGGCGGGGATAAAGAGATCGGCCGGCACGGAAAAGATCAGGCTGTTGTATTCCTTGTAGAATTCGTCGTTAGAGATCCAGGATTCGACGAGCCCCGCAGGCGTTTTGGCCACTTTCCTGAACAGCTCCTGCATGCCATGTCGCCGGGTGCCGGTCCGGTAGAGCATCGAGCCGCCCGAATGGAGCGCCGCGGGATCGAAGGCCGCGAGATCGTCCTGCAGGAGAATCGCCCGCAAGGCTGTATGATCGATGCCCTGCGGATCGTGGACCGCCGCCGTGCCGTCGACGATCAGGGGAATCGAGACGTTCGCGCAGCGGTTCAACAGGATCTGCATACAGTTGCCGGCCACATCGCCGTTAGGTCCG
>MGTI01000027.1:7387-7827 GCA_001799365.1 Desulfobacterales bacterium GWB2_56_26 | reverse complement strand
CTTGTTGCACCCTCCTGCACTACCATGCGGTTGTCCGGACAAGGGGGAAATAAACGACTGAAATTTGCCATCGGAGAGGTGCGACATGCGACGAACGACAATTATGAAGGACATCCTGCTCTATCTGTTTATGCCTGAAGACACCACGGAGACGGGCAGAGATATCGCCCAAAGCCCGCTGCTCGCTTCGCGACAGTATTGGCTCGGGCCGCTCAAGACTGTTTTGTGGACTATCGTGGCTGTTGTCGGGCCATTGCTGCTCTGTACTCTTTGGGCATGATATTATTCGTTCTCAAGACAGATGCAAAGCAGCACGCCTTGCTCCAGGCGGACCGTCCCCGTTTCCTCGGTCAGAACATTGCTTATTCCACGGGAGGACCCGAAAGGGAGGCTGGCATCCCGGAGCGGGTACTGAAAGCCCTCAAGGGTTATGCCTTGGA
>MGTI01000027.1:0-7344 GCA_001799365.1 Desulfobacterales bacterium GWB2_56_26 | reverse complement strand
GGTGATGGGGAGACTCCGGTATTTTTCCAGGGCACAGAGCATGATATTGGCAAGACTCATGTCCCACCTGCCGCCGAGGGCGCCGACCAGCCATACTGCGGTGGCACCGCGATCGAGCGCCAGATCGAGGGCCAGCTCGAGGTCGGTGGCGTCTTTCTCCGGGGGATGGCGGTGGATAGCAACCCCTTGAGCCTGCAGCTTTTGCAGGAGCCCGGTTTCAACAGAATCGAGATCGCCGAGAAGGATGTCCGGGACGATGCCGAGACGGGCGCAGTGGTTGGCCCCGCCGTCGGCGGCAATGATCAGGCCGGCCCGGTCGAGAAGATCGGAAAGGTCGGGGGTGGTGGCAAACTCACCGTTGGCAAAAATGAGGATAAGCATTTCTCTAAGACCTCTTTCGAGTGGACGGACGGTTTGCCTGCGAACAGAGCATGGTCAGAAACCGAATTCCTTTTCCAGCCGGGCAATCTCGCCGGTCAGTCTCGTTCGTTCTTCCTCCGCCAGATCAGGCTGCTGCAGTCTTCTGCGCAGTGCGAGCAGGATCATCTCCTCACGGTATTCGTTGCAGGTGTAGACGGTTTTGGCGGTATCCTCGTCGCGGGTCATGAGTTTGGTATCCGGTATTTTAGAAGGCTGTCATAGCCTTGGTTACGCCGCTGTAGAAAAACCAGCAGGCAAAGGCAATGAGAAACACGGCGCAGCCGCCAATTAATTTCCGGTACAGGCTATTGCCGAGCAGGTGTCGTCCCCGGGCGATGCCGAAGGAGACCAGCGTGTACCAGGCAAAATCGGCCAGGATATGGCCGCA
Source organism: Desulfobacterales bacterium GWB2_56_26 (assembly GCA_001799365.1). Taxonomy (GTDB): domain Bacteria; phylum Desulfobacterota; class Desulfobulbia; order Desulfobulbales; family Desulfocapsaceae; genus Desulforhopalus_A. Next base: position 6,536 of record MGTI01000027.1, on the reverse strand, counting down.
GAAGAAGGCAGTCACCCCCAGCAGGCCGAATTTCATGGAGTAAACGATATAACCGAGGCCGATCGAGGCCCACCAGATCAGCCAGTAGGGATTGACCGCACTGAGGATCACACCCGCCGCCACCAGATTGCGCCCGTCAGCCGCCGGAGCCGATGAGGATGATCCATGCAACACCATGCCGGGCAGACTCTTCAGCATGGAGATCCCCATGTACAAAAGAATTGCCCCGCCGGTCAGCGAGATGAAGATAAAGACGTCGTCCCGGACCAAAATCGGCGCCAGGCCGGCCAAGAGGGCCGCAACCATTGCCAGCTCAAGCAGGCCGTGGCCGCAGATCATCAAAGGTCCGGCGACAGCCCCGCGCCGGGAGCTTTCGCTGACGGTGACCGTCAGCAGCGGCCCGGGCATGAGAGCGCCGGAGAGGGCAAGGACGAAGGATGTCGAAAAAATAGTGACGAGAGCGAGTTCCATGGGTATTCCGGCGGAAGAATCGATGTATAAGGACGAATATAACGAATACGAAGTGATTTCACAATCGGGGGCTAAAGCCTTCTCCAAAAAACAATGTCTGTTGCCCTTCACTTTTGGCGACGTACTGCACCCCAGTCAGGAGTATTACTACATATTTTTTTTATAAAAATCGGATTTTTTGAAAAAATCGGGATAAAGCCGTTCGGCGCATTCCGGGCAAATGCTGTGGGTAAATTCGGCTTCCGAGTGTTTGTGGATATAGCCTTCGATTTGAGTCCACTCGCCTTTATCGTCTTTGATTTTTTTGCAGGAGGCGCAGATGGGCAGAAAGCCGCGCAGGATTTTTACTTCTTCAAGGGCCTTCTCGCGTTCCAGAAGGATCGTGTTCCGCTGTTGTTCGGTTTTCCGGCGTTTCAGGCCGAGCGAAGCGATGATCCATACGGTAAAGAGCGATATGCCGCGATTGAAGACGACCTTCCACATTTCCTCAGCAGGCGGTTTGTAGAAAAAGGCGGCGATGATCAAAAACGAGGAAATCAGTGAAAAACCGAGGATCGCCTTGTCGTGAGGTATCCACAGCGACAGGAGAATCACGACTGCATACAGAACGCCTACAGCTATTCCGGGAGGAATGGCAAGATCGAAGAGGAGAATAAGGACAAGGAAGAATATGCAGATACCGTACAGTACTGCAAGGTGGTACCGCGAGAGATACGGGGAGAACTCCTTGTCACCTGCGGCTGTAACGGGTTTTTTGTTCATTTCCACACTTTAGTGAGACAAGGACGGTCTCAGGAGGGCGAATACGAGATTCCCCTACGGACACGGACTGAAATTTTCAAGTCATAATAATATAATACCTATTTCACGAGAAGAAACGTACCTTGGAAATTTTTGCCGCCTCCGCTATCGCCAGAACTCGGGATATTTGCGGTTTTTCGGGATGTTGTTGACGAAGAGGGCGACCAGCAGCATTACCCCCGCCCCCAGAGCGGCCGGCATCAGCACATACAGATAGCCGAGATTGTGGATGCTGTCGCCGCCGATCACGGCGATGAGGGCCGTTGCGCCCCCCGGCGGATGCAGGGTTTTGGTGAGGTGCATGACGGCGATCGAGGTGGAAACCGCGGCAGCGGCCGCAAGCCAGGTGTCGCCGCCCAGCCATTGAAAGGCGGTGACGCCGATGAGGGCGGAGAGGATGTGGCCGCCGAGGAGGTTCCGCGGCTGGGCGAGCGGACTGCGGATGGCGCCGTATATAAGCACGGCCGAGGCCCCGAAGGAGCCGATGATCATGATGAGGCCGGCCCGGTCGAGGAGATTCATGTGAATCATGGACACAATGGCAATGCCGGCAAAACTGCCGATCCAGGACCAGAGGACTTCCACCGCGCCGACCCCGGGGGGACTTTGCCCGCCGCCCTTCATCTTCTCGAAGTAGTTCATGGCTTCGGCCTCCTTCCGCAGGTATGGAAGGAGTGGGCCAGATCGGTGCGGGTAACGATCCCGACCGGCCGCCGCTCTGCGTCGATGATCGGCAGCCGGTTGATCTGCCGTTCGGCAAACAGAGCGGAGATCGCGCCCACGGTCATGCCCGGGGTTCCGGTTATCGGCGGACGGGTCATGATGTCGGCCACTGTCTTGTTGCGCAGCCTGCCGATCATACAGCCCTGGTTATTCAGGCAGTGGGTGGCGATCCGCATAAAGGACGGCTTTTCCCCGACTCCCATCTCTCTTAAAAAGTCTTTTTCGGAGACGACGCCGACGATTACGCCATTGTCACCCACGACCGGCGCACCCGAGACTTGAGATTCCGCGAGGAGGGCTGCGGCATCGACCAGCTCCATGACCTCGTCCACCAGCAGCACCGATTTGGTCATGATTGCTTCGGCGGTCAGGGTATCGAACATCCGTTTCATGGCCAGGGCGTACGCTGCCTGATACACTTCCTTGAAATCGCCGGGGGTAATGTCGATGTAGCCAGGAATGGTTTTCATGGCCTCGATGACATCGTCGTCGGATATTGCCAAAGGGGAACTTCCTTGATCGGGCAGTTCTTTCATAATTTCTCCTCTTTCGTGACGCAGGGATCTATTTTGACTGATTCAGGATAGCTGAAACATGTCGTCCGGTAATTGACTTACGTCATTTTTGCCGAATGAGGCCAGCGCACCTGATCTGTTCATGGATACCTCACTTGAAATTATTCGGGTATTTCTCTGAACATGATAGGCTATCTGCCGGCCTTTGCAACGGTTGTGTCGCGCCGGCCGGTCTACGGGAGGATGAGGATTATTGTTCGCGGCAGAGTTCTTCTTCGAGCTCGGCTGGTGATTCGCAGCGGCGTTTGAGGTGCTCGCCGAGTCTGATGAGGGTATCGCCGAGGGCGAGCAGCAGCCGGTCGCCCAGGCCCGGATTATGGGCATCGTAAATGGCCACCAGCCGTAGCCGCCTGGCTTCGGCCTCCGTCTCTCGCTGCCTTTCCTTGATCATCTGGTCCATATAATAGGGATTCATGTCGTTCACCTTCCACTAGGATTGCGAGAACAGATTAAATTCGAATGATCGGGAGCACTTGTAGGGGCGAAAAATTTTTCGCCCGTATTTTTTTCGCCCTCAGTGGTAACTGCCCAGCCCGCTCAGTCCGGAATCTCCAGGAGGCCTGCGAAGAAAATCCTCCACCGCGCTGGCCAGAAGCTCAATACCTTCCTTGATTTCCGCCTCGTCCGGCCAGGCATAACTCAGCCGGCAGCAGTGGACGAAGCGCTGGTCGATATCGAATAAGGGGCCGGGCAAAAACGCCACGCCCTTGTCGATGGCCGAGAGAAAGAGAGCAACGCTCGAATATCCCCGCGGCAGTTCAAGAAGCAGGGAGAAGCCGCCGTCGGGTCTCGTCCAGGTAACCTCCTTCGGCATGTACCGGTCGAGGGCCTTCAGCATCACGTCCCGCCGCTGCCGGTAGACTTCCGCCATCCTTGCGGTATGGGCATCGTATCTGCCGGAGCGGAAGATGGTCAGCGCCATGCCCTGGATCAGCGACGGGGCCGAATGGTCCATGAGCTTTTTCAGCTGCGCCAGCTGCTGGATGCGCTGCGGCGAGCTGATCAGCCAGCCGAGGCGCATGCCGGTCATGATCGACTTGGAGAGCGAACTGACCACCACGGTCTGTTCCGGGCCCAGTTCGCGCATGATGGAGGGCGGCTTGCTCCCAGTCCAGCCGAGGTCCTTGAACAATTCGTCGGCGACGATCAGGCTGCCGGTTTTTCTTGCCCAGTCGACCAGGAGGCTCGCCCGCTCCACGCTCAGATGCGTACCCATCGGGTTATGGGCGTAGGGGCAGATGTAGAGCAGGTACGAGAGATCGGCCGGCAGCTGGTTCAACTGGGCTTGGCCGAGCCCGTGACTGTCGCGGGTCAGCGTCTCCACCCAGTGGCCCATGGCCGAAAAGGTGTCGGTGATGCCCTTGAAACAGGGCGTCTCGCAGACTACCCGCTGGCCGATCTCCATGTTCGCCTCCGCCACCAGGGTCACGGCCTGCATCGAACCGTTGGTGATGAGGACCTGGTCCGGGGTGATCGGGGTCTCCTCGGCGGTGAAGCGCCGGGCGATCTCGCGGCGCAGCTCGTAGTTGCCCAGCGGGTCGGTTGCCTCGTAGAGTTCTGTGCCGAAATTGGCAAGGGCTTCCGCCGCGACCTCCGCCAGGAAATTCTCCGGCAGACACCGGGGATCGGGCACCCCTTTGGTGAGATGGATAATGCCCGATTTTTCCGCCAGCGACATGATGTCCCGCAGGGCCTTGCCGACCCCCATCCGCAACTTTCGGACGGCAAATTCCATTGAGCCGTGGGGAGCCCGCTCGCTTGGCCCGAGATTGCGGGCGGCACCGATGCTCTCCATCCGATCGGGTGCGGGAGTCGGGCCGCTGCCGTCCTGGATGAAGGTACCGCGACCGACATGACAGCAGGCCTGGCCGGCATCGCTCAAGTCCTGGAGCGCCCGGCGGACCGTGGCCTGGGTGACGCCGATCTCCTTGGCCAGGCTGCAAACGGAGGGCAGCCGGTCACCGGGCAGCAGTTCTCCGCTGCGGATGGCGTTCTGGATGGCATCCCGGATCTGAATATAGAGCGGGGTATCCGATTCCTTGTCGATCGCGTAATTCACCATATGAATGTCCTTGTCTGAGTTAATGATACAGTATTGATACAGTATGATGTGTATCATGTCAAGAAAAAGAAAAAGAGGAACAATGCGAATGCCACGGTGCGCACGGCGCACCTACGAATTCACGGAGCAACGTAGGGTGCGCCGTGCGCACCGAAAATAATTGGTAATGGGGATTATCTCGAACTATTCTCGGTCGAGCAGGACGACCGTTTCGATATGATGGGTCTGGGGGAACATGTCGATCGGCTGGATTTTGCGGATGGCAAAACCCTTGTCGCAGAGAGCGGCAAGATCTCGGCAGAGGGTGGCGGGATCGCAGGAGATGTAGACGAGCCGGCGGCGAGCAAGCGTTGCCAGCGCGGCAGCGAGATCTGGTGCGCCCTGGCGGGGTGGATCGATGACCACGCAGTCGAACCGTTCGCCGGCCGCGACCAGCTCCGCACAGGCGGCGTGGATCGGGCTTTTCCGGAAGAGGGCATTGGTGAGACCAGCCGCCGCGGCATTGCGCACAGCGCTGCGGATGGCCGAGCCCTGGCCCTCGATACCCAGGACCTCGCCCGCCTGCATGGCAAGAGGTATGGCAAAATTGCCCATGCCGCAGAAGAGGTCGAGGACCCGGTCTGACTTTCCTGCCTCACAGAAGCAAAGAACGGTGGCGATCAGGTTGCGGTTCTGGGCCAGGTTGACTTGGCAGAAGCCTCCGGCTTCCCAGGTAAGGGTAAAATCGCCTGGCAGAACGGCCATGGTCTTATCGGCCGAATCCGCCGGATAATGGACCGCCAGGCTGTTGTCCGCCCCCTCCGTCTTCGATCCATACGGCCCCATCAGGGAAAAAGAGTCGCCGGCAAAAAAGATCCGTTCGACGTTTCCTGCGTCCCGTGCAAACCGTTCGGCCGCCGCAATTTCAGCGGGGCGCGGCTGACGCGGGAGGTGGAAAATGACGACAGTATTACTGCTTATCGGATTTTCCTGCAGTTCTACTTCAATGGCGATACCGGTCAATTTTCGCCCGTCCGCATGGGCTTTTATTGCCGCCAGAACCTCGTTTTCCTCCGTACGGGCCAAGAGGCAGGCCTCGATGGGGACGACCGTATGGGACTGAAACCGATGGAAACCCAAGCCCCCGCGGCTGTCGACCTGGAGCCGGATGCGTTGCCGGTAGCCGAATTCGGCGGGCGCGGCGATCGGTTCGGCCACCAGCTGCACGGCCTCTTCCACCTCCCGGTGCGGGCTCCGTCCGAGCAGGTCGGCAACGATTGTTTTTTTGATCGCCGGCTGCGCTTCATATCCACAGTGCTGCAGATCGCAGCCGCCGCATTCGCCCACATAGGGGCAAGGTGGAAGGCGCCTTGCCGGGTGGGCGGCAATAATCTGCCTGGCCTCGCCGGAAATGTAGTTTTTTTTCGTCTTCTCTGTGGTTACAGTAACAATTTCGCCGGGAAGAACGTGGCGGACCAGGACGATCTGCCCGGACGGCAGTTGTCCCAGGCCATAGCCGCCGTTGATTATCTTGGTAATTTCGATACGTTCCAGTTTCATCTTTCATTTCGCGGTGGGCAATGTACAATAACGCCTGCATCCGCCATCCGGAGGGTTCGGTGCGGCTGGGCCATACTCATATAAACGTCAGCTACTGCTTAATATAACATCCTTGTCTTGTCGAATCCTATTCTTCTGCCTGGTGTTGCTACTCTTGCCGGTTCGGCCGTTTGCGGCGGAGCAGGTCGAGGTGACGGTCTCCGGGGTGGAAGAAGCCTTGCATAAAAACATCCTGGCTCGCCTGACGATCTACCTGCACCGGGAGAGCGAGCGGCTGCAGCCCAATACCGTGAAACGGCTGCATCGCCAGGCGGAGGAGGACATCCGCTCGGCACTCGCCCCTTTAGGCTACTATAATCCCGTGA
>MGTI01000026.1:3967-7815 GCA_001799365.1 Desulfobacterales bacterium GWB2_56_26 | reverse complement strand
TGACGTCGGCAAGAGTCTTGAATTTGCTGTCGCTTCTCACGATCACCGCGCCGTAGTCGGCCCCGGCTGTGGCAACAAACTTGACATCCTTTTCGTTCCATTCGCCGTATTTGCCGGTAGCCATGTTAAGCAGCGAACCGGAGGAGAAGGCAACGATGGAATTGGGGTCGTCGGTCCGGGTGGTATTGAACATATTGATGGCTACCGCGCCGATGCCGCCCGGCATGAAGGTCACCTGCATCAATTCTGAGAGTTGCGGTTTCAGGGCGATCTGGGCCACCCGACAGGTCAGGTCGAAGCCGCCGCCCGGTTTGGCCGGGGCAACGCATTCGGGTTTTTCGATCTTAGCAGCCATGGCCGAACCGACCGTAAGAGAGGTGCACAGCAGTGCGGTCAACGCGATTTTCCTCAGTTTCATACCATCCTCCATTTGCTTGGAATTCTTCCGGGGCGTAAGCTCCCATGAGCGGCGGGTTCCCGCCTGCCATTGCTGTCATTCAGTGGCTGGAGATACTATGAAATAATGGTAAGCCATGGTCAATATTTGGTTTTTTAATGGACTTTTGAGTTTTTCAACAACTTTTGCAACTTGTGTCGCCAGAGGATCGCTGCCACCCTGACCGCTCCGACACCGGAACTTCGAGATTTGCAAAACCCCAAATTCCTTCTATACTTAAGATCCATGAACCCTCTCGCTCCCGCCCTCTACAATTTCATCAGGCCGAAGCGCCTGCTCGACTCGGTGACCGTGATCATCATGGCCCTGGTGGTGGTGCTGCTGGTGTCGATCGGCGGGGTTTTCTCGCAGATGGCCTTCGACATCGTCGACAAGCAGACCAGGAACCGGGCCGTACAGACCGCCCGGCAACTGGCGCTCTTGCCGGAGGTTCAATCCTTTATCGCCGAACCCGGCAACCACCGGGCGGTGACGCTCCTCACCGGCCTCATCCGCCGGCAGACCGATGTGGAGTACATCATCATCACCGACCACCGCGGCATCATCCTGAGCCACCCGGAGTCGGAAAAAGTCGGTACCGAACTGGCCGACCCTCTGTCCGGCAGGGCGCTCCGCTACGGCAGCGACTATTCGCAGAGAACTTTCGAGAACGGCCACCACTTCATCCGCGGCGCGGTGCCGGTCACCGATCACCGCCATTCGATCATCGGCATGGTGGCCGCCGGCTACCCGGTGGAATCCATACGCCGCGCCTCCGATCTCTATCTGGAGAAGATCGTCTATTTCACCTTCGTCTTCATCACCCTGGGGCTTATCGCCGCCATCTTCATCGCCAAAGGGGTCAAATGGGTGATCTTTGGCCTGGAGCCTGCGGAGATCGCTTATATGTTTCAGGAACGGACCGCCCTGATCGAGTCGATCCGCGAAGGCATCATCTCGACCGATGCCGTGGGTATCATAACCCTGGTCAACGAGGCGGCGCTCAAGACCCTCAATCTCCGGGACCCAAGCGAGCTGCAGAACCACCCTCTCCGGGACTTCTTCCCAGCACTCGACACCGCCCACATCCTCGCCACCGGCGAGCCGGTCTCGGACCGGGAGTTCATCCTGGCCGGCATCCCGATCATCGTCAACGTCGAGCCGGTCGGCGCCGGTCACGGTCTGGTGGTAACATTCAGGAAGAAGGAAGATATCGACATGATCGCCCGGGAGCTCTCCCAGGTGCAGGCGTTTTCCGATATGCTCCGGGCGCAGACCCACGAATACAGCAACAGCCTGCACACCATCGTCGGCCTCATCCAGATCGGGGCTTACGACGAGGTCCTGGCCTTTATCGCCGACGAGACCAGAGGCCACCGGAAGCTGATCCGTTTCCTGGCCGAAAACCTGCCTGACCGGATTCTCTCCTCCATGATCATCGGCAAATATATGCACGCCGGGGAGCAGAAGGTCGATTTCCGCATTGATCCGGAAAGCCGGATGATCGATCTGCCGGACAGCCTCGATCGCCATACTCTGACCACCGCGCTCGGCAACATCATCGACAACGCCGTCGAGGCGGCATCTGCAGGACAGGTGCCTGCCTGGCTCAACCTGTTCATGTCCGACTTCGGCAACGATCTGATTTTTGAAATAGAAGACTCAGGGAACGGCATCCCGTCCCATATGATCGACCGGATTTTCGACAAAGGAATTTCGACAAAAAGCGAGGGAAAACACGGCTACGGCCTATATCTGGCGAAAAAATCGGTGGACACACTGGGCGGCATGATAGAAGTTTCCGGGGAGACGCCGACCCGTTTCGAAATCATCATCCCCAAAGGAAGGAACAGCCATGCAAGCGCTTGAAGTCCTCATCGTCGAAGACAACCTCAAGGCCTCGCGCACCCATCAGGCCTTCGTCGAGAAGGTCGAAGGCTTCGCCGTTACCGGTATCGCCAACACCATCGAGGAGGCCCGTCTGCTGCTCGCGACCCTGGAGCCGGATCTCATCCTGCTCGACATCTACCTGCCGGAATCAAATGGCCTCGCCTTCCTGCAGGAAATCAGGGCCGGGAAGCATAAAGCCGACGTCATTCTGATCACCGCCGCCCGCGAAGTGGAAATGCTGCACAGCGCCCTGCAGGGCGGGGCCTTCGACTACATGATCAAGCCGGTCTTCTTCGAGCGGTTCCGGGAATCCCTCGACACCTACCGGGCCTACCGGAGGCAGCTGGCCGAGGCCGGCACCCTCTCCCAGGAAAACGCCGACCGGTTGTTCCACAAGGCCGCCCCGGTGATCGGGGCGGGCAGCGACGATCTGCCCAAGGGCATTGATACCGTCACCCTCGACACCATTGTCGGCATCTTCCACAGCAGCCAGGGGGCCACCCTCAGCGCCACGGAGGTGGGCAACGAGGTCGGCGTCAGCCGGACTACGGCCCGCAAGTATTTGGAATATATGATTTCCCTTGGAACGCTTACAATCAGCCTCGATTACGGCACGAAAGGCCGGCCAGAACGGAAATACCGGCTCAACCGGCCGGCTTGAACCGGAGTTTCTATCTTCCTTTTCTTATGACCGCCATCTTGATGAGGACGCCGAGCAGGATGCACATCCAGAGGGTGAAAGCGGTGCCGCTCTGCAGGAGGACCCAGCCGTCGCCGCCGCTGATCGCCAGTGCCAGCCGGAAATTGTCCTCGAAGGGTTTGCCGAGCACGTAGCCGAGAATCAGCGGCGCCAGCGGATAATGGAATTTCCGTAAACCGTAGGCGAAGAAGCCGATGATCACCATAAGCAGCAGGGAGATCATGCTGGGCGAAACCGTGTAAACGCTGACGAACGAGACAACGACGATCATCGGCATCACCACCCAGCCGGGGACGGCGAGCAGCTTTGAAAAAAACTGGGCGAGCTTGATGTTCGCCACGAGCAGCAGAATGTTGCCGAGAGCCATCGAGGCGATCAGTGCCCAAATGATCTCCGGGTGGTTCCGGCAGAAATCGGGACCGGGATCGACATTCATCAGCAGCAGAGTGCCGTGCAGCACGGCGGTGGTGGCGCTGCCCGGGATGCCGAGGGCCATGAGCGGAAAGAAAGCCCCGAAGGCGCAGGCGCTGTTGGCCGCCTCCGGACTGATCAGGCCGCGTGGGTCCCCCTTGCCGAACAGTTCCCGGTCGCGGGCCACTTTTTTCTCGAAGCGGTAGGCGGCCAGATTCGCCACATAGGTGCCGGCCCCCGGCAGGAGACCGATCAGGGTGCCGATCAAAGAAGATCTGAACAATGACCACTTGAGCCGCAAACATTCAGCCAAAAGGCCATGGTATTTCATCACCGCCGGGGCTTTTCGGTCAACTACGGCCTGTTCCACCAGCAAAAAGGCCTCGCTCAGGGTAAAAACCCCGATCACCA
>MGTI01000026.1:0-3782 GCA_001799365.1 Desulfobacterales bacterium GWB2_56_26 | reverse complement strand
TGGCCAGCGTCCCGCCGACAAAGGAACTCACCGCCGTCAAGGCCAGCGCCCTGCCGGCCTGCCCCGCCATCGCCAGCGGATAGCCGTCGAACCGGGTGGCAAGGGAACTGACATCGCCTGGGATGTCGAGAAGAATCGCCGGGATCCGGCCAGCGTATTTGGAACCGTAATAGACGCCGGCATAGAGAATCAGCGCCGACTCCGGGGCAAGCCCGAAGGTATGGGTCAAAGGCACCAGCAGGGCGATGCCGCTCGCGGCGCTGATCCCCGGGATGGTGCCGATGATCATGCCGACCGTGATGCCGATGACAAGCAGCAAGAGGTTGACGGGCAAGGCGACGACCATCAGGCCTTGAACGAAGGCAAGCACGGTTTCCATCAGCCGATTACCCCGAAGATGCGCCCCAGGGGCAAGGGCACCTGCAGCAGAAAGTGGAAGACGCCGTAGAAAAAGAGGGAGACGATCATGCCGGTGAGCAAACCCTGCATCCAGCTCGCTCCCCGCAGGCGGGCGATGGCGTAGACGACGAGGGTAGTGGCCGGCATGAAGCCGAGAAACTGAAAGGCCAGGAAATAACCGAGTACGATGAGGCCAAGTCGCACGACCCGGCCGGAAATCGCGAACGTTTCACGACCGGCGGACATCATCGACAAAAGGCTTAAGCCGGCCAGGAAGAGACCGAGGAACACCGGCAACATTTTCGGCCCCAGGGGATCGTAGGCGAAAGGCACCTCGATCCGCCAGCCGAAATAGGCGTAGGCCAGGCCGCCCGTGAGCAATATCAGCAGAAATAGCCGTTCAGTCACCGTTCAAGACCGAATTTATCCGCGATTCCACGCAGTTTTTGTACGTCTTCCTTGACATAGCGATCAAACTCCTCGCCAACCATGAACATCGGAAAAAGGTTAAGCTTTTCCCTTTCCCGGGCGAACACCCCGGTGCCTTCGAGACGATAGAGGGTATTGATCCACCAGCGGTATTCGTCGTCGGAGATGCCGGGTGGCAGATAGTAGCCGCGCCAGAGCGGCCAGACCACATTCCAGCCCTGCTCGACGGCGGTCGGGATCGACGTATATTTGCCCGTCAGCCGCTTATCGGCGAACACGGCCAGTACCCTCACCGCACCGTTGTCGAAATGCTCGGCCACCTCGGTGATATCGCCGGGGAAGACCTGAATATGTCCTTTCATGAGGGCATGAACCGCCTCCCCTCCTCCCTCAAACGATATATAGCGGATGATCCTGGGATCGATCCCCGCCTTATCGAGAATGAGGGCCATTTTGAGCCAGTCCTGACTGCCGATGGAGCCTGAAGCACCAAAGATCGTCCCTTCCCGGTTGGTCTTCAAGGCCTTGAGCAGTTCGCTCAGGGTCTGCCAGGGGGCATCCCGGCGCACGGCGATCACCCCGTAATCCGCAGCGATGGCCCCGAGCCAGCGGACATCGGCGACGGTATAGCGGCCGAATTTCCCCAGGGCCAGATTGAGGACCGTGCCGGTGCTGGCTGCCACCACGGTATTGGGTTTTTGGCCGACGACGTTGATGGCATGATTGTAGGCAAGAGCCCCGATGCCGCCCGGCATGAAATGGATCGAGGTGTCGATCAACAGGGCGTCGGCCAGAGAGGCCGCGAGCAGGCGGCACATGATATCGTGTCCCCCCTTCGGCTTGGCCGGAGCGATGCACTCGGGATTCTCAAGCTCGAAGGCCGCCACGGAAAAGGGCAGGGGCAGGAGGAGCAGGAGTACAAAGAAGAGGAGTTGTCTCATTGATAAACACCACAGCAAGCATTACTAAAAAACACCTTGATGGTTTTTCCATATCAACGGCAGATATCATACTCAATGTTGCATCTATTGCCATGAGATTGAGTTTTCTCCTTCCTATTTTTTATGGTTGGAGTACCTGTTGGCTCAACAATATGGCGAAGAGGAAAATACTCTTTTCAAATTTCCTCGCCATCTCCCCAACTATTACTGATAAGCCTGAAAAAATACAAAAATGAGTTATCACATGATGGAAATTTTTTACGTATCTCACTGTATTTAAAATGTAATTCAAGACCTATCTGTCTCCCTGAAAAGTACTCAAATTACCTCGGTTCGGACAGGGGCATTTTCACCTATCCCATTCCCGTTGACATTTAAAAATCGTCTCTGTAGATTCCTCCCCTGGTAGAGTGAGCAGGTTGGGATTAAACGGCGAATGACCGGTTTAAGACAGGCCGTACATTTGCTACGCGTTTGGTTTCGCTGACTTTGGGAGCAAAGTAAAATGCCGAAATCGATTTCACCCAGATGTGCCTTGGTTGCTGCGGGTGGGATATATGCATTTGCCTCCCAGGCTGCAGATGCCGGCAGGTCCCCAACGCTCACCCCCCTCTTCCCCGGATTTTTCCCCAGTTTATCTTTTTTTTCCGAGAGTATATCAGCTTCAGTCGCAAAGCTGCCGGTTCCCGCGGTCCCGTCACCCCCGCCGGAAACAAGCAATCGTTTCTTTTTATCAAACCGGCAGCGGTTGGATAAAAAAACCTGGAATCTCATCTTGTTTGCCCCTCATTGCCGAGGGATAAGCGGGATTTTTGCCCCAAAAATGTTCACTCAGACGTACACGGCTTGTCCTGCACGCGAGGGGGCACCCAAGACTTTGTATTAAACAATCGGTATCGAGACACTGCCAGACCATAACCAGCAACGAAGGAGGACTACACCACAACCCCTGGCAATTTTTTCGTTTTCAAACCACAGGCGAATAGTGTCGGCGATTACGTCCGCGACACAACGACACTATGCAATTGGATAGGAAAAAAGGAATAACTGCAATGTCAGAAAGCACCATCAAAATTCAAGGAAAAAGGCAAAGCTCCTTCCTCGACAAGGTGAAGGGGATCATCCCGGACGGTGGCAATCTCAATCTCTGCCTCACCTGCGGCGCCTGCGCGGCAGGTTGCCCGTCGACGGGCCTCGAAAATATGGACCCTCGCAAGTTCCTGCGCATGTGCGCCATGGGCTTGGACGAGGAGGCAGTCAAATCGCCATGGGTGTGGATGTGCACCATGTGCCAGCGGTGCGTCTATGTCTGCCCGATGAAAATCGATATCCCCCAGCTGGTCTTCAATGCCCGGGCCTCCTGGCCGCGCGAGGACCGTCCCAAGGGAATCAGGAACTCCTGCGACATGGCCCTCAGAAACGAGTCCAACAGTGCCATGGGCACGGCTCCCGACGATTTTGTCTTCGTGGTCCAGGACGTCCTGGCGGAATATCAGGAGAACCAGCCGGAATTCGCCGAAATGCAGGCCCCGGTAGATAAGGAAGGCGCATTCTTCTTCCTCAACCAGAATTCCCGCGAGCCGGTGACCGAGCCTGACGAGATGGTGCCGCTCTGGAAGATTCTCCACCTCGCCGGCGTCGACTGGACTTACGGCAGCAAAGGCTGGGCCGCTGAGAACTACTGCCTGTTCCTGGCGGATAACGAATGCTGGGAGCGTGTCACGAGGGTTTCGGCCAAGCAGGCCGATGAGCTGGGGTGTAAGGTCTTTCTCAATACGGAGTGAGGACACATTACATTCTCAGTCCGGGCTGGACTGAAAAAATTCGGAATCGAGCACAAATTCGAAGTAGCTTCCATCTATTCGTACTACGCCAAGTGGATCAGGGAAGGACGGCTGAAGGTCAATTCCGACTGGAACAAGGATCTGAAAGTCAAATTCACCATCCAGGATCCCTGCCAGATCGTCAGGAAAACCTTCGGCGATCCCATCGCCGACGATCTGCGCTTTGTCA
>MGTI01000025.1:19051-27470 GCA_001799365.1 Desulfobacterales bacterium GWB2_56_26 | reverse complement strand
CTCGTAGTTAAGAATGGATATTATCTACAGTCAGGAAATTGTGGCGCTGCACCATTTTCATCCGAACCTCAATTTGTGAACAAGATGAAAAAGATACTGGTTGCGATCATTGGTCTGGCCGTGTTGGTCTCGATAATTGCCGGCGTCAAGTTCCTGCAGATCCGCAAGATGATCGACCAGGGAGCGAGTTTTGTCCCGCCGCCGACCAAGGTCACCGTGAGTGAGGTGCGGGAAGACGAGTGGGAATCGCTGCTGACCAGCGTTGGGTCGCTCGTTGCGGTGCAGGGCGTTACCGTGTCGGCGGATCTGCCGGGCAAGGTGGTGGAAATCAAATTCGAGGCCGGCGGCAGGGTCGAGGGCGGCGACCTGCTCCTGCTGCAGGATACCCGCTCGGAGGAAGCGCAGCTGCCGGGCGCCGAAGCCGCCGTGGTGCTGGCCCGCAGCAATCTGGAGCGTTCTAAGCAGCTGCTGGCGAAAAAGGTCATCCCCGTGGCCGAGCACGATGCGGCGGTGGCCGAATATCGGCAGGCCGTAGCCCAGGCCGACAACATCCGGGCTGCCATCAACAAGAAGAAGCTCAGGGCACCTTTTGCCGGCCGTCTCGGCATCCGCCTGGTCAATCTCGGGCAGTACCTCAAGGAAGGAGACGGCATCGTATCGCTGCAGTCCCTCGATCCGATCTTTGTCAATTTTCTCTTGCCGCAACAGTCCCTCGTGCATCTGCGGCCCGGCCTGCCGGTCAGGATAACCACCGACAGCTTGCCCGGGGAAACGATCGAAGGACGGATCACCACCGTCAACCCGGAAGTCGATCCGGCCACCCGCAATATCCGGGCTCAGGCGACCATCGCCAACCCTGACGATATCCTCCGTCCCGGCATGTATGCCGATCTGGCGGTCGTGCTGCCGACCGACCGGGAGGTCCTGGCCATCCCCACCACCGCGGTACTCTATGCCCCCTACGGTGATTCGGTGTTTCTCGTCGAGGAGAAAAAGGATGAGAAAACGGGCAAGGTCGGCAAGGTTCTTCGCCAGCAGTTCGTGCGGCTGGGTGAGAGTCGCGGGGATTTTATGGCCGTCACGGAGGGTTTGCAGGGCGGGGAGACCATCGTCAGCACCGGCGTGTTCAAGCTGCGCAATGGGATGGGCGTGGAGATCGACAACACTCTCGCACCGAACTTTGCCCTGCAACCGACGCCGGAGAACAATTGACGGGAGTGGGATAGAGGTTATCCCCAGATAACGTTTTCGATGAGCGGAGAGCACAATGTCTTTTACCGATCTCTTCATCCGCCGACCGGTGCTGGCAATGGTGGTCAGCCTGGTGATCCTGATAGCCGGCCTGCAGGCGATCCGCTCCCTCAATGTCCGTCAGTATCCGCGGAGCGAGAATGCCACGGTCACCGTCACTACAACCTATATTGGCGCAAGCGCGGATTTGGTGCGCGGCTTCATCACCACGCCGCTGGAGCGGGCGATTGCCGCCGCCGACGGCATTGATTACATCGAATCGCAGTCCAAACTTGGCCTTTCGACCATCAACGTCCGCTTAAAGCTCAATTACGAGGCCACCAAGGCGCTGGCCGAAATAAGTTCCAAGGTCGATCAGGTGCGCCGCGACCTGCCGCCTGAAGCGGAGGTGCCGGTGATCAACATCGAATCCGCCGACAGCCGGTTCGCTTCGGCTTATCTCAGTTTTACCTCGGATATCCTGCGCCAGAACGAGATTACCGATTATTTGGTGCGGGTCGTGCAGCCGCGCCTTTCGGCGCTCGAAGGAGTGCAGCGGGCCGATATCCTCGGGGCGCGGACATTTGCCATGCGGGTCTGGCTGAAGCCGGACCGCATGGCCGCCCACAACATCAGCGCGGCTCAGGTCCGGCAGGCCCTGGCCGCGGGTAACTACCTCGCTGCCCTTGGCCAGACCAAGGGTGCGCTCACCCAGATCAATCTCACCGCCGATACCAACCTGAAGAGCGTGGAGGAATTCAAGCGGCTGGTCGTCCGCCAACATGACGGCGCTATTATTCGGCTGGGCGACATCGCCGACGTGGAGCTCGGCGCCGAGGATTATGAGACCGAGGTACGGTTTTCCGGGCAGACGGCGGTTTTTATCGGTGTATGGGCACTGCCCAACGCCAACTCGGTCGATGTCATCAAGCGGGTGAGTAAAGAGATGGAGGCGATCCAAAGGGATTTGCCGACGGGCATGGAGGCGCGGGTCGCCTATGACGCCACCAATTACATCACCAACGCGATCCAGGAGGTGCTCGAAACCCTGGGCGACACCTTGCTCATCGTGGTCGTGGTCATCTTCCTCTTCCTCGGCACCTTCCGTTCCGTGCTCATCCCGGTGATGGCCATCCCCCTGTCGCTGATCGGCGCGGTATTTTTGATGCAGATCTTCGGCTTCACCATTAACCTGCTGACGCTTTTGGCCGTCGTGCTTTCCGTGGGGCTCGTGGTCGATGATGCCATCGTGGTGGTGGAGAACGTGGAACGACACATCAGTCTGGGGGAAAAGCCCTTTCAAGCGGCCCTGCTCGCTGCCCGCGAACTGGTCGGCCCGATCATCGCAATGACTGTGACTCTTGCTGCTGTGTATGCCCCCATCGGTCTGCAGGGGGGGCTCACCGGCTCGCTCTTTCGCGAGTTTGCCTTCACCCTGGCCGGTGCCGTCGTTATCTCCGGCGTCGTTGCGTTGACGCTCTCGCCGATGATGTCGGCCAAACTGCTCAAACCTGGGCTTACCGAGCATGGTCTTGCCGGCCGCATCTCCAGGGATTTTACCAGGTTGCGCGGGTTCTACGGCCGGCTTCTGGCCGCCACCCTGCGCAGTCGACCCGCCGTCTATATGGTATGGGTTGTGGTGACTCTCATCTCCATTCCGATGTTTATCATGTCCCCCAAGGAACTGGCCCCCACCGAGGACCAAGGGGTTATCTTCGGTATCCTCGACGCGTCCGCCAACTCCACCCTCGACCAGAACAGCCGCTATGCGGCAGCGGTGAACAAGATTTTCCTTTCCGTCCCGGAAACGGAATTCACCTTCCAGATCACTCTCCCCAATTCGGGTTTCGGCGGCATGGTGGTGAAACCGTGGGACGAGCGCGAGCGCACAATTCAACAGATCATGCCTGGAGTTCAGCAGATGCTGCAGGATGTGACAGGCATCCAGGTCTTCCCGGTACTGCCACCGGCCTTGCCTGGGGGCGGTGATTTTCCGGTGGAATTCGTCATTGCCTCGACGGCGGGTGCGGAGCAGATCCTCGATTTTGTGAAACAACTGCAGGTCAAGGCGATGCAAAGCGGGATGTTTGCCTTCCCGCCGATGATCGACGTCAAGATCGATCAGCCCCAGTCCGAGTTTGTTGTCGATCGCGACAAGGTGGCCGATCTCGGCCTCAATCTGCAACAGGTGGGAGCGGACGTCGGCTCGATGGCCGGCGGCAATTTCGTCAACCGCTTCGATATCGCCGGCCGCAGCTATAAGGTTATCCCGCAGATCCAGAGAGTGGATCGGCTTAACCCCGACCAGCTGAAAAACATTTATATCGTGGGACCGGACGAGGGTCTGGTGTCTCTCGCGACTGTCGCCACCATCCGCGATACCGTCGTACCGCGTTCGTTGAACCGACTGCAACAGCTGAACGCCGTAAAGCTGAGCGGCGTCGCCGTCCGCCCGCTGGATGAGGCGCTGCGTTTTCTGGAGGACGAGGCGGCCAAGATCCTGCCTGAGGGCTATGTGATCGACTATACGGGCGAATCGCGCCAGTTGCGGGTTGAGGGCAACCAGTTCCTGCCGACCTTCCTTTTGGCCATCGTTCTCATCTTCCTGGTGCTGGCAGCGCAGTTCAACAGCTTTCGCGATCCCTTCGTCATTCTGGCCGGGTCAGTGCCGCTGGCCATATTCGGAGCTCTGATTTTCTCCTTCCTGAAGATGCCCGACCCGAATGTACCTTTTTGGACCCACGGCTGGACTACTACCCTCAACATCTATTCCCAAGTCGGCATGGTGACGCTCGTCGGCCTGGTCTCGAAAAACGGCATCCTGATTGTCGAGTTTGCCAACCGGCTGCAGGAGCAGGGCCACAGCAAGCTGGATGCGGTGCATGAGGCCTCGCTGACCCGCCTGCGGCCGATCCTCATGACCAGCGTTGCCACCATCGCCGGCCATTTCCCCCTGACTTTGGTTTCCGGCGCCGGTGCCGCCGCCCGAAACTCGATCGGCCTCACGCTCGTTGGCGGCATGGCTATCGGCACGCTTTTTACCCTTTTTGTGGTTCCATCCATCTATATGCTGGTGGCCCGGGACCACAGAAAGGTGGCCGAGGAATAACAGCAAATTGGAATATGGGGGAATTTCTCGGATCAGACTCAGTGGTTGCGCAAGGCATCGATCAGCTCATTCTTTTTCATTTTCGATCGGCCTTCGATGCCTATTTCCTTGGCCTTGTTAAGCAAATCAGTTTTGCTCCATTCCTCGTATTTTTTAGACTCCCCGCCTTTTTGCGACGCTTTCCGGGAACTGTTCGCGATTCGGGCAGCCTTTTCCTTGCTCATGCCTTTTTCCCGCAACGCTTGGTATTGTTTCTCGTTTTTAATTCTACTGTCCGGCATAACTCCCTCCTTTGCTTCCATTCCAGGTTCATTATCCTATCGCTTAAACATAGTTACAGTATGCTCCATCAACAAGCTCTGTAGAATCCCCCTACGGTGACATTGCCGTTTTGCATTTCATCACTCGTGTTATTATAATGATGCGAATCAGCCAGTCCTTCGTCGCGGCTTCCCGTAAAAGCATGGTGATATTTTCGTGCAATTACGGACAAGCCGTTCTCTTTCTTTTTCCTCAATCCATGAGAGGCAATGATGAAAGAATATGATCCGCAAGGCAGCAGGTTGCCTATCAAAATCGACTCGGCATCGAACGGCGAATATCTTCCCGTCCCCCTGACCCAAGAGGAAGCTGCAGCCAACAGACAGGCCCACCGCGACGCGGACTTCTTCAGCAAAAAACTGGGGCAGTCCCGGCGGCAGTTCCTTAAATCATCATGCGGCGCGGCCGCAACGCTCTTGGCATTCAATCATGTCTGGGCGGCGCTCGGGGCGAGAGGCGGCAGCTTTTTTATACCTGAGGCTGCGGCGGTCGAGAGTGAGGCTGCCGAAGCGGCTCTTGGCGGAGATGAAATTATCATCGATATGCAGACCCATTGCGTGGACCCCAGCGGAAACTGGGCCAAAGGCGATGACGGCCGGCGCTGGATGCAGACACTGACCGAAGTCTTTGGTCAGGCTTCGGAATGCGCGTACGATAAGCTTGACTGTTACTCGGCCGAACAGTTGATAAAGGAGGTTTTTCTCGACAGCGACACCGATGCGGCGGTCATTTCGGCATTGTGGGGAGGTCGGGGGCAAAATCCGACGCCTACCGAGTATGCGGCCGCAGCCAGATCCATGATCTTCGAGAAAATCGGCAAAACGCGGGGCCTGATCCATGGCGGCGTTCTGCCCAACGAGCCGGGCCAGATCGAATTCATGGACATCCAGGCGCGGCAATACCAGGTCGATGCCTGGAAGCTGTATCCCCAATGGGGACCGACGGGAAAGGGATTCTTCATGGACGATCCCCGTTACGGCATCCCTGTCCTGGAGAAAGCCCGGGAACTCAAAGTGCCGATCGTATGCGCGCACCGTGGACTGCCGCTTCCCGGCCTTGAATACGAATATTCCCAGCCCGACGATATCGTTCGGGTGGGCCGGATGTTCCCCGATCTCACTTTTCTCTGCTATCATGCGGGGTTCGAACCGGTTGTTGCCGAAGGACCTTACAATCCCGGCAATGATAAGGGCGTGGACCGCTTCATCAAGGCGTATCTGGAGCACGACTACAAGCCCAATGAGGGAAATGTCTATGCTGAACTGGGGAGTTGCTGGCGGCACTCTATGAGCAAACCCGATCAGGCCGCGCATCTGATAGGAAAATTACTGAAATATCTAGGCGATACGCGAATCTGCTGGGGGACGGATGCTTTATGGTACGGCAGCCCTCAGGATCAGATACAGGCCTTCCGGAGTTTCCGTATTTCACCTGAATTTCAGGAAAAATATGGTTATCTCCCGCTTACGGACCAGGCGAAAGCCAATATACTCGGACTTAATGCAGCTCGTATTCATGCCATGGATCTCGAAAACCTGAAGAAAAGCAGAACAACCGATTCCGTCGCCAGGCTGAAGAAGGAGTATGCCTGCTGCCGTAATCCAAGCTTTCAAACCTACGGGCCGAAAACGAACGAGGAGTTTGCCGCTTTCAGGCGCAGCAGAGAGTTTCCTGAGGCATGAAAAACGGTAAAAACCAGATTGAGGAGGTAGGCATGTTTGAGAGTATAAAGAATCTTATTTACATATTGTAAATGAGGCAAAAGAGAAGAGCTTGGCGGAAGGATATGTGACGTCGCTTGCGTAGGTTGATCGGCGGTTTACTTTTTCGCCCGATCCGGGTACAATCGCCCCTGTAGTTTGACATATCTGCCAGGTGCCGCCGAAATTCGGCGGTGAAAAGGGAATACGGTGCAAATCCGTAACGTTGGGCCAGCGCTGTAAGCGGGGACGACGGCTGCAGGATGCCACTGTTCCGGTTGGGAACGGGAAGGTGCAGTCGGAGGACGATCCGCAAGTCAGAAGACCTGCCTGGGAGAACAGACTTCTTGTCCATACGAGTCCGTGTTGCGGTGTTTTTATACACATACCGCGACACGGACTTTTTTATTGCCCGCCCGACGAGAAACCTTTTTCACTTTTCAATATGGAGCGCACAGATGAAAACACAGCTTGAACTGGCACGGGAAGGCATTGTAACAACCTACATGGAACAGGTGGCGCAGGTCGAAGGGGTTTTTTCCGGCGAACAGATTCGTCAGGGCGTGGCGGCGGGGCATATCGTCATTCCCGCCAATCCGGTGCGGCCGGTTCAGAAGGTGGTCGGCATCGGCAAAGGTCTCAGAACCAAGGTCAACGCCTCCATCGGCACTTCTTCCGACATCTCCGATGTGGCTCTTGAGATGCGCAAGGCGAAAATCGCCGAACAGGAACAGGCGGACACCCTGATGGAACTCTCCACCGGCGGTGATCTCGACGCCATCCGCCGCGCGGTACTGGACTCCTGCCAGTTGCCGGTGGGCAACGTGCCCCTCTATCAGGCCTTTGCCGAAGCGGGTAGAAAATACCACAATCCCAATAAACTCGATCCGGAATATCTCTTCGAGCTGATCGAGCGTCAGCTGGCCGACGGCATCTCCTTCATGGCCATCCATTGCGGTATCAACCGCTTTTCCATCGAGCGGTTGCGCAAGCAAGGCTTCCGCTACGGCGGGCTGGTATCGAAGGGCGGGACCTTCATGGTCTCCTGGATGGAATACCACAACCGGGAGAATCCGCTCTACGAGCAATTCGACCGGGTCTGCGCCCTAATGAAGAAGTACGACTCCGTCCTGTCGCTCGGCAACGGCATCCGGGCGGGCGCCATCCACGACAGTCATGACCGGGCCCAGATGGCGGAGATGATCATCAACTGCGAACTGGCCGAACTCGGCCGCGAGATGGGCTGCCAGATGATGGTGGAGGGGCCGGGCCACGTGCCGCTCGACGAAATCGCCGGCAACATCATGCTCGAAAAGCGGATGAGCGGCGGGGCGCCCTACTACGTGCTCGGGCCGCTGCCCGCCGACTCCGGGGCCGGCTACGATCATATCACTTCCGCCATTGGCGCGGCCCAGTCGGCCTGGCATGGGGCGGATCTGATCTGCTACATTACGCCGGCCGAGCATCTGGCTCTGCCGAACGAAGACGACGTACGGGAAGGGGTGAGAGCTACGCGGCTTGCCGCCCGGATCGGCGATATCGCTAAGTATCCGGAGCGGCGGGATCTGGAAAAACGGGTGGCGCTGGCCAGACGGGATAGCGATTTCGCCGAGTATTTCCGGCTGTCGATGTTCCCGGAGAAGATGGCCGAGGTGCGCAACAGCAGGAAACCCGAAAACGAGGCCACCTGCACAATGTGCGGCGATTTCTGCGCGATGGAACGGGGCTTTTCCCTCTTCAAGGACGATATCGCCGGCGATAAATGCCGCAAGAAAGACAAGGCCTGATACCGCCTTTGTCGCTGCCCCGGCCGCCGGTTACCTTCGGCGGCCGCATCCTGAAACGCCATTTCAGAATGCGGCTGCGAAAAGCGTTCTGGTGTACTCCTGCGCGGGGGCGGTAAAGATCTCCTGCGCAGGCCCCGCCTCGATGATCCGGCCATGTTGCATGACGGCCACATAATCGGCCAGAGCCCGTACCACCCGGAGATCGTGGGAAATGAACATGTAGGTCATGCCGTATTTGGCCTGGAGCCTGACGAGCAGTTCGATGATCTGGC
>MGTI01000025.1:1497-18955 GCA_001799365.1 Desulfobacterales bacterium GWB2_56_26 | reverse complement strand
GCGTTTCCACCACCAGTTCATACCGCTCCTCCGGGCCGGTGCCGGGCATATGGATCTTCAACCCTTCTTCGATGATCTCCTGGACGGTGAAGCGCGGCGATAGCGACGAGAACGGGTCCTGGAAGACGATCTGGATCTCCCGCCGTAGCGGCCGCATCATGCCCGAGGTCCAGGGCTGGATGTTTTCCCCGAGGAAGTGAATATCTCCGCTGCTCTGCACCAGTTTCAGCACCGCCATGGCAAGGGTGGTCTTGCCCGAGCCCGATTCCCCGACGATGCCCCAGGTCGTGCCGGCGTGGAGTTCGATATTCACCTGGTCGACCGCCTTGGTTACTTTTTTTCTCCGTTTGAAGGGATGGACCCAGCCGGCGTTGGTCTCGAAGCGGCAGGTCAGATCGCGGGTGGCCAGGAGCAGGGGACCAGGCGAAGCCGGGTGGATTCTGTCTTTCGGGATGGCCGACATCAGATTTTTGGTATAAGGATGGGCGGGGCTCGCAAAGATTGTCTCCTTCGTGCCGTGTTCGACGATCCTGCCATTTTTCATGATGTAGAGGCGCGAGGCCTGTTTGCGCACGACCTGGAGGTCGTGGGTGATGAGCAGGAGCGCCATGCCGAACTCGGCCTGGATATCCCTGATCAGCGCCAGGATCTGGGCAGCGATGGTCACATCGAGGGCGGTCGTCGGCTCATCGGCGATCAACAGGGCAGGCCGGCAGGCGAGAGCCATGGCGATCACTACCCGCTGCCGCTGCCCGCCGGAGAGCTGGTGCGGATAGGCGGCCAGGCGGCCGGCCGGGTCCTCGATGCCGGTCCGGTCGAGCAGCCGGATGGCCTCCTGTTCCGCCTCCCGCACGGTCATACGCCGATGCAGCCTGAGCGGCTCCATCAGCTGATTGCCGATGGTATAGACTGGGTTGAGAGAGGTCATCGGCTCCTGAAAGATCATGGCGATGCGGTTGCCGCGGATGCGCCGTATCTCATCCGGCGGCAGGCCGAGGAGGTCGCGGCCAGAAAGCCTGATGGCACCCTGCCGGCCGGTGCTGCCGTCTTCTTCCAGGAGGCGCAGGACAGAGAGTGCGGTGATCGATTTGCCGGAGCCCGATTCTCCCACCAGGGCCACGGTTTCCCCCTGGTCGAGCGACAGGGAGACGTCGAAGAGCACTTGATTGCGGATCGGCTTATTGTTTTCGTCAAAGCCGTTGAACCACAGGTTGAAGCGATCGATTTCCAGCAGCATTGAAGGGTTTACCAATGATCGTAGCGTATTTCGAAGGTGGTAATGTACTCGTCGGACTCGACCGTCTCGACGATCAGGTTTTCCACGCGTGACCTCGGCGAACCCTGCTTCAGCCAGTCCAGCATGGCCGCCACGTCCTTGTCGGCGCCGGCAAGCATGATCTCCACTGTGCCGTTTCGCAAGTTGCGTACCCAGCCGAGGAGATTGAGCTGACAGGCCTGGCGTCTGGTGAAGTCCCGGAAGAAAACTCCCTGGACGTGTCCCTCGACGATCACGTGGGTCATTTTCATGTTTTTTTTCTCCCTCCTGTCGCTGGAAAACTTGACGCCCGGGGCTTGACGGCAGTCGAAAGGCTATTCGGCCGCCTTGTCGGTATGCAGAATGCTGGCTATCTCCGCATTGGCTATTTTATCCATCTTCTTGAAGGATGTCGTCATGCCGATATCGAATCTGCCGTTGTCGAAGGCTTCGACCCGCACTACGTTGCCGATGAGGATGATAGGATCGGAGCCGTTGACCGGGACCTTGACGGTGATAAGTGCCCCGAGTGGCAGGGAGACACTGTTCTCAAAGAGGATGCCGCCGACACAGATATCCTTGCTCATGCCTGAAAAAGTCTCGGTGTTGTCGAAGTCGAGTTCCTTGGCGAGCACCGGTTGCTGGATTTTCACCCGGAGATAGCGGCGTTTCTCTTCCTTGAAGTGGGCGATCTTGTTCTTCCCCGCGCCCTTCGCCAGATACACGGCGTTGTCGGCCATCTGCAGCAGTTTCTGCGGATCCTGCGAGTGCAGCGGAAATGAGGCGATCCCGCCGCTCACCGTCAGTTTGATAAGCTGGTTCTGAAAACGGAATTCCAGGTTTTCAATCCTCTTTCTCAGCCGCTCTGCAAAGACGTAGGCACTGACGTTGTCGGTATAGGTTAAAAGCAGCACGAACTCTTCGCCGCCGTAGCGGGCAGCGATATCGCTGTCCCGTTTTTCCTGAAGGATGATCTCGGCAACTTTTCTTAGGGCTTCATCCCCTGCCAGATGGCCGTAGGTATCGTTGACATCCTTGAAATTGTCGATATCGAGAAAAATCACGGTGAGGTCGTGGTAGTATCTGTGGGCCAGCGCCACCTGCTGGCTATATGCCTCATCGAAATAGGTCCGGTTGAAAAGTCCCGTCAGTTTGTCGTGGATGGTCTCCTGGATGACATTTTCGTAGAGCATCGCTTCGATCAGCCGCGGATGCTGGAGAAAGCCGGTTTCGGTTTGCAGGTAGTCGCTCAGGGCGGTGGTGATATCGATGTTTCTTTTCAGCCGGTTCATCAGCTTGCTGCGGTGCTGCAGGGCTTTCTCCCAGAGGGTTTCGCAGCTTCTTTCCGGAATGTCGATGCCCGCAAGGAGCTGAAAGGCTGCTTGTAAAACCACAGGCCCCTCGGCGCAAAAGAGATTATTCACCTTTCCGATGAATGAATCATCTCCTTCAGCTTCGAATTTAAATTTCAGGAGTATTTGCTTGAGAGGTTGATCCATGGCAAGCCTTAGGTTGAGATTGATTTGCGGCAGGCACATTTTCAGATTAACATCCCTGTGGAGCGCTGCGCAACACAATTATCAGTAACGATTATTGAAGTCATTTCAAGGCTTGATTACCTCTCATCATACTCATTATAATGAGAGCGGTAATTCGCCTGTTGGGAGATGGAGCCGGCGCAATAAAAGATAAGTCTCCGACGATCGATTGGGGAGACCTGGGAGGTGCTATGTGTAAAAGATGCGGGTGGTGCGGGGACGATCCTCTATACGTCGCCTATCATGATCACGACTGGGGCGTGCCGGTCCATGACGACCGGAAACTCTTCGAAATGTTCGTTCTCGAAGCAGCCCAGGCCGGCCTCAGCTGGCTGACGATTCTCAGAAAAAGGGAAAATTACCGGAAGGCCTTCGAAGGCTTCGATATGCAAAGGGTTGCGGGATATACCGACGCCGATGTGGCCCGGCTACTTGCCGACCCGGGAATCGTCCGGAACCGCCTGAAGATCGGCGCGGCGATCAAGAATGCCCGGGCGGCGCTTGATGTCATGGAGGAGTTCGGTAGCCTGGACAGCTATCTGTGGCGCTTCGTCGATGGGGTTCCCCTGCAGAACGCCCGGAAATCTTTGGCCGAGATACCGGCGCGGACTCATGAATCGGATCTGATGAGCAAAGATCTGAAGAAACGCGGCTTCAGCTTTGTCGGCTCGACCATCTGCTATGCCCTGATGCAGTCGGTGGGGATGGTCAACGATCATCTGGTCGACTGCTTCCGCTACGAGGAGACAAGGCGGCTGAGCGGGTTGATGCCTTTGTAGGTATTATGGCTGCGCCGCCTTGTAACGGTATGAGATGGAGTAGTTATCGCTCCATTTTTCAGCTCACATTGACGACAAAAAAACCTTCAAACTCCTGATCGCTGATCGTATGGTGATAAGGTTTTCTGACAAATTTCTCCACTATATCCTTATCACGAGTAACGGTCCTCAACCGGTCATTGATGCGGTCATTAATGAATCGATCGAAAGCTTCTTTGACCGTTGGGGCGAGCTGTTCAATGACCTGTTGTGTCGGGACCGAAGAGCATACACGATTTGCAAAAAAATGAACAAATTCGACAGATGGAGAAGAATATTCTTCAAGCAGAACGCTTTTAACGGCTTGAATATATTGAAATTCACTATCCATTAAATCCTCCTTCATTGCTTTGCCCTAATCAATACGAATCAAGGAACCTTTTGCAATATTACCTCTAATGTGATGTTAATAAAAGCCAATAATTTCTATGACTTTGTGGTGGTCTCAGGATAACTCCTGTGAATCTGAAAAGGTTGTTTGGATATATTGACTCTTGGGAATAGAGAATTTTCAGAGGTCTCTATTCGGTATCAATGTGATATTTCTCCCTGAGGGTGCGGGAAAGGTTATTGACCAGGCCGAATGCCTTGGCAACCGTTTGCCCCTGGTCTTGATTGACGAGGCAGCAAGTCGCCGGGGAGAGCATGCTTCTGGAAATTATATATTCGATATCCAGGCCTTTTTTACTGAGGTGCCGCCATATTCCTTCGAGTTTCATGCTGAGAAAACCAAGGCTTTCCTTTGAAAAAGCTTCAAAACCGGTCGGGATAATACCCCAGACAATGACTCCCCCTCGATCGAGAAATTTTTTTATAGACCCGGCGCAGGAGGAAAAAATCTCGGCATTGGTATAAATATCCATGGAGAGTATGTCCATATCGAGATTGAGCAGGAAATCCCAGTCGGGATTGCCGCAAAGATGGATACCCCGCGGGCCGTCGACCATTGCAAAGAAAGTATCCAGGTCCGTTTTTGCCTTCTGCTCGCCATAACCGGACATCGCCGAAAAAATGAACTGCAGCCCAGGTTCATCGACGAACATGAAAGCATTACCATTTCGTTGTTTCAATCGGGCGAGTTGAACGTTGATCCTTTTGGCCATGAACTCAAACATAAAAGGGCGGATCGAATCGTCGAAGAGGATCGGACGTTCGTCCTGGTCAAGAATATTGAAACCAAAGCTGATCGGCCCTTCAAGCTGACCGCGGATGGCAGGTTTACCTGCGAGATCTCGGGATAGAAAATCATGGTACACCTGCGAATACTGCGCACTGATATCGAAATAAGCCGGCTCGTCAAAGCGGCTCATGGTTTCTTCAAATTCGGCAATGAATTTATCCATTGAAAACCGCAGGGTCTTTTTTTGCATATCGAGCACAATGCCTGGAAAATGCTCACCTGCCTGGACATACATATCTTCGTAATAGCTGAGATTCGGCAATTGTGGCCAAAATGGGACATCCATGGTCAGGGCCAGGTCAAGAGCCTCTTCGACATTCTTATGAGGCATGACGGCCATAGCTGTCGTCAAGAGATTTCCTGGGATCGGCATAAGGGCGACTCCTTAAAGAAGGGGTATGGGTGGATGCTGCAGGTCCTTTCCCTGGCATTCCGCTCGGCGCGTGTCGAAGGACGTCGCTGATGCTTGGGTAGACGTCGACTATTGTACTCAGAAAAGTAATCCTGCGACATGCTGATCTTGCTTCTACCCGAAGATACCCGGGCAGTGCATGATATTGAGGCCATCCGCTGGATTGAACGGGTAGAAGGACGTCCACAGCACATTTTACCCTGGTGTGTTCTTTCCGTGTTGTAGTGGATCAGTCAAGAATCAAGATCTTGCTGCAGATCCACTTGATTGAACTATTTTCCTTCGAAAAGGTCACCGACTATTGCAGTTGAATCTTTTGATCGTCGATCATTGACCGAGATGTTTTACGGCGTTAAAAGCACAATCAACATTTTTTCACAGCTTGTATTTTGGAATAAAGGGTGAGACAGCAGTGATCAGAATATTTTTTCAGAAATAAATAGTCAAGATGCTTGCCCACATTGCGTCCTGCTCTTCGTCGCTCAATTCTTCTGCCGGTTCTTCTTTTTCTTCTTCGGTCATTTGCCTCTCCATTATCACGTCGAAATTGTTTGCAAATTTGATAAAAATCCTTGCGTGATAAAGTATCGTGGTTTTTTCTGAAATACGTTCGCTCGGAAGATTAGTTTTACGACTTACATCTCCCTACCAATTCATTTTAGTGTACTGATAAAGTTCTCATACCAGAATTATCTTTCGCTTCAATTTCACACTCGATCTGCAACGAGGCCACAGTCAAACCAATGTGGCCTGCGCCTGGTGTTTGAGAATTTACTTGCTCAACAAAAGTCTTGATGAAATTGCTGCACACCATAATTGCTGCCTTCTGTGCCGGCTGAAGTCCCTTTACCCTTTCCATAAGATCGTCAAAATCCTTTTGTTTCTCAGTTGCTGTTTCCATTTTTCTGCCTCCTCATAGAAGTAATCAGTGATTTTTTACGCCACTCATTTTTAGGCCTTAGATAAATTCGACCTTGCGTTGACTTTTTGCAGTTTACCAGGATTTATGAATCATCCTTACAAAACATGCTGAGCATGCCGAGGTGAGACCGCGAACCCGGGTGTTGTTGCTGAAAGCAAGTATCAGGCCACAAAGTAGACCCTCCCGGCGAAATGGAGTAATGAGGATCAGTGAACGGCGCCATAACGGCTGCGGTCAAGACCAATACTCATGACATTTAAATAGATTGGAAATGCTTTCTTCGCAGAGGAAGAGACCTCGAGGGATCGTTCTTTTTTAGCTTGCGGGCAAGGAAAAGGAAGTGTCGAACAAGTTACCGGGTCTTTATAATAACAGTTTTGAATTACGGGTTTGTAAGAACGAACCTTTTTGGACAAAGAAAAGCAGCGTTAAGACTTTTCCTGATAATCACAGCATCGCCAACGACCACCAATTCTACATTTTGTGGTTTGGAATCCATTACAAAATCACAAGTTTTGCTCGTCACTTTGCCATGACTCTTCTCGTATTGCCTACCAAGGCCGCCGAACCTATTGTTTAGTCATCCAGTGAACAACATTCGTCATATCTTAACAACCCACGGAGGTGAATTATGATTTGTACATTATCTTATTTGGATAGTCAGGCCATTGAGCAAATACATTCACTAGAGAACGAGCTACATCAGACGCTGCTTGCATTTTCTTGCCACAATATAAACCCCACCCCGCTGGAAGCGGACAAACTGGCAAAAATTCAGGAACTGGAGAACAAACTGGGTATCTCACTGATAGCTGTACAACAAGACCATTGACGCCAATCGGTAAAATCATCCGGTATCGTCTGCGCAACTGGCGGAAGAGGCGCTGGCCTTTCGTGGTGCAGGTTTGGACGATCTATAACCTTCTCGTAAATTGCCGATTAGGACCACCTCAGAGTGCGACCATCGCCAGGCTAAAAACTTTAGGAAGAGATGTTCACTGGCAAAGCATGAGTTTCGGCTAATTTCAGAAATTGGGATAATACTTGAGTATTTTTGCCCTGAGAGACCTACCGTAGAGATAAGGTGCAAAGGCAAGACGTTGCTCTCGGAAGTGAGAATACTATTATTTCCTTACAAAAGAGGCAATGACATGAGCTGCCATTGCCCCAATGTCACAGGGTTGATTAAGCTCTCAACACTGCCATTACGGACGATAGGGAGCATAATCGGTATAACCGACCGGCCCAGGGGTATACCAATGTGTCATGTTGTCAAAGGGATTGAGGGGCCAGCCATTTTGCAGGCGCGCGGGCAGATCGGGATTGCTGATAAACGGTCGACCGAAGGCGGCGAGGTCGGCATATCCCCTTGCCAGTCGTTGTTCGGCCTCTTCTTGTGAGTAGCCGCAGTTACCCATGATAATACCGTCGTATTCCTTGCGAAACTCAGAGAGGGTAATAGGTTCGCCATGGTTATGAAAACCAAAGGCCAATCCATCCATGATATGCACATAGCCGAGACTCAGTTTGTTCAGTTCCCTTATGGCATAAAGATAGATCTGCCTGAAATCAGGGCTGCCCATATCGTTGAACACACCGTTGGGCGAGAGTCGGACGCCGACGCGGTGAGACGGCCAGATTTCGAGAATGGCGGCAAGTACTTCTTTCAAGAATCGATATCTGTTTTCCAGGCTGCCGCCGTACTCGTCAGTGCGCCTATTGGTCTTGGCATCGAGAAACTGGTTGATCAGGTAGCCATTGGCCCCGTGCAGTTCAACTCCCGAAAAACCGGCTTCTTTGGCGTTGCCTGCCGCCCTTTGGTAATCCTTGATGGTTGCCTTGATCTCCTCAAGCGTCATGCTTCTCGGAGTTTCATACTCCTTCTTTCCGAATGGGGTATGAATGAAATCGCCATTCAGTTTCACCGCCGAAGCGGATAGCGGCAGGGCACCATCATGGAAATCACTGTGCGAGGCCCGACCGCAATGCCACAGCTGCAGGAAGATGGGCGTCCCGGTCTCGTGGACCCTCCTGGTGACATTTTGCCATCCGGCAACCATCTCTTCCGTATAGATTCCCGGTGAGCCGATCCAGCCGTTTCCCTGGGCGGAAATAACGGTTGCTTCGGTAATAAGCAGACCGGCGGAGGAACGCTGCACATAGTAATCCGCCATAGAAGAGTTCGGGACACGGGTATCTCCTGCCCGTCCTCTGGTCATGGGAGCCAGCACTATTCTGTTTTTCAGGTGCAAATCGCCAAGGTCCAGCGGCTTGAATAAAACGTCTTCTTTCATGTTAATCTCCTCGATTGAAGATTTTTCGGTTGATTGAGGTTACGAGGTACTGCTTACTCAAACAGGCTTGTTGATTTCTTCTTGCTATTTATGTAGTTATCACTAAAATATTCATAAAGAGATCTTCGTCAAGGAGTTATTTAGTGACCGATACAAAAAAAGAACACACACGAGGCAGGCCTCGCTGCTTCGACCGATCTGCAGCTGTTAAAACAGCTCTCTCCCTATTCAGGCAAAAGGGGTATGACGGTGTCGGTGTTGCCGAACTGAGTCAGGCTCTCGGGATAAAGCCACCCAGCCTTTATGCGGCCTTCGGCAACAAACACGGTCTGTTTGTGGAAGCGGTGAGAACCTACGCGGCCGAAGAGGGAAAGTTCATCGGCGAAGCTGTCGGCGGGGCGAACTCTCTGGAAGAAGCGGTAACCAATCTACTGATCGCGGCTGCCGAAGCATTTTGCAGGTGCAAGGACCAACCTGGCTGTCTTATTCTCGACGGCACACGAAACTGCATGGATAGTAATGCGCGAGCGACAACGGAGGAGATGCGCCAGGAAACCAAGACTTTTCTCAAGAAGGCATTTTCCAGACACTCCAGCCGTGATACAGGTGAGATGGCGGATTATGTGTTGATCGCTATGACCGGGCTTTCCGGTGCCGCCCGTCAAGGCGAGAAGCGCGAGGTTCTACTCGGAGCTGCCCGTCGTTTTGCCGCTGCCATTTTACAGGAAGAAGACTCTCAATGAGAGGAAGTCGCAATAGCCTCCAGCCTCGCCCTTTTCGCTCACCTTACCTCACAGGCTGTCAGACGTCGCTGAGGACCTCCCCGAGGATCTGCATGGATGCCATTAATTGGTCGTCTGACAGATAAGGGGCAGGTCCCAGGCGAAGTGCGTCGTCGCGGCAGTCGGAGAGGACTCCCCGGTCACCAAGCAAACGGCAGATTTCAGCGGCCATGGGTGAGCGGAGGACGAGAAATCCACCAATGGCACTCAACGGAATCGACCGGTCGCGTGCGATCACCTCGGGCTTGGCATCGAGTTGGTCAAAGCATGAGGCAAGCAGTCCGATCTGGTGCTGACTGACTTCTCGCAGAAATTCGGGCGAGAGGCCGTGACGCTTGAAAAAATCGAAGACTTCGGACGCTCGATAGTGACTTGTCGGATCGTAGGTGGATCCTGCGAAACGCGCAGAGCCTTTGCCGTAGACCACAGTGCCGCCTCCTCCGGTGCCATCAAGTGCATCGAACTCGCTGAACCATCCCGTCACCAAAGGCCGCATCCGGCAATCCGCCGGGAAACGAAGGAAAGCATTTCCCTCGCCAAGCTGACAGTACTTATATCCTCCTCCTGTCACAAATGCACCGTCGAGCTGCTCCTGCTTGAGGGAGAAGGGGAGGACGTTGAGGGCGTGGTAGGCATCGATCAGCAGATCTGCTCCCACCCGCCGGCATGCCGCCATAACGCTCCCCAGATCGGGAACGAGGTGGCCGGTTAGATAAAAAACCGCTGAAACAATCACGGCAGCGGTGCGATCGTCGACCGCCGCACAAAGCCGCTCCGCCACCTGGGAGGCAGGCGAGCTGGGCACTTTCACCAGCTCCAGACCTTCTTCGGCCATTCGATCCAATTGCCGTCTCAGGCTGTGAAACTCGCCATCGGTGGTTACGATTCTGCGACGCTTTGCAAGGGGCAAGGCTGAAAGAAAGCGAACCACCATCTCATGCGTGTTGGATCCAAGGGCGATATGACCGTCAGGATCATCGAGCAGACGCGCGTATCCGCACCGAACCTGCTCGGCTTTGGCAAAGGCGCGCTCCCATTTGTGATCCAGATATTCGGCGGCATCGAGCCAGGCCTGCCGCTGGCCGTCCAGACCGCAATCCGGCCATGCCTGGTGCGAGTGACCGGTGAGCAGAAGCCGCTCGCCGACGCGAAATCTGCGGTAATGAGCAGCCAGCGCGTTAGGCGAACGGTACAGCGATTCGGCCGTAATCATTGGTTCTGCAACTCCGTTCGGATAGCCCACAGGTCGGGAAAGAACGGTTTGAATAATGTGGATTTCAGATAGCCGACACCAGCCGAACCGCCGGTGCCGTACTTTTGCCCGATCATCCGTTCAACCATCTTGACGTGTCGGTAGCGCCAGTCCTGAAATCCCTGATCGAAATCCAGCAACATTTCGAAGAGGTATACGAGTGGCGGGGAGCCGATGTACAAATCGATGAGCAACTTCTGGACCGGGATTGACGGAACAATCGGCTGCGTCACATCGCGATGCAGCGCCTCCACGGGAACCGGATATCCACTTTTCGCGAGTCCTGCAAGCAGAGCATCCCACAGAGTCGATTGCGCATAGCGCTTTTCCAGCCGTTGCCTGGCTTGCGACGCATCGGGCAGAAACTCGAAAATCTTGCGCCGCTTGTGACCGAGGGCGAATTCGAGCTCTCGAAATTGTACCGATTGGAATCCGCTTGCCGTTTCCAATCGATTGCGAAAGGCGAGAAAACCGAACGGCAGCATCGTTTCAAGCACATCGACCTGGGCAATTATGATCTTCAGGACCGCCAGGATGCGCTTCAAGGTGAACTGGGATCGGGGAAAATCGCAGGTTTTCAGAAGCGTCTGCAGCTGGTCCAATTCGTGAAGAATCTCTTTAAACCACAGTTCGTAGGCCTGGTGGATGATGATAAAAAGCATCTCATCATGAGCTTTCTCATCCGCCAAAGGCTGTTGAAGCATCAGGAGTTCATCGATTTTAAGGTAACTTGAGTAAGTCAGAGCCATAGTGATCCCTCAATCAGAAACACCATCTGTTCGAATTGAAGCAGCTTGAGATCCGTCAGATCATGTCACGCGGAAGATCCTCCGAAGGTGACTTTACAAAAGGATATGCCAAACATACTTGTGAAGCAATGCTTTTAGTCGTCAATTAGACCTCAGCGTCTCCCTGTATTTATTTGTCACGAAGTTCTTTATACTGCTCGCGCATTTTCCGCTTGAGCATCTTTCCGGCAACATTGCTTGGAAACGATTCCATGATAACCACATCGTGAATTCTCTGAAATTTTGCGTGGACCTTACTGTTGGTCCATTCGATCAATTGTTCCGGCGTTACCTTCGCATCGGGAACCAGTATGACAGCCGCTATGGGTATCTCTCCCCACTTTGTATCAGGTACCCCTATTACCGCAACATTTTGAACGTCCGGGTGTTGAATCACCACTTCCTCAATATCCTTGGGATAGACATTCACGCCGCCGGAAATGATCATGTCTTTGATGCGATCTACCAGAAAAAGGAAACCATCCTCGTCGACATATCCAGCATCACCTGTATGCAGCCATCCATCCACAATAGTCTTTTGAGTCAGATCCGGCTGCTTATAATAACCAGGCATCATCATCGGACTTTTGCCGCAGATCTCGCCAATTTCGCCGGGGGCGCATTCCTTGCCATCGATATCTGCTATACGAAGTTCCATGAACGGCGCGGGTATGCCGACGGAACCGACTTTTCTGATGGCATCATGCTTGTCCAGCACTGTCATAAACCCTTCCGTCAATCCGTACAATTCATAGAAACGGCCGGGCAAGGATTCGTTGAGGCGGTGTTTGTACTCCAATAATAAGGGAGCGCCGACATTGTGTATCATTTCAAGAGATGCGAGCTTTTTGGGATCGAAGGCCGGGCTGTTTAAAATGGCGATGATTTGAGCCGGTACCATGACAATGTGCGTCACCTTCTCTTTTTCGATGTCGGAGATCACCGCTTCAGCATTGAAACTCTTGTGGAGAATATATTTCGCACCCAAGAACATCCAGGGCATCAGGTCCAGCATGGCTCCGTTGAAGACGATTGCCCCAGCATGCAGAACTACGCTCTCAGGCGTCATTCGCCAGGAAGCGGCAAAAATAGTGCAGTACATAGCCCGCACATAATGGGTGTGGATAATTCCCTTCGGCGCGCCTGTGGTTCCGCTGGAGTACATGATGTTATACATATCATGATCGTCGATGGGTACTTCCGGCGGGTTCTCCTCACTCGTAGAACCGACAAAGTCCCGATAACTGCAAAAGCCCTCGGATGACTTCTCTAATCCCACCAGGATATAGCGATTATCGGCGATGCCCGGCAGATCTTTGCGGATAGTGTCCAGCACACCTGCAAAGGAAGCGTCGGCAATCACCAAAGCCGTATCGGAGTTCTTCAATAAGGTGAACAGTCCACTTTCGTTCAGCATGGTACTGCTGGGAACGATGACCATACCCGTCTTTGCTGCCGCCCAGTACGCAGCCATGAGCTGAGTACAGTTGGGTAATACGGTAGCAAATTTATCACCCTTTACGAGACCGCTTGCCGAGAGCGCATTGGCAAGTTTATTGACATACGCATTAAACGTTTTAAAGGTAAAACGTTCTTCGCCACAAACAAACGCCGGATGGTCGGGACGATAGCGTCCATGGTGGGGTAATAGGCTGCCTATGTTCATTAATTGTCTCCTTTTCTATGACAGATGACGTAACTCCCGTTGCGATAAGGCTCCTAGCAGTAAATTGAACGATACAAACAATACATTACATGTTATTTGTGACGCATAACAAGAGGAATTGTGAGCAATTTTCTTATTCTGTCAGTGGGATGAAAAAACAAAAAAGGACTTACGGCAAACCGTAAGTCCTTGAATTTCGAAAGACAGTAGAGTATTTCTGCCGGGCCTGCGCTTTAGGCGCAGGCCCGGTAATTGCTGCGGGCGGGGATTACCTAAATATCACCCGCCGCCAACTACCGGAAAGATGGCCAGCACGTCGCCTGCCGCTGGCCGGTAGACGAATTCGGTGTGCCGGGAATTGACCATCAACACTCCCACTTCCTGCCGGTCGATGCCGAGGGCGTCGACGATGTCGCCGACCGTTGTTTCCTCGCTTATCTCACGTTCTTCCAGCTTGAAACGGTTGTCGCGGAAGTAGGCGAAGAGTTTTACTGTGATTCTTTTCATCGTTTCTTCCATGTAATCCCCCACAAGGGGGGATAAGTGCCTTCACGAAATTCTTTCTTAAAAAACAAGAAAGAATTTCTAAGGCACTAAAAATTCCAGAAGGTATCGATCTCCTTGCCGGTGAAATCGAAGACTACGTTATGCGGCGGCAGCGGCTCGAGGTAGAAGAACTCGGGCAGCCGGTCGTCGGCGGAGGTGAAGCCGGCGGCGGTGTTGAAGGCCCGCTCGGTCCGCAGGATATACTTGCCGAGATTCACCACATCGTCGCCGGTGAGCGACAGACCGTACTTGGCGTTGATCAGGTCGATCAGTGCCGGCAGGCAGGTGGCATTGTCCAGGGCGGCAAAGGCGATGAACAGACACATGCCGGTCGAGTCGATGGCGGCGGTGGCAATCTGCAGGTTGCGGGACAGTTCCACCTGGCCTTCCTTGGTGAGCGGATCGAGCTTGCCGCCGACGCCCAGGATGTTGGTGGCGATGGTGTAGCCCATGGTATGGTCCGCCCCTTGGGTCGAGGTGGCGTAGGTGATGCCGATGCCTTTGATGGCCCGCGGATCGTAGGCCGGGATGGCCTGGTTCTTGACCACAGGCACACGGGTAATGCCGAAGGCGCGGCCGACCGAACCGGCGCCGTTGCCGATGATCCGGCCGAGCGGGGTGCCCTTGGCAATGTCTTCCTGCAGAATGCGGCAAACTCCCGCCCCGTCGCCGAAGGCCAGGACGCCAGCCTCCATGGCCACGCCGAAGGCCACCGAGGTCTCGATGGTGTCGACGCCGATATCGTCCATCAGCTTGTCTGCCTGGGCGATATGGTCGAGGTTGTCGACGCAGCAGTCGGCACCCATAGCCCAGATCGACTCGTATTCAAAGCCGGAGGTGAGCTTGTTGCCGGCAGCGTCATTGAAGACCTGCGAGCACTGGATGACGCAGCCGGGATGGCAGTTGTGCTTGATCCTGCCGCCGCGGGCGAGGATCGTGTCGTGCATGGTTTCCCCGGAGATGGCCTCGTGGCCGGCGAACTGGCCTTTGCTGAAGTTCTGGGTAGGCAGGCCACCGGATTCGTTGATGATGTTGACGAGAACGTTGGTGCCGTACTGGCCCAGGGCTTGACTGACCGGATGGTCGACCAGGGCTTTGGCGAAGACTTTGTTGGCCTCCCGGAATTTTTCCGGATCGGCGATCGCCACTTTACCGTCTTTCGGATCGATGGCGATAAACTTGATCTTTTTCGAACCCAGGACCGCGCCGAGGCCGCCGCGGCCGCTGGAGCGCAGCCCGCCGTCCGGGTCCTTGATGGAGATATTGGCGCCGCCCATTTTCATCTCGCCGGCCGGGCCGATGGTGATGAGACCCTGCTTGCCGCCGGTCCGTTTGGTAAGAGCATCGACGACTGCAAAGTTGCCCTTGCCGATCAGTTCCGTTTCCTCATTGACGGTTACGCCTTCCGGGGTGACCGCCAGGCTGTACCATGTGTCACCCTTAGGCTGACCTTCGATGATCAGGGCTTTGACGCCGGCCCGGGCGAGCAACTGGGCGGCAGTGCCGCCTGAGTTGGCTTCCTTGATGGTGCCGGTGAGAGGGCTTTTCGCGCCGATGGACAGACGTCCGGAGTTGGCGGCCACCGTGCCGGACAAGAGGCCGGGGGCGATGACCAGCTTGTTTTTCGGCCCCAGCGGGTGGCAGGTCGGTTCCACCTCGGCGGAAACGATGGTCGAAGTGAGTCCGCGGCCGCCGTAGCCAGCCCAGGCCGGCGGGACTTCTTCAATGGTGCTGGTGAGATTGGTCATATTTACGCGAAAAATTTTGTCTGCCATGGCTCCTCCTTTGTGGTCTATGGAAATATTTCGAAATATCAAAAAAGAAGTGCTTTTGCACTCTTACTGCTCGTACATCGCCTTGCCGCAATCGCGGAGATTGTAGCCGCCCAAGGCGAGAATGGCGGCATGAAAGTCGCGGTCGTGGCGGATCAGATCCAGGATCGCCACGACTTTTTCATCGTTGATGAATTTTTTCGGGATAATGAGATCGTAACGCTCCTCGGCCACCGGGACAAAATCGAGGTTCAGCGCGTTGGCCGCCGCCCTGATGCCCATGCCGGTGTCGACGCTGCCGCTGGCGACCGCGGCGGCGATGGCCATATGTGTGTACTCCTCGTGGCCGTAGCCGACAATTGCGTCCGGCTCGATACCCTCGTCCCGCAGGATCTTGTCGGTCAAAAGCCGGGTCCCGGCACCGTTCTGCCGGTTGATGAAGGTGTGCCGTTCCCGAGCGATATCCTGGAAGTCTTTAATCTTTTTCGGATTGTCTTTGGCAACGATCAGCCCCTGCTCGCGGTAGCAGAGATTGATCAACGCAAGCGGCACACCTTTCAAAAATCGCTGGATGAAGCTGATGTTGTACTCGCCGGTCGCTTCGTCCAGGAGATGGCTGCCGGCCAGGTGGGCCTCGCCGCGGCGGATGGCCATAATCCCGCCCATCGATCCCACATGGGCGGAGGAGACCCGAACGATCGGCCGCCGTTTGTGCAGATGGTTGGCGAGCAAATCGAGGATGTTGTCGTGGCTGCCGATACAGACCGCGGTGGCATCAACTTCGGTCTGCGGCCGGAGCAGTTCGACCCGGACTTTTTCACCGGCGCCGATCCCTTCGCTGCCGGCGGCAATGGTGAGCAAGCCGTCGGCCCGGACCAGGGACATCACGGCGCCTGCGCCTTTGCCGGAGGGCGTTGCCATCAGATTGTCGCCGACCCGGCCGAGCGTGATCCGCACGAACTGGTCGACCCCCATGGGCGAGTGGAGCGGGCGGGAGAGGGTGGCTTCGACATACTGCGATTCCGGCTCGCCCTGGCCGAGGAATGAAGAGATCATCTCCCGGACGAAGACCCGCATGGTGAGCAGGGCCGAGACCGGATAGCCGGGCAGCCCGATCGCCGGGGTGTCGCCGATCATGGCGAGGATCACCGGCTTGCCGGGTTTGATGGCCACTCCATGGACGATCACTTCGCCCACTTCGGCCAGGACCTTGGCGCTGTAATCGCGCGTTCCCGCCGAAGCGCCGGCGTTGAGAACGACCAGGTCGTTGTCGGCGGCAGCTTGCAAAAGAGCTTTCTTCAGCAGGGCCGGATCGTCCATCACCGGCAAGGCGCGGCTGGCGAGTGCGCCCCATTCGTTCAGATAGCCGGCAAGGATGCGGGAGTTGAACTCGATGATCTGGCCCGCCTGCGGTTCGCAGTCCGGCTGAATGAGTTCACTGCCGGTGGGAATGACGATGGCCCTGGGCGGCCGCTGCACGCGGATCCTGGTCACGCCGGTGGCGAGCATCGCCCCCTGGTCGATGGCCCGCATCCGGTGGCCTTCCGGCAGGATCAATTCGGTCGCGACGATGTCTTCGCCGATATTGCGCACATGCTGCCAGGGGGTGGCAGGCATGTTCAGTTCGACTTCCGATTCGCTCAGGTAATGGACGTCTTCGATCATCACCACGGCGTTGCAGCCTTCGGGGATGGCATTGCCGGTATTGACCGGGGAAAAGCGGTCGCTTTTCAGGCGCACCGGCCTCGCCTCGCTGGCCCCGGCGAGGTCGAGAAAGTGCACGGCGATCCCGTCCATGGCGGCGGCGTTGTAGGAAGGCGACGAACGTCTGGCAAAGACCGGCTCGGCGAGAATGCGGCCGTGGGCATCGTCGACGGCGATCAGTTCCGTGGGAGTTTTGGCATAGAAACCGTGCCGGGAGAGCGCCTCATGCCACAACCGTTTCGCCTCGACCAGCGGCTTGTTGCTTACATAGATATTTTGCTTGCTCATTCGAAAAGATGCACCTTGATTACTGAATTTTCCGTAACCCCCTGGCTGTCCTCATCGATGAGAAAGTAGCCATGGGCCCGGGAAAGGGTTGAAATGGAGCCCGATTTGCCGAGAATCGGCTCGGCCCGAAAGCCGTCGTCCTCCTTGACCAGTTTGACCCGGATTACGTCCCGCCTGCCCGGCGCGGAGTTGATGTTGCGGGAGAGTCGGGCGGAAACGGACGGTACGGGCAACTCCGACT
>MGTI01000025.1:0-1464 GCA_001799365.1 Desulfobacterales bacterium GWB2_56_26 | reverse complement strand
GGCTTCTTGCCGTTCATGCCGATGAGGATGGGTTTGCCCGGTTTGAGCGTCACGCCGTGGATGAGAATGCCCGGCGGGCCCATCGCCTCGACCATTCGTTCCCCGAGATCGCGGATGCCCACCGAACTGCCGCCGGAGAAAAGGACGATATCGTTTTCCGTAACCGCGGCTTTCATGGCCGGCAGAAAGGTCTCTTCCCGATCCGGCACGATGCCGTAGTCGACGTACACTCCGCCCGCCCGGCGGACCTGGCCCGCCAGGGCGAGCGTATTGATATTGCGGATCTGGCCCGGTCCCGGCACGGCGGAGTGGGGGACGATTTCGTCGCCGGTGGAGAGGATGCCCACCCGAACCTTTCTGGTGACGATAACCTCGGCCACGCCGATGCCCGCCAACAGGCCGATATCCTGGGGCCGCAGCAGGTGCCCGGCCGGCAGGGCCATTTGGCCGGCGCCGATATCTTCGCCGCGCTGGATGAGATTGGTGCCGGCGCCGACACCTTTGACCACCTCGATCATGGTGTCGTCGATCGGGACGGTGTGCTCCAGCATCACTACCCCGTCGCCTCCGTGAGGCAGCAAACCGCCGGTCGGGATCTTGTGGCAGCAGCCTTTTTTTACCTCGCCCGCTGCCGCCTCACCCATCTTCACTTCACCGGTGATGTTGAGATAGCAGGGCATCGACTGGCTGGCCCCGAAGGTGTCGGCGGCGCGCACGGCATAGCCATCCATGGTGGAGCGGGCCTCCCGCGGCAGATCTTCGCGGGCGTCAATCGGCTCGGCCAACACTCGGTCGAAGGCTTCGTTGAGGGGGATGCTTTCGGTTTCTATCTTCACCCCGGCAAGCGCCAGCAGGAGCGTGTCGAGGGCCTGTTGCACGGAGACGAGGCCGCTCCTGCCGAGCATGTCTTTGGCGTTTTTGGTATCGGTGTCAGTCATCCGCTTTTTCAATGGTGAGATAAATCCTGTCGTGCTCGGCCGGCATCCGGTTGAGAGCCGTCTGGTCTATGCTCTTGTCGTTCAATCGTATCGAGCGGATGTCCTGCTGCAGGTTCGGGCGCCGGGCCAGGAAATCGACGAGGATGTCCGTCTGCAGGCAAACGCCCCGCTGCAGCAATTCTTCGCCCCGGTCACGGGCGATGCTGTTGAAGAGTTTCAGGGTGACGGTAATGGTGTCGTTTTGCTGCGGACCGGACGTCCGGGAACCTGTCTCGGTCCGCAGGGCGGCATGGAAACTGTTTTTCCGGAAGATCGCCCCGGCAAGGCCCGGCATTGCGGCCGAAAGAGCGAGTGTCGGCCTGGCCCCGGTAAGAGGTATGGTGAGGTCGTCCACGGCGGTACCGTTCAGAAAAATAGTCTGTACCACATCGGCCAGATATTCGGCGGTAAATCCCGGAAAATCGCCGAGGAAACGGCCGAGCGACGTGCCGCTTTCCGCGCTTACCTCTATCCCCGACTGTAAAAC
>MGTI01000024.1:9286-11151 GCA_001799365.1 Desulfobacterales bacterium GWB2_56_26 | reverse complement strand
CCGGCGCCGCCCGGCAGCTGCTCGGCTCGATCCGGGCGCAGCGGCGTTTCAATCTGGCCGGCGGCTCGCTGCTTTGTGCCGCAGGGATCTGGTCGCTGATGGCCAGACGACTGTCGACATGACCGCCGCGGCCACCAGATATCCCAGAATTTTCCTGAGTTTTCAAGGCGATACAAAAAAACTTCTGCGCCCGGCGCAGGAGCGGGACCCGATCCTCTACCCGCTGACCCGGCGCGCCTCGATCAAGGATATCATTGAAGGTCTTGGCGTTCCCCACACCGACGTGGGCAGAATCTTGCTGGACGGGCTGGACCAGTCCTTCGAGAAGATTCCCTTTGACGGCGAATACTACCGCATCCAACCGCTTTCCCCGCACGAGCCGCCGACGGTGCCCACCTTCCTTCGGCCGGAACCGCTCGCCGCCTGTACATTCCTGGTGGATGTCAATGTGGGCAGGTTGGCGGGATTGCTGCGGATGGCCGGGATCGACGCCGAAGCGGTCGTCCCGGGGACTGCCGGCGACGTCCTGTTGCGAAGAGCCGTCGACGAACGGCGCATTCTCCTCACCCGCAACCGGGATCTGCTCAGACACCGCATCCTGGTCTTCGGCCGACTGGTCCGCAGCCAGGACCCGAACGAACAACTGGCGGAAGTCATCCATCTCTATCGCCTGCAGGATGCACTTCGCCCATTCACCCGCTGCATCGCCTGCAACGGCCTGCTGGCCGAGGTCGACAAAGCGGCGATCATCGACCGCCTCCTGCCGCTCACCAAAAAATACTTCGAACGGTTCAAAGAGTGTTCCGGCTGCGGCAGAATCTACTGGCACGGCAGTCATCACGAAAAAATGACCGAAAAACTGCGCCGCATCCTCCAATCGGCATGAATACTGAGCCCTCTGCAATACAGAAGAAAAGAATGCATCCTCTGGCACTTGGCGTTATCACCGGATTATTCCTGCAGCTGGCCGTCGGTCCGGTCTTCTTCTTTGTTCTGGGAATTGCGCTCACCAGTTCGTTCAGCAACAGCCTGT
This sequence comes from Desulfobacterales bacterium GWB2_56_26, assembly GCA_001799365.1. GTDB lineage: Bacteria > Desulfobacterota > Desulfobulbia > Desulfobulbales > Desulfocapsaceae > Desulforhopalus_A. The sequence goes on along the minus strand of MGTI01000024.1, from coordinate 10,118 downwards.
CCGCCATCCTTGCAGTTACACTGGCCGATTACCTCTATATTACCTTGTCGCTCATCGGTATCGGCAGCTTCACCGATCGTCCTCACTGGAAAAGGTTGTTGGCGGCAACAAGTACTCTCGTACTGATTCTTTTTGGCATTTTTTTGTGCTACAAAGGCATCGCTTTGCTTTCCCGGCCTGAATTGAACGTTTCGTCATTTTGGACGCCGCTGCGGAGTTTTACCGGTGCTTTCATCCTGACTGTATCCAGTCCGTTAACCATGGTTTTCTGGACCGGCATTTTCTCCGCCAAGGCAATCGAACACAACTACCGGAAGCGACAGTTGATCTGGTTTGGATGTGGCGCGGGATTTGCCACACTCATTTTTTTATCGACGGCAATGTTCGCGCTTTCGTTGAGTAAAGCACATATTCCTTCCAGCGTCTGGCAAGTCACCAATTGCCTTGTCGGTCTTGCTCTCATCTATTACGGAATTTCCAGAGCTTTCGTATTTTCCCGGTTGTCAAAGAAGCAATGCTCCCACACCTGACCCGTCGGGTCGCCTTGCCCGCTTCCATTGATCTTGCCTCAACTGGACTTATTATGAGAGAATACTGCAGGATGGGCTCCAAAAACTCCAACAAATGACAACCAACATGGATCTGGAAATATTCTCCGACTATATCTGACCTTGGTGCTACTTCATTACCGGGCGTATTGAAAGGCTGCAGCACGAATTCGATATCACCGTCCGCTGGCGGAATTTTCCTCTTCATCCGGAAACCCCCGAGGAAGGGCAGCTCCTCACCGACCTGTTCAGGACGACGCAAGAAAAGCTGGCCGGCACGATGG
>MGTI01000024.1:8889-9252 GCA_001799365.1 Desulfobacterales bacterium GWB2_56_26 | reverse complement strand
GCCGTTCGGCGAGAGAACCCGGACCTACAACAGCCGGTTGGCCCAGGAACTGGGACTTTGGGCGGAAGACCGGGGCCGGGGAAAGGAATTTCACCGGGCCGCCTTTGCCGCCTATTTCGAGAAGGGTAATAATCTTGCCAAACTTCCGGTACTGCTGGAACTGGCGCGAGAATCCGGCCTCCCCGCGGAAGAGGCGGAAGAGGTCGTCCTGCACCGCTCCTATCGGGAGAGGGTGGACAAAGACTGGGAGTATGCGGGCTTTCACGGCATAACCGCCGTTCCGACCTTCCTGTTGGGCCGACACCGGCTGGTCGGCGCCCAGAAATACGAGACCCTGGCAGAACTCTTAACCTTTTACGGCAT
>MGTI01000024.1:4308-8870 GCA_001799365.1 Desulfobacterales bacterium GWB2_56_26 | reverse complement strand
GGCATTATATAAATTCAACATGGAGCTGATATGAACACAGTGCACGGAGATATTATCGACCTTACCCTTCAAGGCCGCTTTGAAGTCATTGTCCATGGCTGCAACTGCTTCTGCACCATGGGCGCCGGCGTGGCGAGAGTGATCCAGGAAGAGTTCCCCGAGGCCTATGCCGCCGATCTGGTCACCATCAAAGGCGACCGGAACAAGCTCGGCGACTTCAGTTTCGCCACGGTCAAGCGTGAGGACCGGGAAATCACCATCGTCAACGGCTACACCCAGTTTCACTTCCACGGCGAAGATATGCTGGTCGATTACGATGCCGTCCGCCGTCTCTTTGCCAAGGTCAAAAAACAGTTCGCAGGCAAAAAGATCGGCTATCCCAAGATCGGCGCGGGACTGGGCGGCGGGAACTGGGACAGGATCTCGGCAATAATCGACGAGGAACTGGCCGGCGAAGATCACAGTCTGGTGCTGTATACTCCCTGATCCTGCCAAATGTGGATTTGACAGCACGGTAATTGTCAAACGAAGACAAACGAGCTACAATGCAGCGGCATTTGGCTTGACATACCACTCACTTATTCAGGGCGAAGCCCGGATTCCTTTTTTGGAGAACACATGGTCACCTCAATCATCCTCATGAACGTCGAGCGGACAAAAATCAATGAAGTGGCGGAACAACTGGAGAAAATTCCCGGCATTTCCGAAGTCTACTCGGTGAGCGGCAAGTACGATCTGGTAGCTATTGTCCGGGTGGCGACCAACGACGACCTGGCGACGTTGGTCACCACCAAGATGCGGGCAATCCAGCCGATCGTCAAGACCGAGACCATGCTTGCCTTCAAAGCCTACTCCCGTCACGATCTGGAGGCTATGTTCGCGGTGGGGATGTAACCTTCCATCAGCACTCGACCGATTCCAAAGCCTTTTTCATCGATAAGTGACCGGGCAACCTGGTATTCAAAGAATGCCACGCGCCGGGCACGTACGTGCGCTTCAGGTCGGGACGGGAATTCATTGCCCCGAAAAAGTCGAGTGTGCCGATAAACTGTTCTACCTCGGAACATTCTTCGGGGAATCGCAGGACGGCGCCGAGTGTGACAATGCAAAGATTGGAAGATATTGCGGAATTGTTTTTCCTGCACTCGGCTATCCAGCCCTCCATGGCATTTTCGATACTGTAGTTCCCCTTGCTGTGACCCACTAAAAGCTTGATCCGCGATCCGAGCTTCAACAAGACGTATAAAAGTGCCGTAGAATCCGGACTGCCGTAAATAAAATGTTCCTCGTTGAGGTCGGCCAGCTTGAGTTGCTCTTTGATATCCTCATGGGATTCCTGATCCCTGACATGATCTTTAAGGCCTAACGCATCAAACATCTTGGCATAATTGTCGCGCAATGTATTACGCGCACCCAGAATAAACCAGCCGCCCAAGGCCTCCGACAAAACATCGGACACGCCCAGGCCCGAAACAATGCCGGCGACAGGTCGATCGATCTGATCGGCCACGCTGCGAGCCAGGGCGGCGGTACCTATGGCAGAACTGCCTACTCCGGCGATCACTACGGTGTCCACGGCCTCGGCAGCGGATGCGGTCTGCTCTTCCACGAAATCTTTCGGCACCAGATTGCGAATTTCTCTGACGTCAGAACCGGGGTGGACAATCAGTATCGACCCTTCGGGACTATCGTGCGACGATAGCCACACTCGTTCCGGCTGAGTCAGACAACTCACATCATAGAACAGCGTATCGAGGCTGGTGTTGTACGCCCGCCAGGTAGAAAGCAGATATTCACGTGGGGTTTTCCATGGGTAGGGTTCAAAGAGCCTCTCTTCCTTTTCCATGTTCATCCTCCTGCACAGTTAATTTTTGTAGGGATGAAAACCGTCCTCCGTCTCCTTAGCCTGCACCACATTTCGAACAGGCTTTTCAGTGGCCGACAGCGCGAAATATTGCCCAGACGTGACACTCGGCATGTGGCTCTTCCGGATAAAATCTGCGCAGGGCATTCTGCACCGCAAACGCCCGATTTCGAGAAGTGACCAGCCCCTTGCTGTTGAGTTCCGTGTTGTCGAAGGCCTTCGGGAAACCACCGCAGTTGGTCAGGGCGCTCGCGCTGCCCATGACATCCACCAGGTCGTAACCGAGGAACCGGAAGGGCACCGGTTGAGTGCTTGCATCGGGATCATAGGGAGGGTTGCGGAAAACGCAGAGCACGTTCTTCTCCGGCACGGCAGCCACCTGCCTCAACAGAAAAGCGAGATCGGTGAAGAAATTGAGCATGAAATCTTCATTGACGATGCGGTCCCAGTACTCCGGTCTGATTTCCGGCAGTACTGTCTCACACAACATGGGATCGAGGGACACCACTTCTTCAAGCTGATTCAGGCCTGACCAGGCAAGATACCTTGTCCAGGCAGCTTCCTTCCATGGTCCGAACCTTTTTGTGGCAATATACCAGGGCTCCATGCCGACTCCCTTCAAAGATTCAGGCCATTATCTCACCGGAACTTTGCGCTATATGGGCGGCAGCGGCACAACCGGCTATCCTTTGCGGCAGCCGTCACAGGTCTTGACAATGAAGCGGGGGTCGGCGCCGTTATCCAGGATGTCCCGGAAGCCGTGCCATTCCCCGTCGTAGGGGCTCAGGATCTTGCCGCATTCATGGCAGACCTCGATGCCGCTCTCCAGCATCTCCAGCTGGTTCAGGGCCTCCTTCAATTCGGCGACCGATTCCGACAGCGAGGACTGAGTCCGCACCAGCCGTTCCGCCACCCTGACCCTTGCCCGGAGTTCATTGTCGTTGAAGGGTTTGGTCATGTAGTCGTCGGCTCCGGCATCAAAGCCCCGCACGATATCGGTCTTGCTGTCCCGGGCGGTAAGCAGAATGATATAGGGAGGAGTGCCGGTCTCCAACTCTTTTACCCGCCGACATACTTCGACCCCGTCCAGCTCCGGCATCTCCCAATCGAGGATGGCGATCTGCGGTGCATCCGGTTTGCGGAGAATCGCCCAGGCCTCATTCCCGTTGGTCACGCTCTCCACGCGGTAGCCCCAATTTTCAAGGCAAACCTGGACCATCATCCGGGTAGTAAATTCATCTTCAGCAATGAGTATCTTCACATTCTCCCCCACATGTTTCATCTTGCAGGCAAACCAACAACACAGCCCTTCCTTCCAGAAATTTCCCTATAATTATCCGGATTCTGCGACGATTTGTCCACGAAAAAGTGGCTGGAGGACTAACTGTTGCATATCACACATATAATCTCAGTCTACCTTGACTTTTTACCATTGGAATGTCAATACATCAACAGGTAATCAGTGGAGACCAAGAAAACACCTGCAGGACGAACAATGCTAAAACAATACCCTTTTGCTCTGAAGACCCCCTTTCGTCCCGGCGCCCTGCCAGGTGACCCGACCTCCGTGTCCGGCCTCTGGTTTATCTTCAGCCGGGAAAAGGTTTTGGTGCAAATGATTGACAGGGACTCACTGGCTGTCTCCGCCCGGTCCCCCGAGAGTCTCGGTTTGCCGGCAGCCTTCACCAGGTATCTCGGGCGCCATGGAACGATCGATTGCTTCGTGGCGGAACTGGCGGAACCGGCAGACGGCTGCGAGGCCCCGCCCGGCATGCAGTTCCGCAGCCTGCGCAGCCTTTTCGGGGCCACGGACGAGGATATTTTCAGCCTCGCCGGCCGCGCACTGCAGATCATCCACTGGCACCGCGAACACCATTTCTGCGGCAGATGCGGCACCGCCATGGTTGACCGCAGCGCCGAGCTGGCGCGGGAGTGCCCGAACTGCAGCCTGATCAGCCATCCCCGGCTGTCGCCTGCGGTGATCATGGCGGTTGTGAGGGAGGATAAGATACTCCTCGCCCATTCCCCCCGTTTCCCGGAGGACATGTACAGCACCCTGGCCGGTTTTGTCGAGCCGGGCGAAACACTGGAAGAGGCGGTCGGACGGGAGGTCTGGGAGGAAACCGGCATCGACGTCGATAACATCCGCTATGTCGCGAGCCAGCCCTGGCCCTTTCCCCACTCCCTCATGATCGGTTTCTCCGCCAGGTATGCTGGCGGGGAAATCCGCATCGACGACAAGGAAATAGACGCTGCCGGATGGTTTGGGGTGCACGAACTGCCTCTTTTGCCGTCGAAGGTTTCCATTGCCCGCCTGCTTATCGACAACTTTATCACGACTCAAACAGGGAAAAAAGCATGACCGGCGATTCATACCGCAAAGCACTCGATGCCCCGCCAAACCAAGCCACCGTCATCGGCACGGATCTGATCCGGCAGGCGGTCGAGGCCTCCCGGCGCAGCCCGCGGCGTAGGATCATCCTGCCCTTACATAAAAGCCCCGACTCGAAGCTGCACCGCATGCTGAACGCCATTCAGCCGTACAGCTATATCCAGGCCCACCGGCATCTGCATCCGCCCAAGCCCGAGTCGATCATCGTACTGCAGGGGGCAATCATCGCCTTTGTGTTTAGTGAGACCGGGAAGGTGGAGGAGACGACGGTTTTGGCCGCAGGAACGGCAGCGTTCGGGATTGACT
>MGTI01000024.1:4105-4197 GCA_001799365.1 Desulfobacterales bacterium GWB2_56_26 | reverse complement strand
CAAGTTGGGCTGGCCGGTGCCCGACCGGGATGACTTTGGTTAACTTCGGAAACGCGGAGGTGCGTCGATGACATCACAGGAGCCTGACCCCG
>MGTI01000024.1:0-3733 GCA_001799365.1 Desulfobacterales bacterium GWB2_56_26 | reverse complement strand
AGAAGGAAATCGAAGCAGCCCTCCATGAAAGTGCTGAGCGTTATCGCAGTGTTTTTGAGAATACCGGCAACGCCACCATCATCTTCGAAAGCGACACCACTATCTCGCTGGCCAACGAACGGGCAGTTGCACTGACCGGCTACAGCAAGGAGGAACTGGAGGGAAAGATCAAGTGGCCGGTCCTCATCGCAAAACCTGAGGATCTCGAGCGTATGATGCGGTATCACGTATCGCGGCGGCGCGGCATCGGCAATATTCCCATCGAATACGAATTCACCCTCAAGGATAAGGCCGGAGTCTGCAAAGAGGTCTTCCTGCGAGTCGACTTAATTGCCGGGACGGAGGCCAGCGTAGCCTCCATGCTCGATATCACCTCGCTGAAGAGCGCCCGGAGAAAACTCCTGGAGTCCACCTCGCGCCTGTCCGGCATTCTCGAAGCCTTTGAGGGATACATATATATCTGCACGGCAGATCGCAAGCTGGTCTTCATGAACCGCAAGCAGAAAGAGGCGGCAGCCGGAGAAGAGGATCTTCCCTGCCACCAGCGGCTCTACGGCCTTGGCGAACCCTGCCCCTGGTGCGATGCCGAAAAGGTCTTCCAGGGGCAAACCGTCAAGTACGAGTTTCAGCATCCGACCGACGGGCGGTGGTATTATGCCGTCAGTTCGCCGGTGTATGCCGAGGAACACTTTGTTTCCCAGAAGCAGACGGTGCTCATCGACATCCATGCCCGCAGGATGGCCGAAGAGGCGCTGAAAGAGCGGGAAACCTACCTGGCCAAGGAAAACCTGCGCCTCAGAGAGAATATCCGCGACCGCTATAAATTCGGCGCCATCATCGGCAAGAGCCTCGGCATGCAGAAGGTCTACGAACTCATCCTGCGCGCCGCCGCCACCAGCGCCAATGTCATCCTCTACGGCGAATCGGGCACCGGCAAGGAATTGGTCGCCAGCGCCATCCACGAGATGAGCGACCGGGCCGCGGGGCCGCTCGTGCCGGTCAACTGCGCCGCCATCCCGGTCGGCCTGATGGAGAGCGAGTTTTTCGGCTACCGGAAAGGCGCCTTTACGGGGGCGGACAAAAACAAACCGGGCTTTTTCGCTCAGGCAGACCACGGCACGCTTTTCCTCGACGAGCTGGGAGAGATCGATGAGGCCATGCAGGTCAAGCTGCTGCGCGTGCTGGAGGGCAACGGCTATATGGTGCTGGGTGGCCAGCAGCGGGTCTTCCCCGAAGTCCGGATCATCGCCGCCACCAACCGTAATCTCAGGTCGCTGCTCGACAGCGGCCGGATGCGCGAGGACTTCTTCTACCGTATCCATATCATCCCTATCGCCATCCCGCCGCTGCGGGACCGGCGCGAGGACATCCCGCTGCTGGTAGAGCATTTTCTGAAAAAATACGAACGGCCGGGCAGCCCGGCGCTCCTCTCCGGCAACGACCTGGAAAAGTTGATGAGGCACACCTGGCCGGGGAATGTCCGGGAGCTGGAGAATACCATCCAGCGCTACGTCAATCTCAACGTCCTTGAATTTCCGGGCCGGGAGGACAAGCCGGTGGACACGGCCGGAAAGCTCGCCGCCCCTGCCGCCCCGGTATCTTTACGGGAAGCGACCCGGAACTTCGAGCGGGAATTCTTGCACAGACATCTTGCCGCCTGCCGCTGGAACCGCACCAAGGCGGCCTCCCTCCTCGGCATCCAGCGCAAGACCCTCTATCTGAAAATGCGCCAGCTCGATCTGCTCGACGAGGGCGAGTGAGTAGTTTTCTACCCACAACGAGGCAAACCTAGGATTTCAAATAACTTTTCTTTGCATTTCAAGCTATTGTCGATCTTAATCGCAACAACAGCGAGTCATTTCTTACTCACTTTTCCGACCCTGTTCCGCCCCAAAAAAAGAAGTACTCGTAATTGCAGTATTTCCAGAAAAACAATTCCTGGCATTCTGTTTGCTTACTCTGATAGCGACGGTCCATCATCCGGCTTTATCCTGTTGCCCGGCCGCCACCGGCCCGGCAACCAACTTCCCTCAGCCCAAGGAGCAAACATGCAGACCAAAATTCTTCCTCCGACCCCCGGCGCCTACACGTATCCCCTGCTCATCAAAAACCTGCTCACCACCCCGCTGATTTACGCTCCAGACCAGAAAATCATCTACCGGGACCTGAAGGAATTCACCTACCGCCAGTTCGGAAAAAGGGTCTGTCAGCTGGCCCACGGCCTTACCAAACTGGGAGTCAAGGCCGGGGACACGGTGGCGGTAATGGACTGGGATTCGCACCGCTACCTCGAATGCTACTTCGCCGTGCCGATGCTCGGGGCCATCCTTCATACGGTCAATATCCGGCTATCGAGCGAGCAGCTGCTCTACACCATCAATCACGCCGAAGACGACGTCCTGCTGATCAACAGTGAGTTTCTGCCGATGCTCGCCGCGATCAAGGATCAGCTGGCCACCGTGAAAAAGATCGTCCTCCTGACCGACACGGACGAGGTAGAGGCGGCCGGCCTGGACCACGAATACGAGAAGATGCTCCAGGAAAATCCGGAGGAGTACGACTTCCCCGATTTCGACGAAAACAGCATTGCCACCACCTTCTACACCACCGGCACCACCGGCCTGCCGAAGGGCGTCTACTTCAGCCACCGTCAGCTGGTCCTGCACACCTACGGCATTCTCTCCGCCCTCTGCACCTTCGATAGACAGGCCCGGCTCAGTGCCGACGATGTGTATATGCCGATGACTCCGATGTTCCACGTCCACGCCTGGGGCATGCCCTACCTGATGACGCTCCTCTGCAGCAAACAGGTTTATCCTGGCCGCTATGACCCGAAAACCCTGCTCGACCTCGTCATCAAGCATAAAGTAACTTTCTCCCACTGCGTGCCGACCATCCTCCATATGCTCCTGTCCCATCCGGCCATCGCCGGCTGCGATCTGTCCGGCTGGAAGGTGATCATCGGCGGTTCGGCCCTGTCAAAAGGCATGTGCAAGCAGGCTTTAGCCCACGGCATCAATGTTTTCACCGGGTACGGCATGTCGGAAACCTGTCCGGTCCTGACCATCGCCAGTCTCAAGGCCGATATGCATCAGTGGGACCAAGACCGCCAGATCGCCATCCGCTGCCGCACCGGTCTGCCGATCAGCAACGTCAAGCTGGAGATCGTCGACCCGAACGGCCAGCCGGTCGTCCATGACGGCAAGGCGACGGGCGAGGTGGTGGTTCGCGCCCCCTGGCTGACGCAAGGGTACTTCAAGGACGAAGAGAAAAGCAAAGAACTCTGGGAGGGCGGCTGGCTGCATACCGGCGACATCGGCTACATCGACGAGGAAGGCTACCTGCAGATTACCGACCGGTTGAAAGACGTGATCAAAACCGGCGGCGAATGGATTTCGTCGCTCGCCCTTGAGGATATCATCAGCCAGCACCCCGGGGTCAGCGAGGTAGCGGTCATCGGCGTGCGGGACGCCAAATGGGGGGAACGGCCGATGGCATTGGTTGTCCCCAAGGCAAGCGGGACGCCCGTCAATGTCGAGGATATCCGCGCAACCATCCTGCTCGAGGTCGAGAAAGGAGCCCTGCCCAAGTACGGCATGCCGGAAAAAATCCTGCTGGTCGATCAGATTGCCAAGACCAGCGTCGGCAAGATCAATAAAAAACAGCTGCGGCGGGACTTTACCTGATCGTCAGCGGTTGTGCGGCAACCCCTCAGCAAGACCCTGATCCGGCA
>MGTI01000023.1 GCA_001799365.1 Desulfobacterales bacterium GWB2_56_26 | reverse complement strand
GGGTCTCGCGCAGCATTTCCTGTCTTGCCTGCGCTTCCTTGGCTGTGGCCTGGGCAGCTATCTGTCGATCTGCTCCCGAAGGATTGGCGGGGGCCAGCGCCGCCCTCTTGACGGTCTGCATCTTGAGGAGAGTAGCCTCGGGAGTAGATTCTTTCCCCAGGTCGATGCCGACCTCACCGCCCACCGCATAGGCCACACCATCCGGTCCTTTTTGATAGCTAAACGACATCCCCCCGCGTGCAAATTGACCGGCAGCCGAGAGGTGGGCTTGTTCATGGGTCCTCACCTCTTTATCCCGGAATTTGAGCTTTTGCAGTTCTTCTATTTCCTGCCGGTCGAGCTGGACCTTTTCCGCATCCTTTATAGCGGACGATCCTTTACCTGAAGATTGTTCCCGCCCTTCCCGTGACAGAGTAACCTGGTCCAGGCCAGTTTGCTCTTCTGCAGATCCGGCAACGTTTGCCGATGATTCTTGAGGATCACCGGACTTATTAAGCGGCTTATAAAAGTAGCCGGAGTTGATAACCTGCTGAACACTGAGTCGGGTTTCCATAGGCGAACCTGTTGTTGGTTATGACACAAGTATTATAGAGCAAATTGCTGAAAATGGCAAATATGCAGATAATCCTCCGGTCCTAAGCAGAAACTCGGTTCGATATTTTGCCCACAGTTTTCCTGGCAGAACATACTCCTATCGTTCAAAAAGATTCCCGAGATCGCCCAGTACCGAACCCTCGCCCTTGGTGGAGAAACCCGAATTGTTCTGTGGCATAGCCCGGTGAATCCTGCCCGCCAGGCGCGAGAAGGGCAGCGATTGAAGCCAGGCGTGACCGGGCCCGGTGATGGTCGCAAAGAAAAAGCCTTCACCGCCGAAGATGGCTGACTTGACGCCCCCGACAAACTCGATGTCGTAATTGATGTTTTGGGTCATGGCGACCAGACACCCCGTGTCGACACGCATTGTTTCGCCCGCTTGCAGGTCTTTTTGAATGACGGTGCCACCGGCATGAACAAAGACTCTGCCGTCACCTTCCAGTTTCTGCATGATAAAGCCTTCGCCGCCGAACAGAGCAGTGCCGATCTTTTTCTGGAATTCAACGCCGATGGCTACTCCTTTTGCGGCACAGAGAAAGGCATCCTTCTGACAGACGAGCTTGCCGCCGTACTCCTTCAAATCGAGGGCTATGATCTTGCCCGGATAGGGAGCGGCAAAAGCCACCTTCCCTTTGCCGGGCCCCTGATAGGTGAAAATGGTTGAAAACAATCCTTCGCCGGTAATCAGTCTTTTCCCGGCACCCAGCATTCTGTCGAGAAAGCCGGCGCCGGCAGATTCGCTGCCATCGCCGAAAACCGTATGCATCTGAATGTTGTCCGACATGTACATCATTGAACCCGCTTCGGCGACGGCGCTTTCCTGTGAGTCGAGTTCGATTTCAACGTACTGCATCTCACTGCCGATAATCTGAAAATCTATTTCATCAGCCGCTCCACGAAGAGGCATGGTGGGAGGAGGTGCGACCCTTTCCAGCGATAGTTCCGGGCATTGCGAAATCTCCAGCCAGTTCTGAAAGCCCTGACGCCAGACGTATGTGTTGGGCGTGTAGGCTCCATTCTGCAGATTTGTCAAAATCTCCGCCGTGGAATAAGGTCCTTCCTGTTTCCCGCCGATTGCTACATACCAACTTGTCATAACCATCCTCCGTCCGATAATGATCGTGTTCTTGCCGCGAGTCAGTGCCTGTCCATAAATGCATATTGCTGGACAGCACTAATTATACTTTTCCTTCAGGTCGTAGAGATTGTCGAGATATTCATCCCTGAACTTCAGGTTCTTTGCGGTATTTTCTATCTCTTCGATGAGTGAGTCGATAGCCGGCCGAAGATCGATGCCGTGAGGATTGTTACCCTCCTGGTTCGCGCGGTCGATGACTAGGATGGCATAGTAGCTCACCGTCATCCGCGATGCGGAATCCCGGCGGAAGAGATAGAGCTTCCCGCCGATGGTATTCAGGAAAAAGGCAGCATAATCGTGAAGGGCATCCAAGGGAAGAGTGAGTGAATACTCTTTTTGCAGATATTCCGGATGGTATGTCAGGCCATAAAATGTTTTGAGTATCTGCTCAAAAGATTTCCTGTCCCGATCGAGTATGCCTTTCAGAACTGTGATATTTTCCTTATCCAGGATCCTGTAAAAATGAGCGGTGTTTTTTAAAAGGGTCAAGAGGTCGTCGGTTTCACGGATGACTACCGGAGGATTATCTATGAGCTTTTGCAGTAACTTGGAAAAATGCGTCTTGCTCGGTTCTTTGAGGCCGAAATCCCGCATATACGCCTGCTGATCAAGATGAGTATAGAAGGCGTTCAACTCGGTTATAAGTTGCTGGGGATCGGTGGCGGTTGGCGAAAGGGTGCCGGTCTCGCTGCTTTCGGCTGGGGTGTTCTTATCCTCAGCCTCCGCATTTTGTGAGGAAGAGTGTTCTCCTGTGGTCGGAGTCGGGAGCGTTCCTTCGCCGGATGATTGAATGGGTTGATGGGGCAATTCCGCTTTAAATCCGGCGGTGGGAGGGGGCGCTACTGTCGTCGGTCCTGCACCATTGAGGGAAAGTTTTTGTTGTTCCGCAAGTTTTGGGGAGAAATACTGCCAATAAAGAAATCCTCCGATGCTCATCAGGACAATTGCAACGAAAACACCGTACAGAAAACCTGAAGATGCTTTCGCGCGCGACTGAGGTCGCTCTTTGGCGTTATGTTTTGTCATACTACTTTGGATTTTGGGTAAGAATGTTATGGGTGGTAGATTGTAGCGAAAAGATTACTCCATAGTTCGGATATTGTCACGGGTGAATGGCCCGGTTTATCATCATGCATTACATCGACAGTGCAAACAGGTCATTCGGAACGGCTAATCAGTTAATGCTTGACTCATATCTACGAAAACACTATTTTGATGTGGCGAAATTGTTGGCGGCATACAGTATTTAAGTAAAATATAGAATAGTTTATGGTTGTTATTATTAAAGTTTAATTGGAGGAACACTAATGGCTATTTCTGTTGTTGGACATGCAAACCCAGATACCGATTCCGTTACTTCTGCGATCGCACTTGCTGCGCTGCTCACCGCACAAGGCATGGAAGCCAAAGCCTGCATGCAGATCGATGCAAAAAACCTCAATCCCGAATCGACCACCGTTCTCAAGCGTTTTGGTCTTGCTGCCCCGGAATTGCTGACCGATGCGGCCGGCAAAGATATCGCACTGGTAGATTTCAGTGACTTGGCTCAGGGACCGGCCAATCTCGCCTCCGCCAATCTCGTTGCTGTAGTCGATCATCACAAAATCGGCGACGTCACCACCAATAACCCGATTCTGTTCCGGGCAGAGCCTGTTGGCTGTACTGGCACCGTATTGAACAAAATGTTCAAAGAAGCAGGTATCGCCATTCCGAAGAACATTGCCGGCGGCATGCTGGCAGCCATTCTGAGCGATACCGTCAACTTCAAATCCCCCACCTGCACTGACGCCGATAAAGCCGCTGTGGCCGATCTCAAGGTTGTTGCCGGGGTGAGCGATACCGATGAGCTCTTCATGGAAATGCTCAAAGCCAAATCGGCCGTAGCCGGTGTTTCCGCCAAAGACCTGCTGTTCCGTGACTACAAAGACTTCGATATGAAAGGCAGCAAAGTCGGTGTCGGCCAGCTCGAACTCGCCACCCTCGATCAGGTTGCCGATGTTCGCGGCGATCTTATGAAAGCCATGGAAGCAGTCAAGGCGGAAGGCCGTCATTCCGTGCTGCTCATGCTCACCGACGTCGTAAAAGAAGGTACCGACCTGGTGGTTCTGTCCGATGATCCTGCCCTGATCGAGAAGGCATTCAACGGCAAACTCGAAGGCAATTCCATGTGGATTCCCGGAATGATGAGCCGTAAAAAGCAGACCATTCCCAATCTGCAGAAGGCATTCGGCTGCTAATTGATTTAGAGTAACCGGAAGGGAATGGGGAGCCGCAGAGGACACAAACGTATTACGGCTCCCTGAATCTCTCGGAAATCAAAAGGTAAAACAAAAAGGGCAACCACCCATGGTGGTCGCCCTTTTTGTTTGCTCTTAAGTTCATGTAAGAGGCGGGTCAATTATGAGTCGGTGGGCACGCTGTTTTATTCATCTTTGTTGAAAAGTCGAAATCGTCGTCATGCTCCGGGGTATGACAGTTGATACATTTCTGCTCGGCGGGCTTGCGGGTGGGTAGGACATTTCCGGGGTTGAGGGAATGTTGCCTGCCGGGGCCATGACATGCCTCGCATCCCACTGCTTGTCTATCCTCGGGCAATACTAGAAGCAAATCTTTTTTGGCAAAGGATGAGACCGGGGAGATGCTCCCGCCGGTGACATGGCATGGCAGACATTCCGGGTTATAGTTTTGACCGGTGTTTACCAGGGTTGCAAAAGCTCTGGCATGCGCTGTCTCAGTCCAAAAGGCGGATTGTTTTTCGTGACAGCTTGTGCAGGCAGCCACCCCTGCGAATTGAGAGAGCTGCAGCGCCTCGCCTGCCTGCTGATCGATTTGGCCCTTTTCCTTGAGCCGGGTCTTTTGATAGGCACTGATGCTCTTTTTGATGTCTTGAACTATAGTGTCCACTTCATCTCCCGAGGGTCGGGGTTTCACGGGAAGAAATGTGGAATTAAAGGTGTTTGTGAAGACAGGTTCTTTCTGTTCGGCAATGACGCTTTCAAGCGAAGTTATTCGATCTTCCACCGATTTCTTGGAGTTGAGCATTTCCGTCAGTTTTTTATCGTATTCCTGATCTGCTTCGCTTTTCCCTTCCTGGTATTTTTTAATCTGCAATTCAATTGCCGCAACCTTTTCCTGTAAGCGTTCGTGGGACTCCGTTGGAGAAGTCGCCAGCCAGGAACCTTGCGGGTGCCATTTAAGTTCAAGTTTTCCCAGGTATGTTCCTCTTCCATCGCTTTGGGTGATCAGGCTGTCGCCAACCACCTGAGGAGCCTGATTGCCGTATCTGGTGGGAGAGGAGGCGACGATCACATCTATCTGCGGATACATCTTCGCGATTTCACTATTTTCATCATCTGAAAGATTGGAAAGCAAGATCAGTAGTCCGCAGGTCGACTCCAGTTGGGCGAGATGCTCCGGCAGCGTTTCCCGCCAGTCACCGATCCGAGCCCAAAAAGAATTGTTTTCACTTTTACCGGTCAAACCGATGATGCCGACATCCGGTGCTCCCGTTCTTTTGATGACAACTGTGGGAGAAAATACCAGCCGTTCATCCTCGTCAAAAATATTGGCGGATATCCAGGGAAAACCGTTAGCTTGGGAGGTCCGGAAAAAAGCCCTTCCGGCATTCATGTCCTGTGGACTTACCGCAACCGCATCATAGGATAATGTGCCGTAGGTTCGAACAATGCCGTGAGCAGTGATCATTGCCACAGGATTGTTGCCCGAATCCCCTTTTTTGAAGAGAAGATTGCCGGCATCCATCAGAAGCAGGGGAGTTTGCGAATCCGACTTCTGATCCTTCACCAGTTTTGCTTTTCCGGACAGACTGCCCAGCTGATTTTGTTTTCAGCCACAGGGTTCGATTTCGCCGGCCACATTGCTGGAATAAAGAAGAGTATAGGATGAATATGGGTCTGCCTCGGCAGCTGCGGGCAAATGAGCGGGAAGACTGACCAGCAGGGCTATTGCCATAATCAGGTGAGCACTTTTCATGATGAGAATTCCCTTATCCCTAAGATGGTATTCCATCTCCTCTCATGGCATAGCCACAAAGGAAGAGTTGTGAGACGAAAGAGATATCAAAAATTCGCGATTGCCTTTGGGACCGAGAAGAGGCGAGTCGATCACACCATGACATTGCAATCCCATCTGCTCCGAAAACTGTATTATCTTGTCGATGGATTGCAGGTGGAGGGCGGGATCGGTTACTACGCCTCCCTCGCCGACCAGGTTCTTCGGAAGTTCGAATTGTGGTTTGATCAAGGCGAGTATCGCCACAGTAGAAGTAAAGAGGTTGACTAGCGGCGGCAGCAAGGTCGTTATGGATATAAAAGAAACATCCATAACCGCAAGATCCAGGCGGCTGTTACGGATATCCTTTGCGGAAATGTTCTTTGCGTTGAATCTCTCCAACACCACCACTCGCGGATCTTGCCTGATTTTCCAGGCGAGCTGCCCGTAGGCAACATCAACGGCATAGACTACTCTGGCATTATGCTGAAGAAGGCAATCGGTGAAGCCGCCGGTGGAAGCCCCGATATCGATACAAACCTTGTCCTCGACATAGATATGGAAGTGAGAGAGGCCCCTGGCCAGCTTCAGCCCTCCTCGGGACACAAAGGGGCACTTTTCTTTCAGACGGAGGACAGCAGTCGGAGGATATAATCGACCCGGTTTATCTGCCGTCCGATCGTCGACATATACCTCACCCGCACCGATCATCGCCTGGGCTTCAGCCAGTGACCGAGCCAGATTACGGTCGATGAGCAGTTGGTCGAGACGGGCCTTCAAGGGTCACGGCATCCGCAGGTTAAAGTTTACCTAGGTTTTCCTGGGCTTTCGCCGCTTCCGGAGCATTGGCATGTTTCTTCAGGAGCTTTTTGTAAATGACTTTGGCGGTCTCCTTATCAGCCAGCTTTTCAAATGCCATCCCTTGTTTCAACATGGCTGCAGGGGCCTTGGTATGTTCGGAATTCTGGGAGATGATCTTTTGATATTGCATGATAGCTTTATCGTATTCCTTCTGGTTGAAAAGACATTCCCCCATCATATATCGGGCGTCCACGCCTTCGCCCGTAGAACTGTCGGCAGCAACCTGCTCAAAGAGCGGCAGGGCTTCTGCATAGCTGTTCTTCTCGTAAAGCTTTTGCGCTTTCTTGAAATTACTGTCCGCCGGTTTGCTCTCCGCCTTTACGGTTGTTGCACTCGATACAGCGGGAGTCGGTGCTTCCTGTGCTGGTTGAGGAGATTTTTCCGGGGCTGCAGCGGCTTCACTCACTGGAGGTGTTTTAGTTGTCTCCTGGCCGGGAGTAGAAGCAGCTTTCGTCTTTTTCTTTTCCGACTGGATATGGGCACTGGTCTTATTATCAGTCGGGGCGGACGAGGCACCAGGTTTTATCGATTGAGTCTTCTTCTTCGCCAGCTCTGCATTGAGCGCGGCTTCTTTGGCCTTGCGTTCCGCATCCTTGAGCCGTGCCTCCTGAATAGCCTTGACACTTTCCTGTTGTGCATTCAGTTTATTGTTCAAGTCCGCCAGTTGCGCTTCTTTTTCCCGTTGCAGTTCTTCAAGTCGGCTAAGGGCTTCCTCCCGTTTGCTGGCCTCTTCCTGAGCGACATTGGAAATACTTTCCTGGAGATCCTTGTTCTGTTCTTTCAGTCTCTGGTTCAGATGAGCTGTGTCTTCGAGTTGATTTTTCAGTTCGAGGATCTCTTTTTCGAGTTGCTCCATCTGTCCGGTTGCTGCGGCCTGACGTTTCTGGAGAGGGTCAACTGTTGAAGATTTCATATCTTCAATCTTCTTGTTGACGATTCTCATTTGATAACGGAGCTCCGAAACATCGCTCTGTGAGGCGCATTGTACCAGAAATGGTAATGCCGCAAGACCAAATGCTATTGAAATAAACTTTTTCATGTTCAGCTATATCTATAAAAAGGTGGAGTCAAGGATCTATCTTGACCATTGAGGAAATGACTGGCTGCCCGGTATATTAAAGAGTCTTCTTTCGAAGGAGCCGTTTTTCATTATACCGTACAACTGTTGCTTTTGGCCATCACGTTTTGTGAAGATGACCTGATTGCCGTCCGGTGACCAGCTTGGAGATTCATGATGGCTGGGATCCGAAGTAAGCGGTTTGGGTTCTTCGCCGGTAAGCGGATTCATCGTATACAGTTGATACACTCCATTACGCAGGCTGGAAAAAACTATCAGACTTTCGGTCGGCGACCAGTTAGGTTCCGCATTTTCCGTACCCTCAAAGGTCAATCTCCTGACCTTTCTGGTACGCATGTCCATAGAATAGAGTTGGGGCTTGCCGGTACGATCGGAAACAAACACCAGAGTGGCACCATCGGGAGACCAGGTGGGAGACACGTTGATGCCGGCCCGATCGGTGAGTTTTTCGATAATTTCCCCTTTTCGATCAAGAAGATAGAGATCGGGGTTGCCGTCTTTGGACAGGGTGAGCACCATCCTCTCGCCATCGGATGACCAGGCCGGTGCCAGATTGAGTCCTTTCCGCCGGGAAATAGCCCGCGTTTCCTTATCCTGTCGCAAATCGGTTATGTAGAGGGCCTGAGTGCCGGAATGGTATGATGTGTAGCTGAGGAAAGGCCCGCCTGGAACAAATTTTGGCGAAACGGTCAGGTGCTTGTGGCGAGTTACCTGTCTGAGGGTCTTTCCCAGAATATTCGTCAGAAAAACCTCCTTGACGGTGCCTTCCCGGTTGACGAAGGCAATCTGGGTAGTGGCAATACCGGGCTTTCCTGTCAAACTTTCGATAACGGCGTCGCAGAATTTAAAGATCATCTTTTCCTTCTGCTGCATGGTTCCGGAGTAGCTTTTACCCAGTAGGATTTCATCCGAAGCCGCATCCATCAAGCGCATCTCAAGGCTAACCGTATCACCGGAGACTGCATACTGGCCCATGACGACATAGTCGGCGGCTAGTTTTTTCCACTCAGCGGTCTGGTTTCCGCCGTATTTATCTGGCGGAATAATGGAAATAATACCGTGAAATTCAAGGGATTTGGCGAGAGAATCGGCGAGCTCGCGACCCAGCGGTTGCTTTTGCTGAGGAAGGTCTTTATTTTGGAACCATGGTACGCCAAAATTAATTTTCCGTACTGCCGAGGATGTTACGTCCAAATAGACACGATCGGCTGCAGTTGCATTGCTCATCAAGCAATGCAGAAGCAATAAGGATACGATTGACTGAATGAGAGCTCGATATCGTAAGGGTTTCATTGTTATAAGTCTCACAGATACGAAAAGGTTTATTGGATGTCGCCAGGTTTAAAGCGCAGTCCTATCTCATGCGTCTGCTTTTTCATGGCCGGGGGTATCGGCGGAAACGGTTTGGCAGCCTCAATGGTCTTATTGACAAATTGATCATACATCCGGTCACCTGATTTGCTTTCGAATTCGAAATTTGTCACGTCTCCGTCTTGCTTGATGGTGAGGCCAATAACTGCTGTCAAATCTTTCTGCATATACTCAGGGACTGACCAAAATTGCAGGAGGTGACTGAGGATTAACGCGTTATATTGGTTTTCAATCAAAGTTGAGCTGCTGCTCGGACCAGCAGCTGAAGAACCCGTTTGCCGCGCGGCAGCAGGCGATGAGGTTTGCCGTGCTTCACTCGCTTTTATGCTGTCGGCAAGAAGCTTTCTCTCCTGATCAAACGCCTCCCGGGCAAGCCTGGCCTTTTCAGTCAAGATTTCTTCTTCTTTGAGTGCCTCGGCGAGTTTTTGAATCTCTCTGCGGTCAACTTCTGGCTTTTTCGGGGGAGTTTCCTCTTTGACCACCTTTATGACTTTCTTTTGTTTGAGCGGTTTCAGGGAAACAGCTTTCGGCGGCGCAGGTTCCTCTGACACCGGTTCTTCCTTAACCGGTTCCACCTTCTCGACCACCTTCGGCGTTTCCGGTTCCACCTCTTTTCTGATTTTTGGCGGCGGAGGCGGGGGCGGTTTCGCGGCAACCTTCGGCGGACCGGGGTCTTGTACCTTTACAGGTGGAGCTGTTTCCGGCTCGACAATATTGACCAGACTGACCGAATATACATCGGCAAATTTGGGTTTAGATTTGAAGATAGCCGGAAGATACACAGTTCCCACCAGGACCATGATATGTATCCCTAACGCAATATTAAAGGGGAGTTTCCAGCCATTCGACCGCATAACCACAACTCGATATCGTTCAACCACTCTTTACTGTTTCTCCGGAGGCTTGGTAATCATGCCAATTTTATCAAAACCTACCGATTTTATGTCGGCCATCACTGTTACCACATGTCCATATGGCACTTTTTTGTCCGCTCGCAGGAAGATGGGTTGCTCCTTGTTGGCATCGAAACTTTTCTTCAGTTCCTGAACCATCAGAGCTCGGACCTGAGGAATATTGTTGATGCTGATCTCGCCTGCTTCGTCGATGGTCACAACGAGGGGCTTATCCTCCTGGCGCAACGCTTTTGAGGTTGTCTCGGGAAGATCGACATTCAATCCCTGCGTCATCATCGGTGCTGTAATCATGAAAATGATCAGCAAAACCAGCATGACATCAACCAAGGGTGTCACATTGATATCGGAGACCAGTTTTTTTCTGCCGTTATTGTTTGTAGGCCCCATTGTCGGCTAAACCCTGCTTAACAGATCTCGTTCTACAAGATTGAGAAAGTCGGTGGAGAAATCACTGATCTCACCATCGACTTCATCGAGCTTGTTGGAAAAGAAATTGTAGAAAATGACCGCGGGGATAGCGACGGCAAGACCTGCGGCGGTGGCAACAAGCGCTTCCGAAATTCCAGGTGCGACAACCGCAAGCGAGGCGGAGCCTTTCTGGCCGATATCATGGAACGAGGCCATGATGCCCCAGACTGTGCCGAAGAGGCCGATAAAAGGAGTAGCGCTGCCGGTGGTCGCAAGAAACGGCAGGCTGCTGCCGAGTTCCGACAATTTTTGTGATTCCGCCTTTCTGACCGCCCGCTTGAGGTTGTCCATGGTGGCAAGCTGCATATCCAGGGTTTCCACGCCTCTGCTGTCGTCTTTCCGGTTCCGGATTTTGTTGATCTTCTGCAGCTCGGCAAAACCTGCAACAAAAACTGCTGCCTGGGGGCTGTATTCGTATTCCGCCGCGGCAGTGTTTGCTTCATTGAGATTTGCCGATTTCCAGAAGGATTCGAGAAAATCTTCGGAATCAACCCGGACTTTCTTAAACAAACGGGCTTTCATGACGACGATAGTCCATGAAGCAAGAGAAAAAATAAGCAAAGTGAGCATCACCAGCTGGCCGACAGGTCCAGCATGAATGATCATATCGGTAATTGATAACTGCACGAGACAATCCTTTCTTTATCAGCTCAGTCGCGCAAAACCGTTGCAACCGCTGCATGACCCGGTAATCCGGTGTTCAAAAATAATAAAAACATTTGTTTTACTGTCTGGTTAGCCTGAACATCTTACTTACTTTACTGAAATATTCAACCGGTAGTGAGCGGGATTTTCAAGGGGGATTGTCGATCGAACCTGAGCTTATTCTTTCACTGGGGGTGCGGTCATTTTGCAGGCGAAATCGACGACGATCGCGACCTTGCCGGCAACCTTGAGGACTCCTTTAAAGTAGCATGCCGATGCCACTGCTTCTATCAATTTTACCTCTATTTGTACGTTATCCCCGGGAAGCACAGTTTTCTTGAATTTGGCCTGAGATATTCGAGTCAGAAATGGAAGTTGGCGGTCACTATAACTTGTTTTGTCGGACTTTTTGGCCATTAAAAGCGCTGCGCTCTGAAAAATGGCTTCGCAGAGCAAAACGCCGGGCATTATCGGATTGCCGGGAAAATGTCCTTGAAATACTTCAAGATTATCCGGGATATGCTTTTCGGTAACTATCATTTCACCTGTACATGAAACAATTTTATCGACCCAAAGAAATGGCGGACGATGGGGGATAAGGGCTGTTATCTCATCAACACACTGCATGATTAGAGGCCACCGTTTACGTCGAGGACTGTGCCGGTTATATAGGTGGCCCGACTGCTGGCGAGGAAGAGAACGGCATCTGCTACTTCCTGGGCGGTTCCGAACCTTTTCATCGGTACCATCTTCTTATATTCGAGGAGCAATTCCTGGTCAAGGGTGTTGATAAAATCTGTGGCAATAAAGCCAGGCGACACGCAGTTTACCGTAATTTTCTTTTTGGCGACCTCTTTGGCAAGGGTTTTCGTCAAGGCTATCTGCCCGGCTTTGGATGCGGCGTAATTGGCTTGGCCGGGAAACCCCATATGGGCCACCGGCGAAGTAATGTTGATAATTCGCCCGTACTTGTTTTTCATCATAAGCAAGACCGCCTGCTTGGCCATAAGGTAGGTGCCGGTCAGGTTGGTATCAATCACTTGCTGCCATTGACTGGTGGTCATCAGAGCCAGTACGGCGTCTCGACGAATACCGGCATTATTGACCAGGATGGCAATCGATTCGTATTTTTCTTCAATCATTGCAAAGAGAGAGGCAACCTGGCTTTCGCTGGCGACGTCGCACTGCACCAGTTCCAATTGCGGGGCAAAGCGGCTATGTTCCTCCATGAACAGGGCGGCAGCTTCAGTGTTGCCTGCATAAAGCCCGATAACGCGGGCTCCCGCTTCAAGGAAATTGTGGGTAATGGCTCCGCCGATCCCTCGCGTAGCTCCGGATATTACCGCCGTTTTGCCGCTGAAGTTTTCCATCGATTTACTAAGCCCTCAAAAAACTGTCAACATCGTTCGAGACGATGACCCCATAGTTTATCGCACCCAACCATCCGGACATGATAATTCCTACCGACCCGACATGAAAAAGACCGGCAACCTGTTTAAAGAGAGAACGTGATATGTCGAGACCTTCGAATTTAGTGCCAAAGGATGTGCCTTTGGTGTGCAGTGTGTAGCTGTTGAAGGTTCTGGGAGTTGCGGCTTCCATCCAGTCGATTTTTCCCTTTACCCCTGGAATATAATGATCTAAATCCTGTAGGGTTCTCGCGATAAGGGACTCCTTTTCCCGTTGGTAGGCAGTTTCTTCGAGTGCGGCCCAGTCATCGAATCGGCTGTTCATCGAGGCGACGATGGTATAACGATTCAGACCCGGACGAGTCTTGGGATAGTAGAGAGAGAAGGTCTTCGACTTTGTGTGCATGTCGAGCAATTCCTCCGAGTCGAACACCGGCGCAGAGGAAGTGAACAGCAGGTCGCCGACGTCCTCGATCACCTCATCTTCCCTGATGCCGAAATAGACCTGGCAACTTGA
Organism: Desulfobacterales bacterium GWB2_56_26; assembly: GCA_001799365.1. Lineage (GTDB taxonomy): Bacteria > Desulfobacterota > Desulfobulbia > Desulfobulbales > Desulfocapsaceae > Desulforhopalus_A. The sequence continues at coordinate 32,153 of MGTI01000023.1, read as the reverse complement.
ATTGTTCACTCTGATAGTATCGACCTTTTCCAGAAATTCAGCCGAGTATGCTTCTCGCCCGGTAAGGTTTTTGACAGTGTTGGTGATGCCGCTATTGGAAACGACCGCTTTGGAAGTAATAGTCCTGCCGCGGGCTTCAACACCTCTGACCCTGCCATTTTCGACGATAATCCGATCGACTTTCGAATTGGTACATATGGTCACCCCATTTTTCTCCAGTTCGTCGGTCATCATGCCGATGAGTTTGTCGGTGCCGCCCTCAAAGGTATAGACGCCCTTGTTCATGAAATTGGAAAAGACAATGCCATAGGTGATGGCCGGATCGTCGAGAGTCGAGCCGTTGGCATAGGTTATCGGTTCCATGAGAAAACGATGAACATCCGAACGTTCAGGAAAGAATTGATTAAGGAGTTCGCGAGTGGTCATGGTCCGGTCGTCGTAAAAGTTCATGCCGGAAATCGTGGCGAAGAATTTATCGATGGTTACGCCAGGTATTTTGAAGTACGACTGCAGCAGGCGGGTAAAATCTTCTTTATCGAACGTCGTGCGCAGAGAAAATTGCGGATTGTCAAAGACAATGCTTTTCAGCTGCACGATAGAATTCATGATGGCTTTGTTCCAATATTTCTTGCACGTTTTGATCATCCCGTAGGGAAAACCGTGCAGAGAGATATCGAAGATATGGCCCCGTCGTTTGAACCAGGTAGCCAGCCCACCGAGCCTGTGATGGTGTTCGAGCAGGAGGACTTTATGCCCGCAGTTGGCGAGACGGTTGGCGGTGGTCAGCCCGCCAAGGCCGGAACCGATAACGATGACATCGTAATTGTCGTCAATATGAGAAAATGACACAGGCATAGGATAACAGCTCAGATGATTTGGAAGCCGAAAAATTTATAACTTGGGCAGGATGTGCTGATTGACGATCGAAACGCCGCTGAGCATGGAACCAATGATACCAAGAAATCCCTGGTCGGTGCCAGCAAGAAAGAGATTGGAAAACCCGATATTACCATCTTTTATCTTATTCGGGCTGCCGTAGATCGCTCCCCCCATTTTTGAGGTATAGCGTTCGATCGTCACAGGCGTAAAAGTGTCAACATATACAATATTTGACCAAAAACTGCCAATCATATTCTCCAGCAGCTGCACGGAGAGCTGGGCGGCGGCCTGTTTTTGCATGGTGTACTCGGCGGGGGAAGCTGCGAGGTTTTGCCATTTCGAACCGTTTGCCAGGTGGGTAGAACGAATTTCTCGCATACTCTTGGCAGGCAATCCCCGGAAATTTGCCGGGAAACAGATGACGCCGCTGGAAAAATCGACAAAATCTACAGGAGATGCGTAGCTGAACCGGTGGCCGTCATTGAAGAAAATGATGGTCCGATCGGCGGGAAGCGGGGAGGGGGAAGGTTCCTTGACATGAAAAATCGATTCTATGAATCCCAGCCGCGGCAGTTTTTCCTCCGGAACCCTGTGCCCGGCAATAAGGCGGAAAGTTTCCGCATGACCGATGGTCGACACAATATGGTTACACTCGATGATCTCGCCGCTCTCAAGTTCGACGCCCATTGCGCGGTTCTGTTGCACTATGATGTTTTTGACACCGCAGCAGAGCCGCCTCGTTCCCCCAAGGTTGAGGTAATGGGTATCGATGAGCTCAATGAAATCCTTCATAGTTCCACGAGGCCGAAACATGCCTTCCTGGAAGATTGCCCGAAACATGATGGCGAACTGGCTGAGGTCCATATCCTGTTCGTGGCTTGAACCATAATACATCAATGGGCAGAGCATCATTTCGATGAGAAGAGGGTCGGGGATCATCTCCGCAAGAAATTTTTTTGTAGACCTGAATGGCGCGGGAAGAAAAGGATCGAAGGTATGGAGAAACTGAAGAAGGCGATGGAAATGATCGACCGCCTTCGGAAATTTGGTGTTGATTTCAGTTCTGAATAACTCGAAATCATTGGAAAACAACAAAGACTGACAGTCCCGGAAAACGATCTCGCTTTGCAGCTGCTGGCAAAAGGTCAGCTCTTTGCGGGGCAGTTTCAGCTGCCGCAGCAATCTGTTGAGCGGGGCTTTTTTGTTATCCGGTTCGGCGTAATTAGTGATGGCATGCAGGCCGGTTTCGAAAAGGATTTTATTGCGATAAAAGTAGGAATTGAGGCCGCCAAGGCGGGAATGTTTTTCTACAAGGAGAACGTCGGGGGTAAATCGTGCTGCACGGATGGCAGCGGCCAGACCGGAAAGGCCGCCACCAATAACCAAAAGTGGGACTTTCACAACATCAGGCGTTTTTTAACAGCGGCAAGAGATAGGCAACACAACTGTTGAGTGTGGCGAGTTGCGGGTAGTCTTCTTCAGGGATCTGGAGTTTATGTCGCTTTCTCAGTTCCATCACGATATCGAGAAAATCCATGGAATCGAGATCAAGTTGATCGCGCAGAGGTTGATCAGGGTCGAGGCCGGCAAAATCCGCTTCGTCATCTATGTCTTCGATAATTTCCAAAATCAGATTTTTAATATCTTCTTGTGTCATGAAACTCTCCGGATTGAACGGGTGGCGTAAATAGTTAAAATAGCAATATCCCGGCGTCCTTGGGAATAATTTACAGATGCAACGGCAAAACTCTTCCTATAACATACCAGCGCTTTCTTGTTTATACTTTTTTGTCCTCAATAGGGAAAAAATCAATCACCAGTATACTTTTTGACAATGACAGCGGAATTGATGCCGACCATGCCGAATGAATTGTTCAGAAGCGTGTTGACCGATTCTACCTGAACCGCTTTGTTGGCAACCAGATTGGGCAGGGCACACTCCGGGTCGAGGGTATCTATATTGATCGTCGGATGGATGATGCCATCTTCAAAAGACGGCAGATTGCCGGCCAGTTCCAGGACTCCTGCCGCCCCCATGGCATGACCGATTATGCTCTTGGTGTTGTTGAAGTAGGTAGACGGACAGTTATCGAAGACCTCTCGGATTGCCTTGCATTCTTCGATATCACCTTGTTTTGTCCCCGTGGCGTGGGTATTGATGAGATCGATCTCTGCCGGTTGCAGCCTGGCCCTCTGCAGGGCCAGGCGCATGCATTCGGCCTGGCGTTTGCCGTACGGCAGGACAAAATCCCTGGCATCGGAATTCATGGCGTAACCTGCGATTTCGCCGTAAATATGCGCCCCCCTGGCAATAGCTTTTTCCAGATATTCAAGCACATAGATGCAGGCGCCTTCGGAGATGACGATGCCATTTCTGGACATATCGAAAGGACGCGAGGCACGCCGTGGGTCCTCGGCTTCGGCAAGAGCTCCCTGGGCCTTGAAGCTCGCAAAAATTCCAAAAGATCCAGTTGATTCGGAAATGCCGCCGGCAAGCGCCATGTCGACTTCTCCCAATTTCAGCATCTGCACTGCCTGAATGAGAGAGGCGTTGCCGGCCGCACATGCTGCCCCAATGACATAATGCGGGCCGGTGATGCCGAGGTTCATGGTGATTTCCCCAGCCGGATTGTTCAAGACGGTCCGCGGATTATGGTGATGCGTCCAGTAATCGACATCGTAGTTGTACTTGCTGATGTTATAGACTTCGTTTTCGGTCTCGACCGTGCCATGTTCGGTCAGTCCGATATACACCCCAATTCTGTCGGGTGAATAGGCCGTGATATCGAGTCCGCCGTCCCGCAGGGCTTCATTTGCACAATAGACGCCCAGACATCCGGCCCGGGTGCCTTTTTTGTTCTCTTTTTTCTTTCTGTATAATGTTTCCGGAAAAGAGCAGATGCCGGCCGGGGCTTTGCCGAAATACCTGAGATCGATTTCCGTAATTTCACTGATGCCGTTTACCAGCTTTTCTCTGAATTCCGAAAGCGTTGACGCATTCGGGGCAGCAAGACCAATCCCGGTAATCACTATTCTGCTATTTTGCATTTGCGTATCGTTTGTTTAATTGGGTTCTGGGATATCCGCTCGTATTTCTCTGAAAGAACCCTACAAAATGGGTTATTTTCCTTAATGCGTCAATGAAAAAACCGCGAGAACAGGCGGAATGTCACGCAAAAACAAAGGATGAACGCCAATAATGAACGGAATTTCAGTACAGGAACTTATTTTTTTTCCGATTGGCCGATCTCCCGGCAAGGATGCCGAGGAAAAAGACCACTGCTCCGGCGCCAAACCATAAGAATCGTGTCGTATCGTCCTGTTTGGCTATGGAATTCTGCAGTTCGGCGATCTCTTCACCGCGTTTTTCATACTCGATAATGAGTTGATTATACCGTTGGGAAGTTTGTTCCAGTTGGGCGGCGAGTTCCGGATTCTGCTCCTGTTGTCCTGTTGCACCATGCGGGGCTCCAGGTGACGAGGACTGTTTGCGCTGCTGTTCCTGAAGCTGTTGCATCTGTTTTTCGGCATCGTTCAGTTTCTGCTGCAGGGCGGCGCAGGCTTCCCCAGAATCTTTTCCTTTATCCGCTCCGACTGTTGCCTCGTCTGTCGGCCTTGTTTCGAGTTGCTTTTTCAGATCGGCAATTTCCTGCTTCAACTGTTGTACGCTGGAATCGGGCTCTTCCTTCTTCAGATACTGTTTACTGAGCCAGCCCTGTTTTTTATCTGCAGTTTCAATTTTGACATAATTATTCTGTTCATCGATGATGCGAACGGGGTCCCCCGTGCGAACGACTCCGACGACGGCATTGGGTTTCTCCAGTTGATCTCTGATGTTGATTACGAGCACATCGGTAATATATCGAAGAGTATCCGCCTCGGACTGGGCGGATGCGGATTCAACCAAAATCTGGTTTGCAGCCAGGAAGATAAAGAGAAAGAAAGCGAAAGCAACAGGTCGTAACATATTTATCTCCGGCACAGATGAACATGATTGCGGGAACTGAGATTGCGGATCCCATATGGTTGAATATCATTCTTCGCACAATTTATAATAATAAAATTTAATTCAGTTTACAAAGTGTTATGTCAACCTTTAATGACCCATGAGCTATCACCCCCGAGGCGAAAAGACGTGTCGCAGATACTGTCGATCCATTTTTAACCCTTTGTATTCACCAGGAAATACCTTATACTTGAGCAGTGAGTGAAGAAAGGAATGTGTAATATACTCCTTGCCCGGATGTCAATGTCTTCCTCTCTCGAAAGAGGTTATTTGCATGAAACAGAAGGCCATACAGCAGCCTGACGTCCTGGAAACGATCAATCGAAATATATTCCTGTCCGAAGAAAAAAGGCGACAACTCCGGTTCGAGTACAATCTTGCGGCGCTCGCCGTTGGCTCAGTTCGGGTTCTTGGCAGCAATGAATTCGTGGCCGATCTTGCCGCGTTTCTTGCTAATGGTTTAGAAGAGAAGGACAAGAACCAGAAAATTCTCTCTGCTCTCGGCGAGGCAGCAGTCTGTCCCGATAGAATGATCAGGGAGCGGACTCTTACTGTGTTGTCACTTGTTGCGCTGAATTCTCTGCAAGAAAATGATCGCGGGGAGATTGTTCTGCTCGTTCACATTTTCTCTCATTGGCTGGAGTATGAGCAGGAAGTGTTGCCAGGTCTTGCGGTGATCTGCCAACGGATCGAGGAGCTTTCGGACTGGCTGCTCCAGAAGTCGCTCTGGGAGGATGCGGAGAAGATCGTTGGTCTGCTGGCCAGGATCCACTGTGGAGGATTGGGAAAAAGTGCAGCCATCAGAAGTCTTATTGGCAAGTCCTTGAGCAAGCTGGCAACTCAGTCTGCTGTCGAAAAGCTAATCGATGGTTACCTGCAGAATGACAATGAGCTTTACCTGGGAATTCTGCGAAGCCTGGGAATACCTTCGGCGGGTTTTCTGTTTAGGAAAATCTTACAAAGCTCAGACCGTAAGGAACGGCAACAGCTCCTCAATCTTGTATGGATCGTTGCCGGCGAGGCATTCCCCGACCTTGTCGAGGACGCTCTGCAACAGCACCCCGCAGCGGAGGCGCTACAAGACATCATCCATTTTGCGGCCGAGAATAATGGAGTAGTAATATATCAGGGTCTTCAACGGTGCCTTACTCATGAGGATAAACGGGTTCAGCAGGAGATGATCCGGTATATCGTCAAGCTCGGCGGCCGAGAGATGAAGGCCAGGTTGATGGCCGGACTCGGAGTGGTGCATGACAGTTTGAAAATTACCATCATTCGCCTGCTCGCTGAACATGCAGGAGGGGATGAGTCGGTGTTGGCTGCCCTCTGTGAGTTCATCGACAGCAGGAATGACTTCGCGCCAAACGCACGGCAGGGGCTGGTAAGAGCCGTAGTCATCGCCCTGAGAACTTTTCCTCACCGGCAAAGCATCGAAGTGCTCGATCGTTTGCACCACGAGTACGAAAAACTGGCCAACAACGATCGCCTTCGGCTGCAGATAGATAGATCCATCAAGATACTGACCCCTCAGTTGCGGCATAATCGGCAGTTTCCCGATGATACCGGAGAAGTATTTTTCGATTCGGACCCGGTGCACAAACAACTCGCGCGCAACAAAATAGCCAAAATTGAGGAGGAAGTAAGAAAAACCCTGCGTCTGGGCGACAGTAAGGGCGCCGGGCAACTCCTCTATCAACATGCCCGCACTGCCGGCCAGGAAAGAGATTTTGTCGCGGCGGAAATACTGAGGGATCGTATTCTCGAAGTCAACCCCATGGCTTTAATCGAGGTGGTGGAACTTGGCAATTGGCTGGAAAACCAGAAGAAAGCCCTGACGGAACCGCTACATTCCGACACATGGCGCAATCTCGGCGAGTTGCTGGCACCGGTCGAATTCAAAGCCCTCCATCATGCCTTGCGCCGGGAAAGCTACCGTAAAGGCGATCTCATAATCCAGGCCGGTGAATCGGATGAATCGCTGTACTTCTTAACCTCCGGACACATCGGCCTTAATTGCCTTTCCGGAGGGGATGAGCGATTCCTTAAGCGAATGAAGCCGGGAGATATCCTTGGCAGCACCCCATTTTTTGCCGCCTCTGTCTGGACATTCTCGCTCAGGGCGCTCTCCGATGTTCATGTGCATCTTCTCAAGCGCGAGTCTTTTCGCCTGTTGGTTGAGAAATTTCCGGAGCTTGAACAGAAACTGCACAACTTTTGTACCAAGTATGAAGAAATGATTGCCGAACTCTTAAAAACAACTGGCGATGATCGACGGGAATTTCCGCGCTATCCGACAATCCGGTTGATCACCAATTGCCTGCATGATCCTTACGGCGCCGGAGAATCAAGGGCTTTCAACGGCGAACTCGTCGATATCTCCCGCAATGGACTGGCCTTTACCGTCAAGATATCCGGTCGCGAGAATGCCAGACTGTTGCTGGGCAGGGAGATTTCTTCGACTATACAGGCGGATGGTCAGTCAATCGCGCAATGCAGCGGAATTGTGGTGGGAGTCAGACAGCGAAATGGAATTGCCAAAGATTTCAGTATTCACGTCAAGCTTGCCAGGCAGATAGATGATGTCACCTTCAACCGCATCGTGTTTCCAATTGATAAGCAGGAGCAATCTGCCGAGGCTCTCCATGTCCGATCAACAACGCCAGAATAAACTCATAGTTCGGAGCGTGGAGATAACGCCACCGATCGCTCTCGCTCCCATGGTCGGACTATCGCATTCCGCTCTGCGTTCCCTGGTCCAGGAGGCAGGCGGCGTGGGCCTGCTCTATACTGAGATGCTGGCCGCCAAACGTCTGCCCCATGACAATGAAAAATGTTCGCCGCTGCTGGTCAGAAGCGAAGGAGAGCACCCCCTCTTCTATCAATTTGTCACAGCATCGGATGAGTATGTCCCGGCTGCAGTCGAAAAACTGCACCGGCTCGGGGCGCAGGGGATCGATCTCAATCTGGGCTGTCCGGCACCGATGATGAAGAAGCAGGGCGCCGGCGCCTCGCTGGCAGAGGACCGGATTAAGCTCACGAAGGTGCTGCAGATATTACGAAAAAGCACCGAGTTGCCGGTCAGTGTGAAGATTCGGCTGGGTGAATCGATCGATACTGCCGGATCGAGAAGCTTTTGTCGGTTTCTCCAGGATGAGGGCGTTGACCTCATCACTATTCATGCCCGCCTCAACGGGGAAAAATTCTGTCGCAAGCCGCGATGGGCGATGATCGGCGAAATCAAGGACGCCGTGTCGGTTCCCATTTTTGCCAACGGCGGCATCTTTACCGTCGAGGATGCCCGTAAGTGCCTGGCGTTGTCCTGCGCAGACGGCTTGATGATCGGCCGAGGGGCGGGGGAAAATCCCAACTTATGTGCCGAAATAGCAAAGAATGTTTATGGTGAAAGGGTTGGCAGACAGAACAGCAAGACTGAGATATATTTCAAATTTATCTCTCTGCTGGAAGAGCGTTTCGCTCCCGAGAGGCGACTTGGTCGATTGAAGCAGTTTACCCCGTATTTCGCCGCTCCGTTTACGTTCGGTCATCATCTGGCGTCGGCAATCCAGACCTGTACGTCAATCGAACAGGCAAGAGAGAGGGCAACCGAATTTTTCAGCGATTACATCTGACATTTAACCAAGGAGGAACAAGCAATGATGGATCTTTTCAAGAAAGCCGTCCTGGCCGGGATAGGTGTTGCATCCCTCACCATGGAAAAAGTCGAAGAATTATCCAGAGATTTGATCGATAAGGGCAAACTGAGCGAGCAGGAGGGAGAAAAGTTTCTGCAGGAGATGCAGAAACGGGCGGAAGAGTCGCGCGAAGCGTTGAAACAGCAGACCGACAAGCTGGTGGAATCGGCACTCGACAGAATGCAGCTGGCGAAGGCTTCAGATCTCGAAAAATTACAGGCGGAGATCGAGGGGTTGCGCAAGGAGATTGAAGCTTTGCGCACCGTTCGGAAGGACGAGTGATGCCAGCTCTTCTCTATTTTCGCCGGAGACGGCTTTTTATCTTATCCGAGATGATGTTCATCTCGGAGAGTTGCAGCAGATGTAAAACAGCTCCATAGAGAGCGACTGCTGTGACCACCAGTGTCAAGAGAGCAATAGCCTGCTGCAGGGTATTGCCGAGGAGCCATCCGGCCAAAAGAGGGCTCGTCAGGAGCAGCATGGTGATGAGCGCCAAGGTGGCCGCGGCAATCTTGGCAAGGCCCCGGATCAGGTAAGACACGTTAAAGCCGTGTAGCTTTTTGTAGAGCACCACCACGAGAAACAGAAAACTGATGAGCATTGAGCAAGAAGTGGACAGTGCTATGGCCAAGTGCTGAAAGCGATCGATTGTAAGAGTAATGATAAGGATATTGCTGATGATCGCGAGAAAGCTGGCGATAACCGGATACTGTGTCTTATCGAGGGCGTAAAAAGCCGGACCGAGAATTTTGTTCGCCGAATAGGCGAAAAGACCGACTGCATAGAGGCTGAGGGTCTGGGCCGTCGCGATGGTGTCGGCAGGGGTAAAGGCGCCATGCTCGAAGATGAGCCGAATAATCGGCTGGGAAAGGATGATGAGGCCGGCGGTTGCCGGCAGGCTGAGAGCAAAGACCATGGTGAGGGAAGAAACCATGGTTTCCTTCATCGCCGGAATATCTTTTTGCGCGGCCTGTTTGGCCAGAACCGGCAACATGGCTATCGATAACGCAACCCCGAAGACGCCAATCGGCAAATGCACCAGACGATAGGCGTAGTAGAGCCAGGAGACAGATCCTTCTGCGCAGGAAGCAGCGAAATTGGTATTGATGAAGATATTGATCTGAATAGCGGAGAGACCAATCGTCGCCGGAATCATGAGCTTGAGGATCTGGATCAGGCCGGGGTCTTTCAGGTTGAACACCGGCCGATAACGAAAACCCGTTTTCCAGAGAGTAGGAAGCTGGCTGCCAAGCTGTGCCAGGCCGCCGATGAGGGTTCCTATCGCCATGCCGACGATTGCCGGTTGCCCGTAATGCGGCAGAATAAACGCGAGACTTACCCCGCCGATCAGGGAACCGAGATTGAAAAAACTGGAGGCAAGAGCGGGAACGAAAAATCGGCCCTTAGTGTTTAAAATACCCATTACCACCGCCGAAAGCGAGATAAACACCAGAAAGGGCAACATAATGCTGGTCAACAGCACCGTGAGTGCCGTTTTGCCGGGGACCAGCGCAAAATCAGGGGCTAAGATGGATACAATTTCGTCGGCGAAAAAGATGCCCGATAATGTGAGCAGACTCAACAGCACTAGGAGAAAGGTGAGGACATTTGCCGCCAGTCGCTGGGTGTCTTCCTGAGACCGTTTGGTTTCATAGGCGGAAAAGACCGTCACAAACGCGGCGGACAGAGCTCCTTCGCCAAAAAGATCCCGCAGGAGGTTAGGAATTCGAAAGGCCACAACAAACGCATCGTAGGTAAAGCCGGCGCCGAACATACCAGCAAAAACCTGTTCCCTGACCAGTCCGAGCACACGGCTGCACATGACGGCAATTCCCACGGAAGCTGCCGATTTTGCTATTGTTTTGTTTCGTTGTATTTGATCGCTCAATGATCCGCCGCCTTGAAGAAATTGAAAAACGCGATGCGCCCGGCAATGATACCTCGATTGAAAAGAATCCGCTATAAAATCATACTTTTGCTGTAAACCTTCCGCTTTTTTCCGTGAAATATTTTTTTCACCGGAATCACGGGCCGATCTTTCTTGACTTTGTCTTTTGAAATTGCATATATGAGTATGTCGTTTAGGATGCCCGGAATGACAGCGAGAGGAGATTATCGGTATTTGGAGAGAGCATTGAAAAATCGTCGTTAGTGAGGAGATACGAATGCAGGATACAAATATAGTAAGGAATTTGGCAATAATCGGTCATGGCAATTGTGGCAAGACTTCACTTGCAGAAGCTATGCTGTTTACTTCCGGGAAAATAAACAGGCTGGGGAAAGTCGATGACGGCAGTTCGGCGATGGATTACGACGACGAGGAAACCAGCCGGAAGATTTCCATCAATTCGAGCTTTCACAACTACAACTGGAAAAAGTACTGGATCTTCCTGACCGATACTCCTGGCGACGACAATTTTCTTAATGAAACCGTATTCGCCGCCAATGTCTCTGACAACGCTCTCTTTGTTGTCGATGCGGTGATGGGGGTTAAGGGCCAGACCATCAAGTTTTCCAACATCGTCAAACAGCACAATCTGCCGACCGTCATCGCCATCAATAAAATGGATCGAGAGCGTGCCGATTTCCTGGGCACTGTCGCCCAAATCAAGGAATCGCTGCCGTTCAATGGCGTTATTTTGCATCTGCCGATCGGAGCTGAGGACAATTTCCGGGGATATGTCGATATCGCCAGCGGCAAAGCCTATCTTTTCGACGGTGATAAAGGCGGACTGAAACAGATCGACGTGCCGGACGACATGGCGGACGAGGTGGCCACTCTCCGCGAGAGTCTCATGGAATCGGTTGCGGAAACCGACGACGACCTCATCGAAAAGTTTCTTGAGGAAGGAGAATTGACGCCGGATGAGATCCAGAGTGGCCTGAAAAATGGTCTGGCCAAATCGGCCATCGCTCCCATCTGCGTATGTTCTGCGGCGCAGAATAAAGGGATCTCGCCGATTCTCGATGTCATCAACATGTATATGCCGTCGCCCGCTGATCGTCCGTCGATTCAGGCAAAGAAAGTAAACGGGGAGCCGGTGGAGGTTCAACCGCAAGCCGATCAGCCGTTTGCCGCTTTGGTCTTCAAGACCATGGCAGATCCCTATACTGGACGCCTCACGATTTTCCGGATCTATAGCGGAACCCTGCAAGGCGACACGTTTTACAATTCGACGAAAAAGACCTCCGAGCGTTTCGGTCAGCTGTATGTTCTCGAAGGCAAGGAGCAGAAGCCCATCGACAGCGTCGGGCCCGGGATGATTATCGCTGTTGCCAAACTGAAAGAAACAGTCACCGGCGACACCCTCTGCGACCCAGCCAATCCGATTGTTTTCACTCCGCCTGAACCTTTGAAGCCGGTCATTTCATATGCGGTAAGCGCCAAAAAGGGCGATGAGGAGAAGGTGTTCTCCTCGATCACCAAGATGCTTGATGAGGATTTGACGCTACAATTGACCAGGCAGCAGCAGACCAAGCAGGTTCTGATCTCAGGGGTTGGCCGGGTTCATCTCGATGTGGTTGGGGCGAGAATCAAGAAAAAATTCGGCGTGGAAATGGAGCTTTCAACGCCGAAAATCCCCTATATGGAAACGATTCGCGGCTCCGCCAGAGTCCAGGGCAAACACAAGAAACAGAGCGGCGGCCGAGGCCAGTACGGCGACTGCTGGATAGAGATTTCGCCGCTGCCGGGCGGCGGCTACGAGTTCGTCGACAAGATCATCGGCGGCGTCATCCCGCAGCAATACCGGCCGGCGGTTGATAAGGGGATCCAGGAAGCCATGGAGAAAGGTGTCCTCGCAGGCTATCCGGTTATCGATATCAAGGTGGCTCTGGTCGACGGTTCCTTCCATAACGTCGACTCTTCGGAGATGGCGTTCAAGATCGCCGGCTCACTCGCATTCAAGAAAGGAGCTCAGGAGGCCGGCCTTATCCTGCTCGAACCCTACGTGAATATGGAAATCAGGGTCGGCAAGGATCACGTGGGAGATATTATGGGCGATCTTAATTCGCGCCGAGGCAAGGTAATGGGCATGGACTCCATGGACGGTCTGGAGATCATCAATGCCCAGGTGCCGCAAGCGGAGATCCTCTCCTATGCCACCGACCTCACCTCGATGACCGGCGGCCTGGGAAGCTTCAGCGTGTCATTCTCGCACTATGAAGAGGTCCCCGCCCAGATTGCCGAAAAGGTGATTGCCGAGGCCAACCTCGGAGATTAGGGGCCGTTACGAAATAACTGAAACAATCATGTCCATTTCGTTACGGCCCCTTATGCCGTTTCGGTAATTCTTTGTTACCTTTATTGTTGTACAACGGCTTAATTGCTATGGGTGCTCCCGCATGACAAACAACAATGAGCAATATTCATTCGCCGTTCTCACCATGAGTGACAAAGGGGCTCGTGGTGAGCGGGAGGATACCAGCGGCGGTTATCTCCGGGAAAGGCTGACCAGGGAAGGTTATACTTTCCAGCATTATGAGATAATTCCCGATAACAAGCAGGTGATTATCGATAGGCTGAAAAACCTTGCCGATGACCGGAAGGTGGCCCTGATAGTGACAACCGGCGGCACCGGCGTGTCGCCGACCGATGTCACCCCCGAGGCCATGAATGAAATCCTGGAGAAGGAAATTCCCGGAATGGCCGAGGCCATGCGGAGTGCCAGCCTTTTGAAAACGTCACGGGCGATGCTGTCGCGCGGCAAAGCCGGCATTCGGGGGGAAAGCCTAATTATCAATTTGCCCGGAAGCTTGAAGGCGGCAAGGGAAAACCTTGAAGTGGTGCTGCCGGTGATTCCGCATGCCCTGGAGAAAATCAAAGGTGGGACGAGCGACTGCGGCGTGGTGTGAGTAGACTCTAAGCAATCTTATTCATAAGGGGCCCGGACGAAGAAACTTTCTCCGGGCCCGCTTCTTTTCAAGCTGCTGCGGTAACTACCTGAGGATCTCTACCGTGGCGGTTTCGCCTTCATCCATGGGAGCGATTTCGCCAATAATATATGCTTCTTCGCCCACCGCCTCAAAATGGTGGCGAATGTCGTTCACCTTCGCCTCATCGACAATAACCAGTAAGCCGATTCCCATATTGAAGGTCCGGTACATCTCATCCCACGGTATTTCCCCAAGCCTTTGCAGGAAGGAGAAGATCGGGGGCGTTGGCCAGGTGGCGGTATCGAGGACAGCCTTGTAGCCTTTGGGCAGAATTCTGGGGATATTATCGATGAAGCCGCCGCCGGTGTTGTGCACCATGCCGTTCAAAGGATAGTTCTTCAAGACCTTGAGGACCGATTGCACGTATATTTTCGTCGGCTTGAGAAGAATTTCCCCGAGTTTGGCGCCGAGCTCTTCGATATACTGATTTACATCCAGTTTGTTATCGGCAAAGCAAATCTTGCGGACCAGGGAATAGCCGTTGGAATGGAGGCCGCTGGAAGCGAGGCCGATAATCTTGTCGCCGGCCCGGATATCGGAACCGTCGATGATGGCATCACGATCGACAATGCCGGTGACAAAACCGGCTAAGTCGTAATCTTCCCCCTGGTAAAGTCCCGGCATTTCAGCTGTTTCGCCGCCTACCAGAGAGCAGTTGGCCTGTTTGCAGCCTTCGGCAATGCCGGTGATGATTTGCTTGGCGATGTCCAGATCGAGCTTGCCGACTGCAAAATAATCGAGAAAACAGAGAGGCGTGGCGCCACCAACCACCAGATCGTTCACGCACATGGCTACCAGGTCGATCCCGATGGTGTCATGCTTATTGCAAAGGTGGGCAACGGCGAGTTTTGTGCCAACCCCGTCGGTCGAGGTAACGATCACCGGCTTTTTGTATTTGTTGGTATCGATGGCAAAGTGGGACGAGAAACCACCAAGCCCTCCCAGCACACCGCGTTGATGGGTGCTTGAGACAATATCTCGAATCTCTTCTATGAAGGCGTTGCCCTTGTCGATATCGACGCCGGCTTCGCTGTACTTACTTGGTTTAATTTTATTCATATCGGGTACTAATGGATCTGCTCTCCCTAGCGGAAAATAATAAAAAATCAAATTATCGGAATATTACAAGCGTGTTATATAATATTAGCGACGCCCGGAAAAAGCAATGTAATTGCATCGAGCCCCAGCAAATGTTGTGCGAGGAAGGCCCTGCAAAATGTGGTTCTTGAAATTATCGGGACGTTCTGTTAGAAGATCTACTATGAAAATTTTAATACTTCTTGTCGGATTGGTTTTGGTCCTGGAAGGCATGCCCTATGTGGCAGCCCCGGAAACTATGCAGGATTGGTTGAGAAGGGTGAGTGAAGTCAAGCCCAATCAGCTACGGGTGCTGGGTCTGATCGCCATGTTTTCCGGACTTGCAATCTGTTTTGTCGTTCAGAGAACCTCTTTACTGCAGTTTTAGCCAGGGATTTGTCCACTTGGCCTGCTCCTCACACTTTATACCGTAACATTTCGATTTTGTTGTGCTGTTCCTGCCTCGGTCCTTCGGGCGAAGACCGGTGACTGTCGCAGCACGAGGCAAACGAAATTGCAATTGACCTACCTGAGTATATCCATGTAGAGTGGGTACTCTACTGTCTGTTTTCAATCGAGAATTGATCGCTCAATTATTTTTTGGTGCACATTATGCGTGGCAGCGACAAGAGGGAAATGATCGGCAACGAGGGGATGGTTATCCTTGACATGGTCAGAAGGTTGAACAGACGCGCCGCCATCGATCACCTCAGAAAGCTCATCGATAAAACACATCCGGCGGATATGGCCTGGGTGTACCGTCACCTCACCGAGGATGAACGTACCGCGGTCTTCAATATTATCGTCAAGACCGACTCGGTCGGGGAATTCTTGAGTGAACTTGACGTCTCGCATCTCACTGAATTGGTCAAAGGCCTTACCCCGCAGTCTCTTGCCGAGATCCTTGCGACAATGCCGTCGGACGACGCGGTCGATATCCTGGAGGCCCTTCCCCCTGCGATTGCCAACGATATCCGTGAGCATATGGCTATAAAGGATCGGGAGGAGGTCGAGGAACTTCTCCAGTACGATCCGGAGACCGCCGGCGGTCTCATGTCGCCCGATTTCATGTACCTCGACGAGGAGTTGACGACGGGGGACGCGATCAAGAGTGTCCAGAAGAGAAGCGAAGAAAAGGAGATGGTATTCTATCTCTATATCACCCATGGCGACCATAAGCTTTCCGGGGTTGTATCGCTGAGGCAGCTGCTCATGCATCCGGCCGATCGAAAACTGAAAGAGATAATGAACCCCAATGTCATTTCAGTGTCCACAGATACCGATCAGGGCGAGGTGGCGCAGGTCATATCCAAGTACAATATCCTGGCGGTGCCGGTGGTCGACTCGAACTACACCTTGGTCGGTATTGTCACGGTTGACGATATTATCGATGTTATCCGTGAGGAAGCCTCGGAAGAATTTCTGCAGATGGCTGGTGCGGGTAAGGATCGGGAAATTCTATTAAAATCGACCCGGGAGAGCGCCTTCATCCGGGCTCCCTGGCTTTTTGCCTCATGGCTAGGCGGTATCATGGCGATGTTCATAATCGGCTCCTTTGAGCATGAGCTGCAAAAGGTGATTACGCTTGCTTCATTCATTCCGATCGTCATCGGCATGGGGGGAAACATCGCCACCCAGTCGTCGACAATTATTGTCAGGGGGATCGCCACCGGCCGGATCAATCTCGATGCCTCGCTCAAGGTCGTCTTCAAGGAGATGCAGGTCGGCATCATCCTCGGATTGATTTACGGTTTGTTTCTCGGAGTGATTACCTATCTCGGTTTTTCCGAGCCTGCCATGCTCGGTGCGGTGGTCGGCGTTTCAATTTTTTTCTGTATGGCTATGTCGGCGACTCTGGGCACGACCATCCCTCTCATCCTGAAACGATTCGACGTCGATGCCGCTATCGCCACGGGACCTTTCGTGACCACCTCGATAGACATCCTGGGCGTTCTCATGTACTTTTACGTGGCGAAACTACTCCTCAAGCTGTAAGTCCACCTGACCAATTATGAAAGGAGTGCTATGAAAACATCACCCCTGGCCATAATAGTTGTCATCCTTCTCGTCGCCTGGCTGCTCGTCGATCCGGTCAAACGGCTGTATTATTCCAGCACAGCGGAACCAAGGATGGTCACCGCCCGCGGCGATCTTGCCGCCGACGAACAGAACACCATCGATATCTTCCAGGCCAATTCTCCGTCGGTGGTCCATGTGACCAGCATTGCCCTGCGGAGAGGATTATTCTCCCTGAATGCGGTTGAGATTCCCCAAGGCACGGGCTCCGGATTTATCTGGGACAAACTGGGCCGGATAGTTACCAATTATCATGTTGTTAGCGATGCCAGCCGAGTCCAGGTGGCCATGGCCGATAACTCGACCTGGAAGGCCGAAGTGATCGGCGTGGCCCCGGACAAGGATATCGCCATCCTGCAGATCAGTGCGCCCGGCGACCGGTTGCAGCCGATCACCGTCGGCCTATCCAAGGATCTCCGGGTTGGCCAGAAAGTCTTTGCCATCGGCAATCCCTTCGGCCTCGACCAGACAATCACTTCGGGGATCATTTCCGCTCTCGGCCGGGAGATCAAAGCGATCACCGGCAGGATGATCCGGGGGATGATCCAGACGGACGCCGCCATCAATCCGGGCAATTCCGGCGGTCCTCTGTTGGACAGTGCCGGCCGGCTGATCGGCGTCAATACGGCAATCTACAGCCCTTCCGGGGCCTATGCCGGCATCGGCTTTGCCGTGGCGGTGGATGTGGTCAACGAGATAGTGCCTCAACTTATCAAAAGGGGCAGGATTATTCGTCCCGGTATCGGCGTAGCTCTCGTCGATGAGCGGATCGCCAAGGAAATAGGCATCGACGGGGCTTTAATCCTCGGGGTGGAGACCGGCAGCCCCGCCGAAGAAGCGGGCTTGCGGCCCACCACCCAGGTTCGCGGCGAGGTCGTGCTGGGCGATATCATTGTGGCGGTGGCCGGGGAGAAAATACACTCGTACGACGACTTGCTGGCGGAGATAGAGAAATACAAAGTGGGTGAGCAAGTTACCCTGACGATCCAGAGAAATAACGAGCTGGTGGACGTGCCGGTCCGTTTGAGTGCGATGAATTGACTGTAAGGGCGAAAAATCTTTCCCCCTTATTTCCGCATATTCTCTTTCATCTTTTTCCGAGATTCGAGGTTTCGGGACCGGGCCAGTTCTCGCATGTCCTTGGCCTTGTCCGATTCATCGATGATCTCCAGTCCGACAATTTCCTCCAGCACGTCTTCCATAGAGATTATACCGGTCATGGTGCCGTACTCGTCGACAACGATGAAGAGATGCTGCCTGCGGTCGAAGAAGTCGATGAGGATGCGGTTGAGCGGGGCTGTTTCCGGTACGAAATGTGCCGGTTGCTTGCAGCGGGCCAAGGTCAGTTTATTTTTGCCTTCAGCCAGAGCCTGCAGGACATCCTTGCGCAGAACGATACCGGTGACGTTGTTCGGCTCCCGGTTATAGACGGGAATCCGGCTGTGGCTGCTCAATTTGGTCAGCATCTCCATCGCGTTGCCCACGGTACTATGCTCGTTCAGGGAAAAGGTGACCGTGCGAGGGGTCATGACTTCTCTGACGATCTTGTTCCTTAGATCGATAATATTGTTTATCACCCGTTCCTCGGTTTCCTCTATGTCGCCTGAGATCCTGGATAATTTGGTCTGGAACTCCAGGGCGGAAATGGTTTCCTCGGCTTTATGCGGGAAAAACCCGGTGATTGTCCGGCATAACCAGACAAAGGGTTTCAGCAGAATGACGATGGCCCGCAAAGGATAGGAGACAAAGGGGGCGAGGGTATATGCATAGCTGACTCCGATGGCCTTCGGTAAGATCTCGGAGAAGATCAAGAGGGTGAGGGTGAAGGTCGAAGAGAATAGGAGGAGGTGTTCATCACCGAACAATTTCGCAGCAGTTGCTCCGGCCACGGATGCACCAATTGTTTTGGCTATGGTGTTCAACGTCTGGATCGCCGTAATCGGCTCGACTATATCGGCCCGCAGATTCTGCAGATATTCGGCGGAAGCATGTCCGCTATTTTTGAGCATTTCGATCTGGCTCGCGCTTAGCGAGTCGAGAACCGCTGCGCAGAGAGAGCACAGGGCGGAAACGACAATGGCCAGGGTCACGGCAGTGATCAGAGTCTCTAGCAACGGTGTGAAGCTCCACGGTGAAAATTACGGAAACGGCAGACGAAAAGGCCTGATTGCCGTAAAAAAATATAAATATTCTGTATCGATAATTGAATTATACTGTAAATTGCCTGATAATAAAGAGCGATCGACAGCATTCCAAGAAATCCACTGCAGGCAGATGCAATGAAATCTACAAAAGTTACCGTTTCCAAAAAGCAAATCCATCAATATCCAGGCGAACTGCTGGTTGCCTTTATCGTCCAGAATGAAGAAGGGACTCCTGCCGGTGCCGGATTGTTGCAGCCGTTGCTCGAGTCGTTGCAGCAATACAAGGAATTCACCGGCAAGGCGGAGGAACATATCCTGCTGTATCCTCCCTTTGTGCCATTGGCAGACGGACTTTCCTGCCGCAGGCTATTGCTGATCGGCTTGGGCAAGATCCAGGCCGTTGCCGACGCCGGAGAAAGAAACGAAGCGTTCAGGGTCGCCGGGGGAATAATTGCTGCACAATGCAAGACCCACAAGATAGAGGAAGCAGGTGTCGTTCTCCCCGGTCTTGCGGCAGCACCCGATGCGGAGTCCGCAGAATTTCTTGCCGAGGGCATTCTTCTTGGCGACTATCGGTTCGTCAAATATAAAACCAGGAAGAAGGATGAGGAAGATGCCTATCTCGGCATTAAAAAAATTGAACTTTTGACCGATAAGAATACTGTCGCTCTTCGGGCAGGTATAGCCAGAGCCGAAAGCAGTGCGCTTGCGGCATGTGCGGCAAGGAATATGGCCAATGAACCCGCCAACGGCTGGACACCCGCGCATTTTGCCGAATATGCGGAAAATTTGGTTGCCCGGGGACTCAAATGTACCGTGCTGGAAAAACCGGAACTGGCCGAGTTTGGCATGGGCGGGATTATTGCCGTCAATCAAGGTTCGGAAACTCCTCCGAAGCTGGTGATTCTGGAATATGAACCGCCCGGGAAATCGGCGGAAACGGTACTGCTGGTAGGCAAAGGCCTTACCTTCGACTCAGGGGGAATTAGCCTCAAACCCGCCCAGGGCATGATGGATATGAAATACGATATGTGCGGCGGCGCGGCGGTGATAACGGTCATGGAAGTCATTGCCCGGGAAAAGCCGGACATTCGAGTGGTGGCGATGGTGCCGGCAACGGACAATATGGCCGGGGGCGGGGCACTGAAACCAGGGGATGTCATCACCCATTACGGCGGACTTACCGCCGAAATCGAAAATACCGATGCGGAAGGAAGGTTGATAGTAGCCGATGCCCTGGCCTACGGCATCGAAAAATACCAGCCCGATTGTGTGATCGATGTGGCCACCCTGACGGGGGCGGTGGTTGTCGCCTTAGGTCATCATTATGCTGGATTGTTGAGTAATAACGATGTTCTGGCTGAAAGAATACTGGCCGCCGGTAAATACTGCGGCGAGCCGTACTGGCGGTTGCCTATGGGAGAAGTGTATCGTAAGCAGATCAAATCGACCATCGCCGATATGAAGAACACCGGCGGCAAGCATGGCGGCGCGATTACCGCGGCGGAATACCTGCATCAGTTTACCGGCAAGGTTCCCTGGGCGCATCTGGATATTGCCGGAACTGCCTGGGATTTTACCGAGAAATCCTATATTCCCAAAGGGCCTTCCGGCTTTGGCGTACGAACGCTGATCACCATGTTGCGGCAATGGGAGAAAGGTGGCTTTCCGAGACGAAACTCGGAGGCCGGAGAAAAAAAATCGAACTGATAACGACATTATTACAACAGGCAGTTATTGGGGAAGTGAGCATTGGCAAGAAAAATTCTGGTAATTGATAACGAAAACCTCGTGGCGGATATCTGCCGAATATCACTCGGCAAATTTGGCCATGAGGTTTTTTGCGCCATGAGCGGCGAACAGGCGGTTCTGATGGCGGACAACATGAATTTCGATCTGGCCATCGTCAATAAACGGCTTGAAGGGATATCCGGCATCGAGGCCTTCGAGATGATTCGTCAATCGAATCCGACGCTCGCCGGCATACTGGTCACTGCCCATGCCAGCCTCGATACGGTGATTGAAGCCATGAACAACGGCTTCAGCCGGGTCTGCAAAAAGCCGATCGATGTCAGGGAACTGGTCCAGGCTGTGTCCGAGACGCTCAAGATTGCCTGCCTGAGAGAAGATATCACCCGGATGAAAACCCTACTGCCCCTCTACGACCTGAGCGAAAGGTTTTTCGCCGCCGAAAGTGAACAGGCCGTCTACGAAGAGCTTGCCGATGCGGTGATGCGCGAAGTGGATGTGCCGTGCGTGTCGGTGATGATGTTCGACATTCCTTCCGGCACGCTGAAAGTGGTCGCGCATCGGGGACTAAAAGCAGAGTTTGTCGACAACCTCGAGATCAAACCGGGCGAACAAATTGCCGGAAGGGTGTTTCAATCGAGCGTCCCCATTATCCTCAACCGGACCAGCCAATACCTGAGTCCCTACAGCGATCTGCTGAAAAGAAAAGAACTTTCCGCCGCAATCTCTTTCCCCATTGTCAGTCGCGGCAAGGTGCTGGGCGTTCTCAATATCAGCGAGACCCGCGACGGCAACGAATTCAGCGAAGCGGACATCGAGATGCTTTCCATTATCACCAGTCAGGCGATGATGGCGCTGGAAAATGTCAGGTTTATCCGGGAACGGGAAGAGAACAGCAGGATTCGGGCGCTCCTCGAACAGTATGTGTCCCCGGAGGTTTCCCATCTGCTGATGGAACGGAATCAGGATCTCCTTGAGGTGGGAAGCGTGCAGGAATTGACGGTGCTGTTTGCCGACATCCGCAATTTTACCCTGCTTGTACAACATCTGCCGCCAGAACAATTGCGCATTTTTCTCAACAGTTTCTTCGAATTATTCGCGCAGATCGTTTTTTCCTGCCAGGGAATGCTGGACAAGTTTATGGGAGATGCTGCGCTGGTGATTTTCGGAGCGCCCATCAAGACCGATAATCCGTGCGTTGCCGCGGTCACTGCGGCGATCCGAATAATGAAAGGCTTTGAGCAATTGCGGCTTTTCTGGAGTGAGAAGGACCAGATTTTTGAAAAAGTGGGCTTAGGGATAGGGATCAGCCGGGGACCGATGTTTCTTGGCAATGTCGGTTCCTCGAAGCGCTTGGATTATACGGTCATTGGCGCCGATGTCAACATCGCCCAGCGCCTGGCCTCCGAGACATCGTCCGGTCAGATCCTTATTACCGACCGGGTTCATAATCATCTGGGCGAGCAGTTTCCGGTCCGAATCGACAGCAACAGATGGCTGCGAGGCATGGAATCCGAGGTAACAGTCTATTCGTTATCCATTGACGAAACAGAGGGATAAATTTATTCTATCGGTCTTCGCCTTCGTCGATAATCCAGGTTTCGCCCCCGATTGTGACCGTATCTCCGGGAAGAAGTTTCTTGCCCCGTCTTTTTTCGATACTTCCATTGACCAGTACTTCGCCCTCCTGGATTTTTATCCTGGCTTCAAAGCCGTCCTGAACCAGATTTGCCAGCTTGAGAAACTGACCGAGCCGAATCGGTAATTCCGTGACGGAAATTTTGTGCTGTGGATTTCTCATTAAATGTTATCCTTGTCGTTATGCATGTCCTCGCAACGATGGATCTTTTCCACCTGATTGCGCACGGACAAAAGAGTTCGAATTCTCAAAATAATATGGTATAAAGCAAAAAATCTATCATTGGATTGATTTCGTTCGTTCTTCCGATGCTTGTCAGGGGAAGAACGATTCATCGATTTGGCTGGACATACGAATTACAACCATTGGTTACTGGTAACTACACAAGGGAGTAATACTATTATGCAAATGATTTCAGTGGCAAAAAAAATTGGAATGGGATGTTGCCTGATGCTTTCCCTTAATCTTCTGGCCGGTTGTGGCGGCAGCGGGAGCGGCAGCGGCAGCTCGTTAGAGCCGATAAAAGAAGAATCTCTCTCGCAAGTAACGACTATGGTCGAAAGCTACGGCGATATAGAATTGCCGCTGGAAATGACCCTCGAACCGGAAAAAAGCATGGCAATGCGCACCGATTCCTTCCAGGGCGGCATCCATGTCTATCGGGGAAGAGTGCAGATCGCCTCCCTGCGGGACTATGTCATTGCCTCAATGCGCAACCACAAATGGAAACTGGTCGGAGAGGCCTCCTATAAAAACGTCATGCTCGCCTTTACCAAACCTAACCGGACCTGCATGGTGGTCCTGTCCGAGGATTCAGCAGTACTTGGCAAAACGCAGGCTAATTTCTATGTAACTGTCGATGTGGCCGCGGCAGGCCGTCTCAATCCCTTCGGCGAACCGGTCAACCAATAAGCCAAACAGTCTCATTTATCAATCTGGTCCGCAGTCAGCGTTCAGCTTTCAGCAGGAAGCAGCTGAACGCTGACAGCTGATGTCTGATAGGAGGCTGTCCGAGAATAGCAATTTTCTCTCAGATCGAGGCAAACTCAAAAAAATTACCGGAGGCATATACTTAATATTCCGAGGATATTTTTTCGAGTTTAACGAAGATATGGGAGAAAAGGGCATTCTCGGACAGCCTCCTAAGCCCCTTCAGCGTTTATTAACCAGTTGTCTGACCCGCTCCGCCCGCAATAATTTTTCCCTTTTCTTCCGTTCAAGTTCTCTGACTGTACTTCTATTTTCTTCAAAGCCCAATTTGAACCACCAGAGAAAGGCAGCCGTCAGCAGGATGAAGAGTATGATCGTTCCTTTATCCATTTCCTTTTTCTCACATCTTTAATAGTTGAACACTGCGCCGCGGAGACCTGGCCCGGCATCAGGCGACTGGCTCATCGGTACGGCACTTTATGCCTTCCCCGGCTTTTCCGGTCAAGTCTTTTTTTGCAGGATGCTGTAACAAAGTGAGATTCCCCACCGGTCGAGAAAGCGAAGATCGCCGCTGAATTTGCTATCGAAAATGGAAAAAGATATACTAAGCCATTGGCTTGGACAAACATTGCTTCTTCGAGCTGACTCCGGATCGGTATTGTCCTGCCTTGCAAAAAAGGGGCGTACTATTTTGAGCATCAAAAGAGCTATGGCTGAAGAGCACAGCGCGCGAACATGGATATGAAAAATAATTCTTCAATTCTGCTGGTCGCTGACAATCCGGTACTCTGTCGATCGATGTGTGATTTTCTCAGCAAAGAAGGCCATTTTGTTACCGTTGCGGCCAACGGTGCCGAGGCCCTTGATCTTTTTCGTAAGAGTCGTCCTCATATCATCATTTCAGACCTGCGCTTGCCGAAACTGGATGGATTGCAGTTTCTGGACATCGTTAAAAATGAATCGGCGGATACACCTTTCATAATCATTTCCGGCGAAGGAGCCATGGAGGATGCCGTTGAAGGACTACGGCTTGGGGCTTGGAGTTATTTGACCAAACCGGTCAATCCCTTTGAACTGAAACATTGCGTCGATAAGGCGATGGAACAGGTCAGACTGGTTCAGGAATCCCTTTATTACCGGAATTTTCTTGATGAAACAGTGGAAAGACGCACGGCGGACCTACTCGAACAAAATGCCCGGCTGGCGTCGGAAATTAACGAACGGCAGCATCAGGAACAGTTGACGGTACGGGCCATGGCCGAACTGGAAAAGGCCTTCAGGGAAAAGGAAATCCTCCAGTCCCAGCTGCTTCAGGCCCATAAGCTGGAATCCGTGGGGCAACTGGCCTCCGGCATTGCCCATGAGATCAATACGCCAACCCAGTTCGTCAGTTCCAATGTCAGTTTTCTCGACGAGGCATTTGCCGATCTTTCTCAGTGCTTCAAGAATCTAACAGAGGCGGCGGCGGAGGGAAAGCTGACCCCGGATATTCTGCGGGATGCCATGACGGAAGCGGACTGGGAGTACCTCCACGATGAAGTCCCGAAAGCGATACGGCAATCGCGGGAGGGTTTGGCCAGGGTAACCTCGATTGTCAGGGCGATGAAAGAATTCTCCCATCCCGGCGGTCAGGATGCGGAGCACTCGGATGTCAATCATCTCATTGAAACGACGGTGACTGTAGCCAGAAACGAATGGAAATACAGCGCCGAGGTGGTCCTCAAGCTATCTCCGAATCTCCCGGCAGTTCCCTGCGTCGACGGGGCGATAGGGCAGGTGCTGTTGAACCTTTTGGTCAATGCAGCGCAGGCTATCACCGAAAAACTCGGGAGAACCCCGGAGGGTGGGAAAGGCACCATCACCATCACCACGGAAACGGTCGGCAGCGAGGTCCTCATTCACATCGCCGATACCGGTTGCGGCATTCCCGAAGAGTACCAAGCGAGGATTTTCGAACCTTTCTTCACTACCAAAGAGGTCGGCAAAGGAACCGGTCAAGGGTTGGCCATCGCCTATGATGTCATCACCCGCAAGCATGGCGGGAACCTGACCTTTGCAACCGTTATCGGCGAGGGTACAACCTTCACTATCAGGTTGCCCATCGCCAAAGGAAAAGCTGCGAGTTCCAACGGCAGCTGAACTGGCGGAAAATCTTTCGCCCTGAAATTTCGGATGGCGAAAGATTTTCCGCTCCTCCAGACGCGGTGAGATCATTGGTCGAGGGGCAGCCGGACATAGAAGGTTGTTTCTTTGCAGGCGGTGGATTCAAACGTTATCTCCCCCTTGTGTTTGTCATGGACAATGGTTCGACAAATGGCGAGCCCCTGTCCCGACCCCTGGCCGACTTTCTTGGTGGTGAAAAAGGGATCGAAGATCCTTTGCCGGATGTTCTGCGGAATTCCGCCACCGGTATCGGAGATGGCTATGACAATCTTCTGGTCAACGCAGCTCGTGCGAATCCCGATCCTTCCCATCATGCCGGTTTTTTCCTTTTGTTCGGCAATGGCATGGGCGGCGTTGACCACCAGATTAATGATAACCTGACCGATATCTCCGGGATAGATCTTGATCGACGGCAGAACGCCATATGCCGTTTCCAGCTCGGCCACGTATTTGTAGGCGTTGTGACAGACGATGAGGCTGTTGGCGATAATCTCGTTGATATCGGACTCGCTCTTGTTTTCACCCACCCCGCTGCGGGCAAAGCCTTTCAGTCCGAGCACCAGTTTGGTCACCCGCTCGATGCCGTCCATAGTTTGCCCAAAGGCTTTCGGGGCTTCTTCGGCGAGATAGGCGATGTCGACATCTTCCTCAAGCTGGTCGATATCCTCGATAATCCCGGCAAAATCCGACACGGTCCGCACCGTTTCCCGCAGTTTGGCGTAGGCCTGGATGACCTGTTGCAGATCATTGAAGCTGTCCTTCAGAAAGGAGATATTGCTGCCGATGAATTGAATGGGAGTGTTGATTTCATGGGCGATGCCCGCCGCCAGCTCGCCGATCGATTCCAGCTTCATGCTCTGGATCCGTTTGGCTTCCTGGAGACGCTGTTCGGTAAGGTTGCGGAAGGTCACCACGGCGCCGGTAATTTCATTGCGGTCGTTTCGGGTCGGGCAGACGATAAAATCAGCAGAGAAACTCGTTCCGTCCTTGTGCCAGAATACGTCGCCGTTGACATGGTGGGAGGAGCCGTCTTCGATCGCCGCGAACTCCGGACAAAAATCGTAAGGATATTCGCTGCCGTCTTCCTGGTTGTAATGAATGGTGTCATGCAGGTGCCGGCCGAGAAAATCCTCTTCTGCCCACCCCAATGCCGTCAAGGCAGTTTTATTCGCCTGGATCACCCGCCCATCGCGATCAACGGTAATCACCGCGCCATTCACCCAATTCAGCATCATCGAATTCTGGTAATTGACCTGCTTGAGGGTCTCAAGCAGCCCTTCCAGCTTCTTCTGCATGCTGTGTATATCCGCTGTTTCTTCCGTCATTAACTTACAACCTTCTACCTAAAAACCTTATTCGGGTGGACAATTTCCCATCACGCCGACTGTGTTTGCATAATCGCCGAACATATTCCTTCCCATTCCTCAAGCTTGGCCTGGAAACCCAGACGTTCGAGAACCGGCATGTTGATGCCGAGATTTTTACCGATGATCTCTTCCGGTCGATGCTTGTAATACATGATGTTCGCGACATGAACGGCAAGGGTCGGGGTGAAGACATCGCCCGGATATTTTTCCAGACAGTTGTGAAAACAAATCGCTTCGATGATCGAACCGTTAAAGCCCCAAAGGCCGACCAGGTATGCACCGACCGCACTCTGACCTACTCCAAAAACCGCCTGCTCCGCCTCGATCATGGAGATACTCTTCTCCTGGGTCAACTCGATTACCTGTCGGTACTGCTTCGGCTGGCTGGACAGCAAAATCAGTTTGCCTAGATCGTGCAGGGTGCCGGCGAGAAAAGTATTGCTGATCACATCCTTATCGTCACTCTCTTTGGCGGCGATGGCCCTGGCCATCTTGCCTACCAGGAGGCTATGCTCCCACAACCGGTCAATTTGAAAAACTTCATCCGCAACTTTGATCTCGGAAAACAATTCCAGATTGAGGATCAGCACCTTGATGGTGTCTAGACCGAGCAGGGTGACCGCCCGAGCGGGAGTGTCGACCCGTGAATAGATGCCGAAAAATGCCGAATTGACCAGCTGCAGCACCTTGGCCGTCATGGCGATATCCTGGGAAATAATCTCGCCGATTTCATCGATTTCCACCCCGGGAGTGGCAATAGCTTTCTGTAATTTGGCGAAGATGGTCGGCAGGCTCGGCAGTTTGCCGACCTGCGAGATGAGATCCTTCAAACCGCCGTCCGACAACATATCCTGCAAGGCGCTGGTTCTGGTCAGAATGATTTTCAGCCGTTCCGGATCGCAGGGTTTGGCCAGGAACTGGTGTACTACCCCAACCGTCCGCAGGATCGATTGTTCGTCGGCTTGACCGGTCAGCATAATGCGGATTGCATGAGGATGTTTTTTTTGTATTGTTTCGAGAAGTTCTGCGCCATCCATGCCCGGCATGCGCATATCGGATACCACCACATCGAAACGATCCTCTTCCATCAGGGCGAGCGCCTCACGTCCTCCCGAGGCAAAGTGCATGTCATATTCGTTTCTGAGCGATCTCAGCATCCGACGCAGGCCGTCGAGAATATTCGGCTCGTCATCGACAAAAATTATCTTTTTCTTTTCCATTGTTGCTTTTCACTCGGACTATAAGAGATTGCCAGATCGAGCTTGCCACTGCCGCATCATTGTCTCACCCTTACTAAAATCGGCTCTTTCACACCGACCTGCTGCGCAAAATTTTTCAAGCCCTTGATCAGCGACCAGGTAACTTCCTGGCCTTTTGGGGCAATCAATACGCCATTCAAGGCTTCAATATCCTGTTCGACGATCATTCCCGCCGACATATCGCGAAGTTCCACAGCTACCACCCGTTCATTTTCCGGGCCGAGCTTTATCCCGGTAAGGATCTTGAGCAGTTCGGGATTATACTCTCCGGGCTGGCTTTCAAGATGGGCCAGGGCCTCGGTGCGTTTCCAGTCACGATGCAGCAGCGCATCGAAATCTATAGCCATCCTCAGGATCTGCGCGCCAAGACTCACTTCTTCCTTGATATTTCGGGATTCGGCCAGAGCCGAATAGGGGAGGAGTTGATGAGCGATAATCGCCGCAACTTCTTCAAGTCGGGGAATCTTTTCCAAGAGTTTCGAGCCGATCTGCGGATGGTCGCGGTACATCGCCTCTTCCTGGGCAGCCAATTCCTGGCCGGCATACAACTTGTAGAGTGTATCCGGGGGCAAGGTGATGCAGCCGATCTGAGAAATGAGAGCCGCTATCTCCAACTGCCAGATATTATCCATCTGCAGCTTCCTGGCGATTTCGCCGACCAGGCTTTTCACCCTCAGACCGCTGCTGAAAGCGAGAGGACTCGCGAGGCTCAGGACCTCGGACAGAACAGTTATTGCACCCTTCAGGGTCTTGTCGAGCAGTTCCCTTTCGGCATTCACCAGCCGGTATTGCCTCTGGGCCAGGGCGATAGCCATCACCAGCGTGGGTGTCGGACAGGGCTTGTTGAGGAATCGGAAGATCTGCCCCTTGTTGACCGCCTCGATTGCCGTTTCCTGATCGGCATTGCCGGTGAGCATGAGCCGAATGGTGTCGGGATACTGGTCCTTTACTGCCGCCAGGAGTTGTATGCCGTCCATCCCCGGCATGCGCATATCGGACACAATTACCGCGAAAGGCCCTTCATTTTTCAGTACCTCCAGGGCTTCAATTCCGCTGCCGGCGGTATGTATTTGAAAACGCTTACGCAGTTCCCGCTTGATCGAATGCAGGATGTTTTCTTCATCATCGACGAATAGAACCTTGTCGGTCATCCTTGCCTCTCATGTACTGACAAAATCATAGGAATTCTTAGGTGCTGACATGATAAATCTCGAAATGAGCACCTCTCTTCTTTCTCCAACTATCTGATTATTTCCCAGATTTGTCAAATAATCAGCAGCTTTTGGTGAGAAGCTGGTCAACCCTTTTTGCCGGTTGCAAGCATCCTGGCCGGAGGTCTTGTGCCGGTCGGTTCTGTTGTCGGCTCGGATGATTATTCATCACCCATGGCAGGAAGGAAGGCGCAAGGTGAAGGTGGTACCCTCACCGACGGTGCTTGCCACATCGATCGTTCCCTTGTGCTTATTGGTGATAATATCGTACGCAATGCTCAAGCCTTGTCCCGTCCCTTTGCCGACCTCTTTGGTCGTGAAGAATGGATCGAATACCTTGTTGATCTTGTCGGCGGGAATACCGTTGCCGGTATCGGAGACCTCGACAAGCACAGCCGCCTTTTCGGTTGCGGTGCGGACGGCAATCTTTCCTTTGGCGCCGGAATTGCCCACCCGTTCGGCAATGGCCTGCGTCGCGTTGACGATGATATTCAGGAAAACCTGATTAAGAGGTCCGGGATAGCCTTCTATCGTCGGTTTTTCCGGATCCAGATCGAGTTCGAGATCGGCCACGTACTTCCATTCGTTTCTGGCAACGATAGTAGTTTGCTCAAGTGCCGAATTGATATCGATGACGGCAAGGGTATCCTGTTCGGGATGGGCGAACTGTTTCATGGCCTTGACGATCGATGCGACCTGGTCGACGCCGTTCAGGGATTGCTGAATGGCTTGGGGGACTTCTTCTATGAGAAAATCGAGATCCAAATCTTCGACGATTTTTGTTGCACGGGCAAGGCAGTCGTTGATGTCCAGATCTTCTTGGGCCTTTTCCAGCAGGTCGTGATATTGCCGGTGGAGATCGAGCAGCTGCTTGAATGACTCCGCCAGAAAGGTAATATTGCTGCCTATATACTGAATCGGGGTATTGATTTCATGAGCGATGCCCGCCGCCAGCTGGCCGATGGATTGCAGTTTCTGGGCCATGCTCACCTGGCGTTCCAAGGCCTTGCGCTCGCTGATGTCGAAGAGAATAACGGCATAGGTCGGCAACCCTTTATACACGACGGACAGGACATTGCGGAGCACGGGCAGGGTGGTGCCGTCCTTGCGGCTGGTGACAAATTCCCTGTTCAGGGATTTTTCCGAAAGATCGCCGAAAAGCTTGCTGTCGATTCGAATGAAATTCCTGGCGCCGATCATGTCCTTGCGATCGTAGCCCAGCAGCTTTACGGCGATTGAGTTGCAATCCACCACGACTTGGATATCGCGATGAATGACAATGACCGCCGCCTGTATTCCTTCCAGGACCTCTTCCAGAAAGGTCTGTTTTTCCAGGACTTCGGCGGTTCGCTGGCGGATTGTTTCTTCCAGGCTCTCGTGGTACCGGGCGAGTTTTTCTTCCGCTTCCTTGCGCTTGGTGATATCCTCGGCTATTCCTTCGACCTTTTCCAGATGTCCTGCCGCATCGAGAATAGGCCTGGCGTTGAGGCTGAGCCAAAGAGTTCCGCCGCTGGTGTGGGTAACCTGAATCTCAAAGTCCTTTACCGGCTTGCCGATCGACAACCTGTGAAACAGCATGTCCCGACGAGCCGGATCGACACTCAGATGCGTATTGATATCGGGTGCCGAACGGATTGCCGCCGCAGGGGAGTGGTAGCCAAGGACCGCCGCCATTGCGGGATTAATCGTGAGTAACCGACCATCTGCAGCAATCTGGAAGATACCTTCGAGGGCATTTTCAAAAATCGACCGGTATTGCTGTTCGGCCTGTTTCAAGGCCTGTTCCACCCGGACT
This sequence comes from Desulfobacterales bacterium GWB2_56_26, assembly GCA_001799365.1. GTDB lineage: Bacteria > Desulfobacterota > Desulfobulbia > Desulfobulbales > Desulfocapsaceae > Desulforhopalus_A. The sequence continues at coordinate 1,231 of MGTI01000023.1, read as the reverse complement.
CTGGCTTGGATTTCGTACTCTTTCTCAAGGATCCGTTTTTCCAGTTCCTTGCTGTGACTGGTCAGCAGTTCTTCGCGGGCCATGTAAAAGTTGACTTTTTCCACGAGCTCTTGGGGCGATACGTTGAGCCGGGAGAGGATATCGGCATACGCCACGGAAAGGCGATCTTTCTCCTCCTGACTAAATACGGTGTTTCGGCTCAGCGCGCGGTGAGCCATTGCCGAACCTATCGAGCCGGCCAAGGTGCTTTCGATGCTCCGATGCAATTCGGCAAATTCGATGATGGTGAATTTTTCCTTGTTTTCAAGAGACAGTCGTATCATCTCTTCATGAAGTATGGCAATGCACTTCGGGGTGGGAAAATAGCCGTTCAGCACCGTGAGAAAGGCTTTCATTTTTTGGGCTCTGTCGATGGTCGCTTCTTCCACTTTTCGCAGACCCGGAGGCAGAGTGGCTTCAGTGGTCGAGAAGTGAAAGTCGAGGGCGATCCGTCGCTCTTCCTCACTCTGGCCCACAGCCAGGGAAACGATGACGAAAAGACCGATGTTGCACAGCAGCGACCAAAACACGCCGTGGGACAGAACGGGCAGGGTGTTCAGGCCGAAAAGATGTTCCGGGCATAAGATGCCGATTCCCCAGGGACCATGTTCGAGCAGCGATGTTTTGAGCCATCCGCTCTTGATGAAAGCCGGCAGCATCAAAGTGTAGAACCACACCGCAAATCCTGCGACAAGACCCGCCAGGGCGCCCGCCTTGCTGCCTTTCTGCCAGAAAAGCGCACCAATCCCGACCGGGGCGAACTGAAGAACCGCGGCAAACGAAATGAGGCCCATATTGACCAGGGCATAGGAATCGCCGATCTGCGATTCAGTCCAGTAGCCGGCCGAAAGGATGGCCGCGATGCCGATCCAGTGCCAGCGCAGGAGATGCCGGCGCATGGGAGAGAACAGGCGAATGGTGTCGAACAGCGGCAGGAGGAGGTGATTGACTGTCATGGTCGACATAGTCATGGCCGAGATCATGATCATCCCGGTCGCGGCAGAAAAACCGCCGATAAACACCAGCAGGGCCATGGGGAGGTTGCCATTGTTGACCGGAATGTCGAGCACAAAGGTGTCGGCATCAGCGACCGGAATCCCCGTATTGATGCCGTAGAGCGCGATTGGCACGACGAAGATGTTGATAGCAACCATATAGAGGGGGAAAAGCCACATGGCTGTGAGGATGTTCC
>MGTI01000022.1:3905-5921 GCA_001799365.1 Desulfobacterales bacterium GWB2_56_26 | reverse complement strand
AGGGCCGCCGTCACCTCTTTTCGGCTGAGCGGTTTGACCCGGTGGCCGGCCCGGAAGCAGAAGCGGCAATGCCCGAAGCATTGCAGGGTGGGGAAGAACAGCAGCTTGCCCGGATAGCGGTGGACGATGCCTTCCACCGGCTGATATTTACTTTCATCGGCATGCACGTCGGTAACCGCATCGTCATGATAGGCCAACAGTTCGTTGGCCGATGGAACGACGACCTGGCGAAGGACTTCTTCTTTCTGCATGATCCCGGCGTAGTAATGCGGAATCTTCATCGGAAACTTCTCCGCTACCGCCCGGATCTCTTCAATCGCCTGCTTCTTGCAATCCAGCAGCTCCTGAAGTTGCGGAAAAGTGAGACATTCCGGGTCATTCTTGGCCTGGCGGTGCGTCGATGGCGTGCGGCGCAGATATCCTTTTTGCGGGTGAAAGCGGTCCTTGAGATGAAAAACCTTGGGTTGCGGGGCCTTCGACTCTGTTTGAACAACAGGTTGCATAACAGGCGATTGGTGCATCCTTTCCTGCAGTTGATCGTTGGGGTACTGAAGCATGCCGACCTCCTCATTCGTTTTATGGATTGAAATTCAGGTTTCGATTGGCGTCGGAGGCATGTGCCGGCGGCCCTCGCGCGCCGGAAGCGCCCTGCAATGTGAGGATATCCTTGGCGGCAAAAGAGTGGCTGATTGCGAAGAGAATGGCAGGGGGGGTGCCCCAGGACTTGTCGATGGCCGTGCAACAGGCGGCGTATCCAGCGTTCTGTTCTTTCCCCATACTGGAATGTTGAAAGCCCGTGAGCGATGTGATAGGTTCGGGTGCGACAAAGGGGGCCGGCAAGGACCGTCGCCGCCACCTCTACAAGGCGTTACATTTTAGCATGTATTGCAAAGGAGATGAGATCCATGGGTTTGGCAAAACTTGAATTTTCCGCTGCCATCCTGTTCTGTGCCATTGGGCTGGCATCCTGTGCGGACAAATTCCCGCAGGATATTCCCGATAGCTACACGGTGCCAAACGAGTATACTTTCAGCGTCCCCTATGAAAAGGCGTGGCCGGAGGTGGTCAAAACGATCTCCGGCGAAACCCGGCTGCGCACCATCGACAAGGAGGCCGGAATCATCGTCACCGAAGTCGCCGTGGTCGACAACAAGCCTGCGGCAACGCCGGAAAAGGCTTCGACTTTAGGCAGGACCTATAAGAACAGCTATTCGGTCAAACTCACCGAAGTCGGCCCGGGCCAGACGACCGTTAAGGTTCAAACCAACCTGACGGAGGAATATTTCGCCATCTACAACCGGGAGTGCACCGCCGAATCGTTTGCGGCTTTCCTGCGTCAGGAGCTGTTTCGCAAGATTTGCGGGAACCTCTACCGAAATCCCGCCAAATGTCTCGCCCTCTTCCCGACCTATAACGCGGCTGTCTGTCTGCCGCCCACGCCGACCCAGGAAGAGGAGGTCAGCCATCCAGACCTCGATCCGATGTGGAAGCTGGAGATCAATATTAAGGAGCTGCAACAGGCCCTGGCCAGGGCAGGTTACGATCCCGGCCCCGTCGACGGCCGGATGGGTAAAAAAACCCGCGCCGCTCTTATCCGCTTCCAGAAGAATAATAAACTCGAACCCACCGGCAAACTCAACGAATCGACCATGATCGCGCTCGAGATATAAAAAACGAAAGCTTTACCGACTGAAGTTTGCCGGTCCTTGTCAAAATGCAACAGCCACTCGGTCGGGACGGAGTGGCTGTTAGAGATGGATGAAATAAGGTGGGTCTCTTCGCCGGATCAGGGGGCCGGGGCTATGGGTTTGCCCATGGCATCGTATTGCACGCCGGAGACAACGGAGTTCATGATGGCATCGCCCCCTGCGGCGATATTGGTTCCGCCGGGCGAGATATTCGTGACTCCGCCGCTATTGACTACCGACCCGAGGATAGCCCTGCCGCCCGCGGCAATGTTGGTCCCGCCGGCCGAGATGTTGGTCACTCCGGCAGAGTTGACGACCGAACCCAGAT
>MGTI01000022.1:0-3811 GCA_001799365.1 Desulfobacterales bacterium GWB2_56_26 | reverse complement strand
CGCCCGCCGCGATGTTGGTGCCCCCGCCCGAGATATTCGTGACCCCGGTCGAATTGACCGTCGACCCGAGGTTCGCCTTGCCGCCGCCCGAGGCGATATTGGTGCCCCCGCCGGAGATGTTCGTAACGTTTTGCGAATTGACCGTAGACCCGAGATTGGCCTTGCCGCCGCCCGTGGCGATGTTGGTCCCGCCGCCGGAGATGTTGGTGACGTTCTGCGAATTGACTGTCGATCCGAGATTGGCCTTCGATTCGCCTACCGCAATGTTGGTGCCGCCACCGGAGACGTTGACGACGTTCTCCGAACCCTTGACGCTGCCGAGGTTGGCCTCACTGCCGGCACCGACCGCGAGGTTGGTGCCGCCGCCGGAAATATTCACCGAGTTTTTCGAGTTGATGGTCGAGCCGAGATTGGCCTTGGCGCCGTCTACGGCCATGTTAGTGCCGCCGCCGGAGATGTTCACCACCTGTTCGGAGTTCTTGACACTGCCGAGGTTGGCTTCGCTTTTGCTGCCGACCGCTACGTTGGTGCCGCCGCCGGAGATGTTTACGACTTCCTTGGAGTTCTCCACGCTGCCGAGACTGGCCTTATTGCTGTCGCCAACCGCGATATTGGTGCCGCCGTTGGAAATATTGACCGTCTCGACGGAATTTTTCACGCTGCCGAGATTGGCTTCGTTACCGTGGCCGACGGCAATGTTGGTCCCACCCTTGTTGATGTTGACGACATCGCCTTTCATACCCTCCGCCTGAACACTGCCGAGATTGGCTTTATTGCCGTCGCCGACGGCGATATTGGTGCCGCCTTCATTCATATTGACAATGGTTCCGGCGCTGTCGTTCATGTTGACGGAGCCGAGGTTCGCCTGATTGCCCTGGCCGACGACTACCTGCGCGCCATCCCTGGTGAAATTGATGACGGTCCCCTGGCTGCGGTTCATCTCGATCGACCCGAGGCTGGCTTTGTTGCTTTCACCGATCGCGATGTTGGCGGAATTGCCCTCAGCCTTGTTGACGACTATCCCCTCGATGGATTTGAGCTTGATCGAACCGGTCCTGGCGACGTTGTTTTCACCGATCGCGATATTCGTCTTGGAGCCCTCCACCTGGTTGGTCACTACAATGTCGCCTTCAGCCCACAGGATCGTCGGCTGCAGAAGAATGATCCCGGCCATCACCCCTATCATTTTTTTCATGACTCCACCCCTTTTGCTGCGCAATTCCGTAGAGATTTCCGAACATCCGGCCAAGCATTAAAAAACGGCAACTCAATCATATAAACAATTATACCATTTGCCGAGCAGGTCAATAAGCAAAACTTACAGGTGTGGGAAAATCGAAGGAAAAAACCCGACGAAAAAACCGGAGTTGTCCTTCAATTTGATTACATCAGTGTGGTAGCGGAAATGGTGTTCTGCCTTATTGTTGGTTTATGGGATTGGGCGAACGGGGCGGAGTTCCGTTCGATCGTCCAATCCGCTGATGCGCCATCGCCAACTGATTTCCCTGTTTCCGGCCAAGCCGCGCGGACTGCCATAGCAGGAGCTTATCCGTCCAGATAATGCCGGAACCTTCCCCGCTTCTCTCCGAACTCCTACCAATGAGGTGTGATTATGGCTATTCAAGAAATGGTATATGGCTTTTTCATTCCCAGCGTCACCCTGATCGGCATCGGTGCCGCCAAACAAATCCCCGACAAGATAAAAGCGTTAGGCGGCAATAAACCGCTCATCGTCACGGACAAAGGCATAACCGGCGCCGGCATAACCAAGCAGATTACCGATCTGCTCGATGGCGCCGGCATGCAGTACCATGTGTACGACGAAACTATTCCCAATCCCACCGATAAAAATGTCCATGATGGGGTCGAGATCTATTTCTCCCAAAAGTGCGATTCACTCATCTCTTTAGGTGGCGGAAGTTCCCACGACTGCGGCAAGGGCATCGGCCTGGTGGTCGCCAACGGCGGCAAGATCCATGACTACGAGGGGGTCGACAAATCGGGCAAGCCCATGCCGCCCTACCTGGCCGTCAACACCACCGCCGGCACCGCCTCCGAGATGACCCGGTTCTGCATCATCACCGACACCTCCCGCAAGGTGAAGATGGCCATCGTCGACTGGCGGGTCACTCCGGGTATTGCCATCGACGACCCGCTGCTGATGGTCGGCATGCCTCCCGCTCTCACCGCGGCAACCGGCATGGATGCCTTGACCCATGCGGTCGAGGCCTATGTCTCCATCATCGCTACCCCGATGACCGACGCCTGCGCCCAGAAGTCCATCGAACTAATCGCCAAATTTCTCCGCAAGGCCGTAGCCAACGGCACGGACCTCGAGGCCCGCGACGGTATGTGCTATGCCCAGTTCCTGGCCGGCATGGCCTTCAACAACGCCAGTCTCGGCCATGTCCATGCCATGGCCCACCAGCTGGGCGGCTTCTACGATCTGCCCCACGGAGAATGCAACGCCATCCTGCTGCCCCATGTGCAACGCGCCAATCTCAACGCCAAACTGGAACGGTATGCCGAGATGGCCAGGTTCCTCGGCGAAAATGTCGAAGGCTTGTCGGTGCGCGCCGCAGCCGAAAAATGTCTCGACGCCATTCAACAGCTGTCCGCCGACATCGGCATCCCGGCAGGACTTATCGAGCTCGGCAAACGCTACGGCAAGAAAGTGAGAAAGGAAGACATTCCCATCATGACCGGCAACGCCCAGAAGGACGCCTGCGGGCTGACCAATCCCCGCAAGCTGAAGGATGCGGACGTTGCGGCCATCTACGAGGCTGCGTTATGACCCGTTACCGTTGCGCCGGGCCGGCTGTCCAGGCCCGATGCAACTTTCACAAGACATCCGGCCCGGAAAAGAAACTGATTCTCAGGGCGTTTTAGGAGGCATGCTCATGGACGTTCCCGCCAAAAACAAACAGCAATGGGCAGACATCGTGACCGGGAAAAAGACTTACGACCTGAAATTCCTGGCGGCGAAAATTCTGCTCGGCCGTCTGGTGCGCACTATCAGCGCCAACCCGACACCAACCAACGTTCGCGAAGGTGTCGACCAGCTCCATGCTCTTTATGAAAAGAACAGCAGTGCTCCGTCGGTTCAACTCGATCTGAAAAACATCTTCGGATAAGGAGACATCATGGATCAGGACATTTTGACTTCCACCGAAGTCGCACAGTACATTACAGAGGGTAAAACACTCCTGCTCGCCGGAGAGGAGAAGCTGCTCGCCGGGTTGCCCAGGGGCAGGTGGATCGGCGGCACCATCCCCTATTTCATCACTCCGAAAGAGGGCGGAATGGCCACCAGAGAAAAGATTTTCGTCACCGATATTTCGCCGATGGCCGCCTCGGTACAGATCAAGTCGTATACCCAGGACGATCTTGGCACAGTATACGGCGAAGAACAGGCCGACTGCAGCTTCATCATCATTCCGGCAATGACCGGCGTACACAGCGCCTTTGCCCTGAACGCGCCCAATTACAAGGACTTTGGGGCAAGACCGCTGGTCGGCTGGATCTCCGGTGTACATCTGGAAGATCTGGGCAAAGCCACCCCCAAGGTGTTCAACGGCGAGACCGGCGAGATGATCGACCAGGCGGCGATCGTCATGCATGTCGCCCTGCCGCCGGGCAAGACGCTCGATGTCGGCATCGTCAACATCTTCGAACAGCGCGAGGGCGACACCCTAACCTTTCCGGAGGACGGGTTTTCCTGCAGGGAGGTTGCCGTCAACGGCGTCAAGGAGAGCTTCGTCGACTATATCGAGCGGCAGAAGCTGGACACCAAACTTCCCCTGGTGGCGGA
>MGTI01000021.1 GCA_001799365.1 Desulfobacterales bacterium GWB2_56_26 | reverse complement strand
ATGCGGGCGGGCATTGTCATCCATCCCCCACTGGAAACCGGTCGTAGTCTGCAGCAGGAAGATCTTCACGCTCTCATTGCCGAACAGGGAATAGTATTCGGCATTGATAATGACGCCATTGAAGAGGCCAAGATATTTATAGAGTCAGGCGAAAAAGAGTTCAAGCATATCACCATCGCGCGCGGTCAGCAGGTCGGCAAGAGTACCGATGCCTTTCTTCGTTACGACATAGAGATCGGACCTATTGCCGGCAAAATGCTCGAAGACGGCACTATCGATTTCCGGGAAAGAAGAATAATGGTCGGCATAAAAGCCGGACAATGCATTGCCACCAAGATCCCGCCGATTCAGGGAAAACCCGGGATCAACATTTACGGACAAGAAACTCCCGCTTTCCCGGGCAAGGATATAAAGATACAACTCCATAATGATGTCAAGTTCCTGCGTGAAAATATGCAAGTCATAGCCACCAAGGACGGTGTGCTCTCCATTGTCAATGACAATGCAATCAAGGTCTGCTCCCATCAGACGCTGCGAGGAGATGTAGATTACAAGACCGGCAATGTCGAAAGCATGAACTGCGTGACCATCAACGGCAATGTCCAGTCTGGATTCAAGGTCACAGCCATCGGCGACATCTCGATATCCGGGGAAGTCATGTCGGCCAAGATATCTTCTCAGGGCAACATTGTAGTAAAAGGCGGCATTACCGGTAAGGACAGCCACCTGGAAGCTGCCGGAGATGCGGATATCAACTTCATCGAGCAAGGCACTCTCAAATGCGGCGGCCTGGCAGTCATCCGGAAACAAGTATATTACAGTGAAATCATCACAGGCGCCGATATCCGCTGCCACCAGTCGAGCAAGATCATCGGCGGCAAACTCATTGCCGAGGGCGATGTCACCGTGGGCGACGTGGGATCGGAAAATTCTCGGCCCGCTCTCATCGCCGCAGGCGTTATCGCCGAACGAATCACCCATTTCGACAGCCTGAAATCAAAGGTGGTCGAACAGCAGGATGCCATCATTCAATGGCTGCAGCTCTACCACGGCAGTTCCAACTCCAAAAAAGTGAAAGGCATGGAGAAAGAACTGGCCGAAGCCAAACTCCAGCTGCTGCGTGTCAACATGATTCCCGGGACGGAACTCTATTCACGGGCGGGTGGAGATGAACCCCTGCCGCCGGGGCCGCCGCAAAATCCTGGCGCGATTCCTATCGAAAAGATCAAGATTGATGTCAAAGGGACAATTTTTGCTTTCACCAAGATTCAGATTGGCAACTGTTCGATGACGCTCGAAAAAACCGTTTCGAACAGGACCTTCAAGCTTCATCCGAACGGTAAACGGATCATCGTCATCCCCAATAAGCGCTGACGTTACTGAAACGCCTTTTTCCAATTCGAAGCATCAGATGTGGTCGCCTGTTACCTGCGTAACTTTACGGCAATTCGCCTGAGGATCTGCAGACGGTGGCCGTATTGAGCGAGTATCCGATACACTGGGTAGCCGAGATAGTGCAATAATGCCAAAACGACCAGGCATCGCCCTCCCGGCCCCCCGCGAAAATTGCCCATCGGGATGATTTTGCCGACGATGGCGGTCTTGATCAGACGCGACAACTCGATTCCAGCCAGATCGTATCGGTTATTGTGGACTGTGCTCATTCGTTGATCCTCCCCCGCAAGTGTCTGAAAAAATACCTTATCCGCAACAAGGGGTTGAATTTCAACTGCAGCTGCGACTGTCCCCACAGCGGCTTCAGTCCTCTGCCAAAGTCTGCCTTCGGTTTTTTGCTGCCGTGAAAATCATCCAGGTGATGCCGATTCTTGATGTTGGCCACCTCTGCCGCCCGCGGAAAGGCCAGTTTGCTGACCAGCAGGTAATTTATCCAGGGCTTCCAGTCGTCAAAGGAATATCCTAACAGGGCCGCTGCAGCCCCGAATCTTGCGGCGGAATCGATGATCCCCTGCTGCAGCGGCGCGAAATATTCGTCCTGATGCAGCTCCGCCTGACCGATGGCGTCATCCGTCTTCCTGAACTCCAGCTCATAGCCTTCTTCTGTCAGACGATAGCCGTTCAGGGTAGGATGAGGTGCCCGGCAGGCTTCTTCGAAGATATCCTGAGCGTAGAATAAGGTGCTCGCCGCCAGATCAAAACGATTGCGGTCGTACATGACGCCGGCAATCATGTTCCGCTCGCTTTCCGGATACGGGATGCCCCGGGTGGCGCCGAACAGGAACCCGTGACAATAGGGGCAGTCCGGCCGGTGGGCGATGGCTTCAAAGAGAAAGCGCTGAATGGTCCCCAGCCAGCCGATATCGACGATGGCGACATTTTTATGGGAAAAGAGGCCTGCCTCATCGAAATAGCGCTCCATGGCCCGGTTGGCGTCCATAGTTTGGCGCTTCACCTCCGCCTGAAAGCTCTCATCTTCAAGCAACAGCTCAAATTTCTTTCTGTTTTCCGGATCATACCCGTCATGAACGTGACTGAGGCAGGTATCGACTGCCAACCCATGGTCGGCGAGATGGCCGGCAAACCTCTCCGGCTTCAGGCTGAATATTCGGCACACGTCGCGGAAATCGCGATTGCCGGCCGGCAGAAAGGCAATGTCGGCATTGGTTTGGGTCAAGCCCTGATAGGCACAGGACGCGCCGGCAAGGGCCATCCGGCTGACATACAGATATTCCGTCTCCGGCAGGTCGTCCCCGGGAAACAGCCATGGGGTCGCCTTCTCCCAATATTTTTTGAAGGTCCACCCCTCGCGCGAGAGAAAAAACACCTTGGTGATGTTCTGTTTTCGACAAAGCTCGGCAATCCGCTGGATGAAGATGCCGATGAGCGGCCCGATAAAATTGTACCCTTCGGTATAGAGTGGTGTACCCGGCTGATTTTCATCCTCAAGGGGCGCCATCAACTGCTGCAAAACCCTGCCCCGCCAGAAGGGCCGCCCGTCACTGTAGTTATAGTATCTTTTGGTGATGGACTTGCGTTGGTCTTCACCGGGGTCGTGAATGATCATCGCCGTAAGGCCCGCATCAAAGGCGCGCAGGCCGTCGGAAAATGGATTGTCGCCGATATGCAGCCAGGCTTCCGGCCTGACCGAATACTTCTCGGCAATCATGGGATAGGCAAGGCCCGAGGCCTTGGCCAGGAAGGTATCCGCAGAGGAGACGACCGCCTCGATCAGGTCGAGCACTCCGGCGTGGGCAACAAGCTTTTCCAAGTGCGATGCGGGGAGGTACATGTCGGAGATAACGAAAATCCTCTTGCCCTCGGCGGCAAGTTCCTTGAGCCAGTCGACCAGCTTCCGGCGCGGAACCAGCATGCTGTTTTCCATGGTCAGCTCGTATTCGGTCACCCTTTCGAGCAGCGACTCGTCATAGCCGCCTTGAAAAATGACCTCCAGCAATTCGCGCATGAAAAGCGGATAGCACGCTTCATGGTCGGTGAACTTTTGGCCCGTTGCCGCACGATTACCCTGTTCAATGGTATCCCGTGTGCTCTGGACCTTGCGCCAGCTCCACTTAAGGCCTCTTGCTGCCGCAAGACCGGCAATATAGCGGGCCACCGGCAGTTTTACCAGGTCCGGATCGTGGATCCTGCGGACCAGCAGGGTGTCGAAGAGATCCACGGAGATTGCTTCCTTGTCCCGCGCTTCTTTCTTACCTGCCGCAATAAGGCTGTCCAGGGAGTAATAGGTCGTGAAATTCATAGCTCTTTGATGCTCTTGCGATTCTCAGCTGGCTCGACGTGACGGATTTTTTTCTTTATCCAGATTTGGAAGCTTTGAATCAGGTTTTTCACGGCCGGCCGTACACCTTGGGGATGATGTTCCGGGGCCAGAGCCATGCGCACTTCATGCAGTTCGCGGCCAAGTTCGATCAAGCGTTCGGCTCCGGCGGCCACATCGTCTTGTAATGCCACCGGAATTCTCGCTGTCATGTATTTCGCGATAAGCGCCTGATCCTGCTCGCGGCCGATGATGGCGGCCTCGCCGAGGGTGTTGCCGGAGTGGATCCGATAATAGAGCAACTTTTCCCTGTCGAGATAATGTACCCCGCCCGGAAAAGCAAGCATCATCCGGAAAATGAAGTCGTAATCGTGGAGATAGCGCAGGGAACAGAAGTTGCCGACAGTGCGCATGGCGTGCGCGGTCATGAACAGATTCGAGGTGGTCACCATGAAGTTGCCCTTGAGAAAGGCCCGGTAGATATCGCCGCAGGCGAAATAATAGTCCCGGTTTTTCAGATGCCAGATATTCCAGCCGAAATCCGGATCGTCGAAGATCTCGCCGGTATCGGAGATGGGAACAACATCCGAAAGCACACACTCCGCTCCATGCTCCCGGCAATAGTCCAGCAACCTTTCAAAGCGGTCCAGGGTGTAGACATCGTCCGAATTGAGAATCGCGACATACCGGCCTTTCACCAGGGAAAAGCCACGGTTGATGGTGTTGTAGGCGTCCTGATTTTCCTGGAAATAATAGGTCAGCCGCGGATCGGGATAGGCCTTGACGATTGCGCCGGTATTGTCGGTCGATCCATCATCGATGACAATCAATTCGAGATCGGCCACCGTCTGGTGCAGAACACTGTCAACTGCTGCCCCGATAAACCTTTCGTGATTGTATGCAGGAATTATGACCGAGATCAGCGGCTGATTTGTCACCGTTGGCATTGCTTTCTCCCGCCAGTTCTGATTATGCGCACTTTTTGAAGTTCCGGAGATACCGGAGAAATAGAATTTCTGAAAAAATGAAAACGTCATTTTCTAATAAAAAAAGGGTGCCGACGCAAGGGGATAGTTCAAGCCGCGGTTTTCGTTTTATCCGCTTTGCCCGGGATCAACCTGACGAAACTCTTTAATCGTCCAGAGATTATTCCTTGGCCAGCAAGCCTTTTCTGTCAATCAGGTAGATATTTCGTCCCTCCACGCGAATCAGCCCTTCTTCGCTCATCCTGGCAAAGATTCTCGACAATGTTTCCGGGATAGTCCCCAGCAGGCTCGCCAGCTGACCCTTCGAGATATCGAGCAGAATTTCGTCCCGTCCGCCCTGTTCCTCACTCAAATACAGCAGGTAATTGGCCAAACGGGCCGGAACCTCCTTGAGGGAAAGGCTCTCGATCTGGCTGGCAAACCGGCGCAGCCGCATGGAAAGCACGGCGAGCATATTCAGGGCGATGGAGGGATTGGCCTCCACCAGCTTGACAAACCTGTCCCGGGGGAAAAAAATGGTCGTGGTTTTGACCAGGGCCTCGGCGGTGGCCGGAAAAGGCTGGCCATGGAATACCGGTACCTCGCCAAAGGGTTCCCCTTCGCCGAAGATATGAAGAATATGCTCTTTTCCCATCGGCGACACCTTGAAGATTTTCACCTTCCCCTCGCCGACCATATAAAACCCGATGCCTTTATCCCCCTCAAAAAAAATGGTCTCGCCGCGCTGATAGGTCTTCTCGATAGCCAGATTGTTGATATCTTCAAGCTGTCGCGGAGGGAGTCCTTCAAAGAGCACACTCGAAGCAATGATCTGTTTCTTATTCATGGTTCTTTTCTATTGAAATGAGTATTTTTGGTAAATGATGTTCCGGTTTTTATGATGGCTCCGGCAAAGCCCTACGGCGCCCAATGCGCCCTATGTGATTCTGACGTTCTTGTTTTTTACTCCATTACAATGAAATCGCCGACACCCAATTCCAGACGGGGCAGCAACTTTCCGCCTTGCCATCGACAGCTTCCCCTTTTCCCTTGAGGCAGATGTACAGCAAACGGAAAATAATTCATATAGATATGGATGCTTTTTTTGCTTCCATAGAACAAAAGGATAATTGTTCGCTCAAAGGGAAACCTTTAATTGTTGGAGGCAGCCCCCAGAGTCGCGGAGTCGTGGCGGCCTGTTCCTATGAAGCCCGCCGTTTCGGCATACATTCGGCCATGCCCTGCGCCAAGGCGGCCAGGTTGTGTCCGGGCGCCATTTTTGTCCGGCCCCGGATGAGCAGGTATAAGGAAATTTCTCTCAAAATCATGGAAATTTTCCACCTGTACACCCCGTTGGTGGAACCCCTTTCCCTGGATGAGGCCTATCTCGATGTGACCGTCAACAACTCCAACAACCCATCGGCCACGCTCCTTGCCGAGAAAATCCGCCGGCACATATTCCGGGAGTTGCAGTTGACCGCCTCGGCCGGGGTTTCTTTCAATAAATTCCTGGCTAAGGTCGCCTCCGATATCAATAAGCCCAACGGCATCACCACGATTCCGCCGGACAAGGCGCTTGAATTCCTTGCTTCGCTGCCCATCCGGAAATTCCATGGGGTGGGCAAGGCAACCGAACGGAAGATGCATCAACTGGGAATTACCACCGGCTACGAACTTCGTCAGTGGCGGGAGGACCAGCTGATTCGTCATTTCGGCAAATACGGTTCCTTTTTCCACGACATCGTCAGAGGAATCGACAACCGACCGGTCGAGCCGCAGCGCATCCGCAAATCCATCGGCTGCGAGACAACCCTTGCGACCGACACCGACGATATCGGGACGATCAATGCTATTCTCGCCGATCTTGCCGAAGAGCTGGACCATTCCCTGGGAAAAAGGCGGATAGGCGGCTACAATCTTACCTTGAAAGTCAGGTACCTCGATTTTATCACGATAAGCCGTTCGATTACCGTCAAAACACCGCTGTTTACCTCGGCAGACATCCTTCCTTTACTCCCTACCCTGCTGCATGCCACGGCCGCAGGTAGCAGGAAAATCCGACTCCTCGGCCTCTCCTTATCGAAGCTGGTCGATGAAAAAAGCCTGCCCCGTCAATTAAAACTCCCTTTTACGGCAGGAATCTGCGGTAGATCCGTTGAAGAGTGCGGATAGTGTGGTTATCTTTCGGCGAAAACAGTTTCCTTCATTCACCTTGGAGCACAAGACAACATAATGAAAGATCTTTTCCTGGCCATCTTCAACATCTTCAAATACACGGGTAAGGTTTTTGCCGTACTCAGGAACCTGTTGTTCAATATGCTCCTGCTGATCATTCTGGTAAGCATTGCCATCGCCTTGATTCCGGGAGAAGAAAGATTCATCCCCCCCAATTCCGTACTTCGGCTCGATATTTCAGGGAATATCGTCGAAGAACGAAGAATCGTCAGTGCTCTTGAAAAATTGTTCGGCGATTCCGTAGATCCGGATGCCCCGGAGCCGGAAACCGTCTTGCAGGATATATTGGATGTCATAGAAACAGCGGCGACGGACGAGCGCATTGCAGTCCTGCTCCTCAATTTAAAACACCTGGACAATGCCGGGTTGAACCAGCTGCAGGTCATCGGACAGGCGCTTGATACCTTCAAGGTTTCCGGCAAACCGGTGGTCGCCGCCGAAGATTATTACAGTCAGGCGCAATATTATCTTGCCACACATGCCGACAAGATCATCGTCAACCCGATGGGCGGTGTGGATATCCATGGCCTGAGCGTGTACCGGCTCTATTTCCGGGAGGCTCTCGAGAAGCTTTCGGTCAATTACAACATTTTCAAGGTAGGTACCTATAAATCGGCGCTGGAACCCTTCACCCGCGACAATATGTCCATCGAGGATCGCGAGCAGAATCAGAAATGGCTTTCAGCACTCTGGCAGGTTTATACGGACGATATCCAGGTTCAGCGGGGGCTTTCTCAAGAAGTACTGGAGAATTACACCAACAACATTACTGCGGCCCTGGCCGAAACGGGCGGCAACACCGCCCAGCTGGCACAGAAAACCGGACTGGTCGATCATATCTGGACCAGACCGCAGATTACCTCCTACATCACTACACTGACCAAAACCACCGAGGAAAAACTGCATACCATCTCTTCCCTCGACTACTACGACTCCGTTCAGCCCTCGTTCGGTCAAACCGTCTCCGAAAACGGTAAAATCGGCTTGATCGTTGCCGAAGGCACCATCCTGCCGGGCAAACAGCCGCCTGGCTTCATCGGCGGAGATTCACTGGCTGAGCTCATGAAAAAGGCCAAGGAAGATGACAAGATCAAGGCCTTGGTATTGCGCATCAATTCCGGGGGGGGATCCGCCTTCGCCTCCGAAGTCATTCGCCAGGAGGTGCTGGAACTGAAGAAAACAGGCAAACCCGTGGTCGTGTCGATGGGCACCGTCGCCGCCTCCGGCGGTTACTGGATTGCAGCCGATGCCAACCAAATATGGGCTTCCGACACCACCATCACCGGCTCGATCGGCATCTTCGGCGCTATCCCCACTTTCGAGAAAACGCTGGCTTCGCTTGGCATCTACTCCGATGGCACGGGAACGACACCGTTGTCTTCCGGCCTCGACCTCACGCAGCCTTTACCGGAACAACTGAAAGGGGCAATTCAGCAGGCGATCGCCTACAACTATGATCAATTCCTGGATATAGTTGCAACCGGCAGGAAAATGGCAAAAGCCCGGGTCGGGGAATTGGCCGAAGGCAAGGTATACGACGGCAAATCGGCCCTGGCTTTGGGACTGGTGGATAAGCTCGGAAATCTCGACGAAGCCATCGAGGCGGCAGCGGATCTAGCCGGCATTAAAGAATACGAGACGGAATATATCACCCCGCCCGAATCGATGAAGGAGCAGTTCCTGCAATTTTTTGCAGCGGCCATGCCATCACTCCCCTCCGACAAGGCTGCGACTTTTCCGATTGTGTTACGATTGAAAAAGTCGCTTGAATCGCGGCTGGAGAGCTACCTGCTGCTCGACGATCCGCAGGGGATTTACGCCCACTGCCCGATCAGGTTGACACTGTAGTACAATTGGCGAAAGACTGAGAAAGCGGTTTGGCTAACCGAAGCGGGTTTTTCAATTGAAATTGCCGAAAAAACCGTCCTCATAGTCGAAATCGGGGATCTCCTTCATGGTCAGTTCGACCCACTCCCAGGGGGCATCGATGATCTTGAAGCCCATTTCGATCTGGCCCTGCCCTCTCCCCTTCTTTCTCCAGCATGGTTTTGCCAACAGCCGGTAATGCTTGCCACCGCCGGAGAGGACGGCCGAATAGGTATGCTTCTCGGCCTGGAAAAATTCCGGAATATTGGTGATCCTGAAACCGCCGGTGGATATGTCTTCGATCATTCCCCCAAGGACCAGATTACCGTCGGCGATATCGCCGACAAATCCCGGCACCCCTGCTCTGCGGTCTTTCCGTCTCATTTGCCCGAAGCGGAAACTGCTTGCCTCGCGGCTCTCGCTTGCCGAAATATTCATGACCAAACCTCTTGCTCAAAGAAATTACGCATTCCTCATGGGGCTGATTTCCACGCTTCTTCTTCCCATAATTGCCTGGAAAAAGCAAATTTATTCTTAATTTGCACGGCCTTCAGGGTATTCGCCACCATTTTTCATCTGACCGTCTTCCGCGTGTCCTTTGTCTCCTTTTCCGTCTGCGCCATGGTTTCCGACCGTTCTTTTTGAGGATCCGTCACGGCATCGTTCGGCGTCACCCTGGCGATGGCCGCCGATGAACTCTGCAGATATCGCCGGGCCAGCTGGCTGATCTCGTCGGCGGTAATCGACGAAAAATCGCTGATAATCGTTCTCGGCCAGTGCAACTGTTCGGGATATCTGCTCGACAGGCCGAGCACCGAACCCAGCCAGTAATGGTTCGTCTCCACCCCGTCGAGCAAAGCGGTGACCACCGGCTTTCTGACACGAACCAATTCCTCTTCGCCGACCCCCTCCTGCTGCAGCAGGTCGCCGATCCTGATCACTTCCCCAATAATCGACTCTTCACTCCCGGGTTTTACCACCATCTGGGCAATAATAAAGCCATACCCCTGGTATACCCGGCTGCTGAAGCTGGTCACCTGGGGGGAATAGGTCGCGCCGAGGGATTCCCTGATCGATTTTCTCAGCCTGTCTCCCAAAACCCCGGCCAGAATCTGCAATCGTCGGTTCCGGGAGATTTCCCACCTGCCGCTAGTCGGCCAGGCCACGACAACGAGCGATTTGTCGATCGAGGTATCCACCTCCACCTGAAGCTTTCTGCCTTCGGGAAAACGGATGGTCGAAGTTTCGGGGATCTTGGGTTTGTGCAGCGTTGCACCGGCAAAATAGTGCGCCAGGGTATTCACCACCTTCTCCCGGTCGAAATCGCCGACCACGGAAATCTCCAGATCATCGGGACGGGCAAACGAGGTCGCGTATTCTTTCAATTGGGCAAATTCGATTTTGGCCACGTCCTTCAGCGGCGGCAGGCCGAAATGCGGGTTGTGATCGGCCAGAAAAGGTTGAATGTCCAGAGCCATTGCCCCGTCAATCTCACGACTCGCCTTCTGGTAAAGCCGCAGGACCTTGGCCTTCACGTTACCGTACTGATTTTCCCGGAATCCCTGATCATACAGCAGGGTGTGCAGCACTTGAACGAACAGGTCAAAATCCTTAAACAGGGCGCTGCCGACCCAGGAAAAGGCCGATTCGCCGATTCGAAACCGCCATTCCACGGAGCTGCCGGCCACCAGGGCATCCATTTCCGATTGCGGCAAACGGCTACTACCGGAACTGTTGATGATTTCTTCCGTCAGCATGGCCATCCCCGGTTGCGGCTCGCTCTGCTCTCCGCTGCCGAAGTGAATGACAACCTGGACCCTGTTTTCCTGGAAGTCGGTTTTCTTCAGATTAACGATGAGGCCGTTGGGAAATACCAGCTTTTCCACCCCGATATCGGCAACATCGGTACTCTTCGGGCCATCCCGGGGAGCTTCGGGCGGCGTAAGATACGGAAAGGTCTGGCTGTTTCCTTGTGGCAGTTCGGCAACTGTTTTTTCCCGGCCCTGCCGGTAAAACTCGCCGATGACCTTATCGCCGTTCTCGCCCAACTGAATGTCGCCGACCACCGATACCAGTCTGCTCTCACGATGCCATACTTCCCGAAATTCCCGGTTGACCTCTTCCAGCTGTATCTGATCGACGATCGGTCCGTACAAGGCCATCTCCTGCTCCGGAGACTGGTAGACGCGGTTGCTGTTGAGATTTTTAATGATCTTTCGGGCGATCGCCCGCGAATCTTCGGAATGGGCGTTGAGGACCCGGGCCTCGAGGTCGGCGCGAATTTCTTTTTTGGCGCGGTCGAGCTCCTTGTCGTCAAAACCAAATTGGATTGCCTGCCGGAGGGTAGCATCCAGTAGACCGAGGCTCTCCTGCCATTTTTCCGGTTGGGTTTGCGCGGAGATGGAGCCAAAACCAATCCGGTCGACGATATCCGACGCGGCATACATGGCCTGCGTAAAGGGGGAATTCTCCCGTTCCTCCAACCGCTGCAGCCGATATCCCATGATCATCGTGCCAATGAAACGAATCAATTCCTCACGTTCCAGCTGCAGGGAGTCGTTCCGACGTTCCATGTTCCAGAACGTCTCGATTGAGACGTTGGTTTTGCCCAGCTCCGGTTCATAGCGGTAGAAAACTTCCGTGTCCCGATCTGTCAGCTTGCCGAAATCAGGGCATTCCGCCCGTTCGGAACGCGGCGAGAGTTGGCCAAAATGTCTTTTTATCAACCCTTCCGCCGCCGGCAGGTCCATATCACCGACCACCACCAGAATCATTTTTTCCGGCCGGTACCAGGCATCGTAATAGGACTTCAGGAGATTGCGATCCGCCTTCTGCAGAATCTCTTCTCCGCCGATGGGTATCCGCTCTGGCAATAGCGTCCCCCGAAAGGCAAAGGCCGTACTGTCGACATGGATACGATAAGCTGCGGAATCCCGAGCTCTCTTTTCGGCGAGGATCACCCCTCGTTCCTTATCGATCTGCGATTCTTCCAACCGGGCCCGTCCGGCATAATCGGCGACGACCAGGAAGCCTTTTTCGAGTTCCTGTTCCGAACCGTTGGGCAAAATGATATGGTATTCGGTCTGCTCGTAGGTGGTATGGGCATTGGTATCGCCCCCGAAATTCATGCCGATCGATTGAAAGTAATCGATCAGGCTGTCGGCCGGAAAATTGGCGGTTCCCTTGAACATCATATGTTCGAGGAAATGAGCCACGCCCCGCTGGTTGTCCTTTTCGTGCAGGGACCCTGCCTGGACATTGAGATAGATGGCGACCCTGTTGTCGGGTTCGCCGTTTTTCTTTAAAACATAGCGAAATCCGTTGGCCAACCGACCGCGGACCAGCGCCGGGTCCGGTTGAAGGGTGCTGAGCTCGGAAGGCCAGGCCGTCGAAAAGCACTCCGTCACAGCCGTTTCGCTCCCGGCATAGCCCAATCTGCCGAACAGCATACCTGCTATCAATACCAGTACCGGAAGGAATGTCTTGCCACACCACGTCTTTTTATTCATTTATTCAGCGAACTCCATCAACAAAGGGAAGGTATTATGATTTCTGACTACTATATATCCTCTCCGCCAAAAATCACCCTAAGCTAGTGTCATGTCAAACCTCAGATGTTGCAATATTGCGCCGCAATTTTGGTTTCCTGCGAGGCACGACTGATGGCGCATAGCAGCGCTATGTAACCGAAGAAGTAACGAAGTCAGGAAGCCAAAAGGGCAAGCAAGATGCAACAGACGTGGCTTGACAGGACACTAGGTACTCCAGCAGGCTTGGAAGGGACAGGCGGCAAAATGCTGACAACTCGCCTGCCGACGTGCATGTTGAGGCGATATGTGTTATTAAGCCGTGACCTTAAACTTTGTGGACTCGCGCAGCAAGTAACAAAACAATCATCTTCATCATCCTGAAAACTCTCGATCTTTCTCACCGCTCATTATGAAACTGAAGCATCAACTGGAATATCTCCTGCTCAGATCGGTCATCTTTTCCATCAATCTTCTGCCAGTGCCGGCGATCCTTTTTCTCTGCAGTACCCTCGGCTATCTTGCCTGGGTAGTATTTCCCTTCCGCATCAGAGTGGCATACCAAAATCTTTCGGCCGTTTTTCCGGAACTCAGCCACAGCGAGAAATTGAGCCTGCTGAGAAGGGTATATCTGCAGTTCACCAGGACCTTTGGACTGGTGTTCATTCTTCACCGCAAGAGTCTCAGAAAAGTGATTGAAAACGCCAGGATCACCGGTCTCGACAAAGTGCAACGGGCTCTGGCTGATGGTCGGGGTGTGGTTCTGACCACCATTCATGCCAGCTGGTTTGAGGCCTATTTCGCCTGGTTCAATCTCTCCGGCTTACCGACCAGCCTGATCTACCAGAAGCAGAGCAATCCGTTATCGGACCGATTCTTTGTGCGTCAACGGGAGCGCTATGGTAAAAGCCTCGAACATCTGAGCAGTTACGACGGCATGAAGGCCTTTGAAAAAGCCCTCGAACGAAACCGGCTGCTCATCGTCAGCCTGGATCAAAGCTATACCAGCCGCGGCACCAAGGTCATGTTCTTCAACCGGCCGCTGGCCTGCGCCAAAGGCGCGGCGATGCTGCATCTGAGAAAACTGGCGCCGGTATTCACCAGTGTCTATTACATGAAGGACGGCGAGCTGCATATCGATTTCGACGTTGTCGACCTGCCTCACTACGAGGGGATCGACGATTCCAGCATCAATGATATCTCTACCCGCAGCATCCGACTCTACGAACCGTGGATCAGACAATATCCGGAACAATGGTTCAGCCTCTTCCATCGTCTCTGGAGCAAAAAGAGGGACGATTATCCGCCGGTGAAACGATCGATCCATCAGATTTTCTTCAAATAATACTTCAGAATTAGGAATCTCTGGTGTAATAGTAGGGACAATCCGTAGCCGGACGTATCACGGCTGCCGGGCTTTCCAGGACTCACAGCCTTCATATAATCATCGTACCGGTATCCATGACCAACAAAGTAATTTTTTCGCGATTATATAAAGTGATTTCTCCCTACCAGGCGAAACTCCTGATCGCGATGCTGGCCATGATCTGCGTCGCCTGCTTCACCGGCGCCCAGGCTTGGCTGGTGAAAGATCTGCTCGACAAGATCTTCATGGAAAAGAACATTTTTTTCCTGAAGCTCATCCCGCTGGTCGTCATTCTCATCTTCTTCCTGAAAGGCATCGCCTACTATCTCTATTCGATTCTCCTCGAACAGGTCGGGCAATCGATCATTCGTGACTTCCGCACGCAGATCTTCAACCATATCCACAAGCAATCTCTTTCTTTTTTCAACATGATGCCGACCGGAACCCTCATGTCCCGCATCATTTCCGATGTGGCCCTGCTGCAGCAGGCGGTTTCCAATGCCCTCGTCGGCGTCGTTCGTGACTTTTTTCAGGTGATTATCCTGCTCGGTGTGGTCTTTTACATGAACTGGCGGCTGGCCATGGTCGCATTTATAGTCCTGCCGGTGGCGGCTTTTCCCATCGTCAGGTTCGGCCGCCTTTTCCGCAAACTCAGCACCTCGACCCAGGAAGAAGTTGCCAACGTTTCCAACATCCTCCACGAAACGATCACCGGAGCTCGAATCGTCAAGGCCTTTACCAAGGAGGAGTACGAGGGCTTGCGCTTCTCGGGTCAGGTGAAGCGGCTGTTTGGTCTGACGATGAAGGATGCCAAATACCGCTGCCTGCAGCATCCGCTGATGGAATTCATCGGTGGCGTGGCCATTGCCCTGATCATCTGGTTTGGCGGCAACGACGTCATCAACGGAACGGCTACTCCCGGAACGTTTTTTGCCTTCCTGACCGCCCTCATCGCCGCCTATGAGCCGGTCAAGGGAGTCACCAGGATCAACTCCACCATCCAGCAGGGACTCGCCGCCGCCACCCGGATTTTTGCCATTCTCGATATCGAACCCGAGATATGCGACAAAAAGGACGCCGTCGTTCTACCGCCCTTCACTACCTCCATCGAGTTCAAAAACCTTACCTACAGCTACGACGACGAGGCGGCAGTCCTGACCGACATCAATCTCACCGTTCCGAGCGGCGAAGCCCTGGCCATAGTCGGCCCGAGCGGCGGCGGCAAGACGACGCTCACCAATCTCATTCCCCGGTTTCTCGATCTGAAGGAAGGGAGTATCCTCATCGACGGCATCGATATCCGGGAAGTGACCCTGGCATCCCTGCGCAACCAGATCGCCATCGTCACCCAGCAGACCATCCTGTTCAACGATACGGTGCGTAACAATATCGCCTACAGTGACCAGCAGGCGCCTCTCTCGACCGTTCAAGAGGCAGCCAGGGCCGCCTATGCCTATGATTTCATTCAGTCCCTGCCGAACGGATTCGACACCATTATCGGCGAAGGCGGAGCCCGGCTATCGGGCGGTGAGCGTCAACGCATTTCCATCGCCAGGGCCATCCTTAAGAATGCGCCGATCCTCATCCTCGACGAAGCCACTTCCGCCCTCGATACCGAATCGGAGCGAGAGGTGCAGAAGGCCCTTGAAAACCTGATGAAAAACCGGACGACTTTTGTTATCGCCCACCGGCTTTCAACCATAAAAAATGCTTCGCGGATCATAGTCATCAAGGACGGGGTGATTGTCGAACAGGGGCCGCACGAAACACTGATCGATCGAAAAGGTGAGTATGAACTGCTGTACAACATGCAGTACAAGTGATAACTGTGACTGGAGATTCACTTCCAACCGTTCATGGCATTGCTCCGACAAGCCGTAAAGGTCGTATGACAGAATGAGAAAGCTGGCGCATACTCAATCCATTTTTGACGTTGCAGGGAATTTTTTCATTATCCTCTGCTGCTTTTTCATTCCCTTCTCTACCTCGTTGATGGGAGCCACCTCCATCCTTGCCGCCGTTTGCTGGATTCTCTCCGGCAGATTTTTTTTCCTGCCGCGGCTGATGCAGGGCAACAAGCTGGTCTTTCTGGCCGTCATCCTGTTTCTGCTGCTTGTTGCCGGTCTTTTCTACAGTCCCGTGCCCATGAACGAGGCTTTGTCGACCCTGAAAAAATACCGGGAACTGCTGTTCTTTGCGATGGTCGTCGCCTTCATGACCGGCAACGAAAACGCCGCGAAACTTGCCGAAGACAGCTTTATCCTCGGCTGTGTCATTCTCCTGATCCTCTCCTACGGGATCTTTTTCTCCATAATTCCTTCGGAACGCTACGGATATTCGGTCGTTTACCACATAACCCATAATTTCTTTATGGCCATTCTGGCCTTCTGGTGCCTGCAGCGAGCCTTCGATTCCAGGCAATACAGATACTTATGGCTGGTCCTTTTCCTGGCCGCGACCATCAATCTGTTCTATATCGCTCCCGGGCGGACCGGCATGCTGGTTTACATCGCCCTGATCCTCCTGTCCCTCTTCCAACACCTCTCATTCAAGAAATCGGTGGCCGCAACCCTTCTTGCGGCAATTGTCATCGCTCTCGCCTTTGCGACGTCCGCCAATTTTTCTTCCCGGATTCGTGAGGCCCTGGCTGAAGTTAAAGGGTATCAGGCCGAGTCATCCCGCACTTCCCTTGGCATGCGCTTCGACTGGTGGCAGAACAGCGTGGACCTTATCGGCCAGAAGCCGATCTTCGGCCATGGTACGGGATCCTTCAAAACCGTCCAGGCGGAACTCATCAAGAGCAGCAAAACCAAACCGACAGACAACCCTCACAACGAATATCTGATGATCGGCGTGCAGACCGGCCTGGTTGGACTGACTGTCTGGCTTGCCTTTCTCGGCGCCCAGTTCATTGCCGCTTTTCGGCTTCAGCCACCGAAGAGATTTCTGCTACAGGGGATAGTTATCGCCATGGCCGTGGGCTGCCTGATGAATTCCTTTCTGCTGGATTCCCACCCCGGACATTTTTATGCAATAATCTCGGCCATTCTCTGCATTCAGCCCCAAAAAGGAACCGGGCTGCTGACCTTGCACCGGTAACGCATGCCATCTTTCAGATAGGCAGGACAACCCGCACCTCGGTGAATTCTTCCGGAACGCTTGCTATCTTGATCCAGCCGCCATGCTCTTCGACAATCTTTGCCGACATGGCCAGGCCCAGTCCGGTACCGTCATTTTTGGTGGTATAGTACGGATCGAACACCCGCGGCAGATTTTCCGGCAAAATTCCTGTCCCGGTATCTCTGATGACGATGTTCATATTCCGTTCGTCCTTGGTCAAATCGAGACGCAGCGTGCCGCCCTCCGGCATGGCTTGAATACCATTCAGCAAAAGGTTGAGAAAAACCTGCTTGAGTTTATCGCTGTCGACCGTAAGTTCCGGCAGGTCGTCCTGCAGAGAAAGCTCGACGGTTATGCCGAAGGCCTCAGTATCCATCTGCACGAGGGAGAGGGTCTTCCGCAGGATTTCCTCTATCGACACCGGCGCCTTGTTCAGTTGTCCTGGTTTTGCATAATCCAGAAGTTCGCCGATGCTTCGATTCAGCCGTTCCACTTCCTTGACCAGTACATCGGCTGTTTCCGCCTCTCTGCCCGGTTCGGTGAAATGGGATTTGAGCAGTACCGCCAGCCCCTTGATGGAACTCAACGGATTCCGCAGTTCATGAGCAACCCCTGCCGCCATTTTACCGAGCGCCGCCAGACGCTCGCTGCGTTGTAATTGCTTTTCAAGCAGTTTTACGTCCGTCAAGTCTCTGATAAGCAGGACTTCCCCGGCAAAATCGTGTCCCTCATCCTGAACAACCACCGAGGCCAGCTGCAATATCCTTGGCTCACCGGCACTGCTTTCCAGGGCGACTTCTCGTTGACGCCGAACCGCAACTTCCCTCGACTTCCCGGAAAACATCTGCGCCAGACCCGGCGGCAGTCCGGCCAAAGGCATCTTGCCGAGAATCGCCTTTCTAGCGCCGCCCAGCATCTCGGCTGCAGCCTCATTACACACTTGAATGGTCCCGCTGCTGTCGGTAGCGATCAGGCCTACCGGTAAAGACGATACGAGAATATCGGTGAAGGCCCGCATCGTCCCGAGCCGTTGCTGCGATCCCTTCAAGCCCTTGAGCGTCATAAAGGCAAGCGACCCGCCGAGGCCGACCAGAAGAATAACCGCCGAAAGGATGAGGACCTGCAGCAGCTGGCGTCTGAGCGGCGTGTTGAACTGCTCGAAATCCAGCTGCACCAGATAGAGCGGATGCCGGTCGAGCAGTTTTTTCATCTCCCCCTGGATTTTTTCGTATTCGGGATGATGGGAGAACATTCTCATCATCGGCCCTCGCCGGGAACCTCTGTCCATGGAATCCGGCATAGGCTGGGGCATATTGACAGGCAGATACCAGGAGGCGATCTGAAATTTCTGCCTGGCCTCCCGGTCACCTGTTTCCTTGGTAATGCGGGTAATGAATACCCTTCGACCTCCCGGCTGCAGGCTCCTCACGAAGGATAAAGTATCGTCATCGATCTGCCTGGCGGGCACTTCTCTGCCTGCGCCCGCCAGAATCTGTCCACCGGAATCCAGGAGCAGCACCTGGTCGACGCCCGGCTGTTCGGCAGCCTGTTCCATGGCCGCCTGCATCTGCTCTTCCCAGCCGAGCCACGGCCCAGATAAACGGATATTCTCCCGTATGGCTTCTCGGGCGGAACTGTTGATAAAACGCATCAGGGTGAGACCTTTCTGAACGAGAGCCTCGCCGATCAATTCCTTTTCCCGTTGATAATTGCTGACGGTGAACATGGCCAGCAGCAGCAACAGCAGGGTACAGGCGATCGCCAGAATCCAGGGTGAGAAGCCAAGCAGAAAATGGTTTTTTATGAGGCGTGTGCGCTCAGTCGGCAACGTTGTCATAATTGGCAATTTTTTCCAATATCACCTTGGAGATGAGATAAGTTGGCACTATGCCGTCGTCGCCCATCGGTCCCGCGGCAAGAGTCTGGCCGCTGATGAGCGGGTTGTCCGAGGCGTAGTAGGCATAGCGGGTTTTCATATCGGCCGGGATATGGCCCTGGATGATAGCGCCATTGATGGCGCGCTGATAGTGGCCTCCTTCCATTTCGAGTCCCACGGCCCGCCAGGCGGAGGTATGAAAACGTTCCAGGACATCGCGGTTCTGCAGCGAGGTACCGAGCACGGTGACCATCGGCCCGGCAAACACCGTTGCATAGTCGCCGAAATCGTCTACACTGAGATCGTTGTCGACGATATAATTATCAGCAGTTCCCTCCATGACATGGGCGGTGGCTAGCATGATGTCGCCTTTTTTGCCGGGCAGCACCCCGGCCTTGCCCATAATGGAAATGGATTTGATCTGCAAGGACTGTTCGCCCCCCTCGATCCTTTCCGGTTTTAGCAGTTCGTCCATGATGTCAAAGGCCTGAGTGCCGAAGGCATAGTCGATGACAATAATCACCGGCTCGTTTTCCTTGATAAATTGGCAATTGATCTTGAGCGAGGGGTGAATATGATGCTGGTCGATGCAGGCAAGATCGATGATATTGGCATCTATAGTGGAACCCGACTCATCTTCCTGAAAGATGAAACCATGATTTCTTGCATAGCTGGCGATGATCTCCTCCATATCCCGCAGTTCCCTGACCATCAGGAAGAGATCGTCGGGGATGGCCTCTTTCGATTCGGCCAGCGCTCCCGGCCCATAGAGGAGATTTCGCATCGAATGCATGTTGGCGCTTATCACATGGATCGGCCGATGCTGGAGATTGAGGGATATCAGCTTGTCATTGAGCTTTTTGGCCCAGAGCGAGGCGTATTTCTGGTGGTCGATCATCTCGTGCAGCGAGGGCGTAAAGTACACGGTGAGTTCGTTTTTCTTCGAGCTCTGTTCCGCCATTATTCTTTTGCCGATGCCGTAGATTATCGCAAATAGGCCGTTGTTCGAATTGCACTCCCTTTTATTCTTTTCCAGGTTTTCATAGGTCTCGCGCGTCTCCTTGTAGGTTCGCCCGAGGATGATGGAAAGATTCCAGATCGCCTGTTCCAGTTCCTCTCCCTCAAGATTCTGCTCCATCGTGACGATCCGTTCAAGTTCCGCCCATTCGAAACTCACCCCCTCCACCCTGTTGCAGGCCTGCTGGTAAATCTTCTGCGCCTCGATGTTGAGGAAGGTGATATGGGTAAGGATATCGTAAATCTCACTTTTGCCGGTGGTGATGACAAAACACAGCTCTTTTTCGGAAACCGCGTAGGATACCCTGCGTCTCTTGAGCGGCACTATCTTGGCAAAGGACGTATTCTGGAAATCCTCCTGGGCGGTGAGAATGATCCGCGTACATTGTTCGATCCCCTTCGGCATCCGATCGATCACGTATTCCAGCCCTTTCAGTTCGCTTATCCTGGAATCGGTCATATAGCCGTAAATCTCCGGGCTGAGCTGCTTCAAGGCTTCGGCCAGCTTCTCGCCGACTTTGCCGGAGGGCTTGTAGGAACCCTGCAGGGTAAAAGAGTCCGCCAAAATTTTGAAGGTGCGGATGGCGATGCGTGCTTTCTGCGACTTGGACAGTTCCTGCATTGTTCCTCCTGACGCCAAACGGCGTTATTCTCTATTTCTTTGCAAATGCATAAGGGTAACGGACGAACACTTCGAGCGGTTACTACAATATCATATCGAAGAGACGGAAAAAACGCGAAAAAAATTCGCCGGTTGGGAGAGGGGCGACGTTAAGAAAAGAGAGAGTAGAAGCAGAAGGAAGAGGCAGAGGGATAGCAGGAGAGGCTACGGCTATGCTCTCAGCTGCCGAGAAAACCGGCCAGGGCAGCGATCAGGTCATCTCGTCCCTGTCCCGTCTTGGCCGAAAACAGCACCCTGTTCCGGCTTTTGATGCCGTGTCCGGCATCCAGCAAATTGGCATTTTTTTCCCGCTCGTTGCCGGAAAGCTTGTCGATTTTGGTATACACGGGCAGGCAGGGAATGGCTTTTTCATTAAGCCACTGGATGAGCTGGGTATCCTGATTTTTCGGTTCGTGCCGGACATCGATGATGACGACGACACACTTCAGGCTTTCCCGGGATTCCAGATAGGAGGAGATGAGCGACTGCCAGGCATTCTGCATGACCTTCGGCACCTTGGCAAAGCCGTACCCCGGCAGGTCGACGAGAAAGAAATCGTCCCCCACCCTGAAGTAATTCAGGCCCTGGGTTTTACCGGGTCTGGAACTCACCTTGACCAGGCTTTTCCGGCCGATGAGAGTATTGATGAGGCTGGATTTGCCGACATTGGACCGACCGGCAAAGGCGATCTCCGGCAGTTCGACCGGTGGCAACTGCTTTAAGCGATGGACACTCAGGAGAAACTCGACTTTGTTGAAATCCATTGTGATTCTCCTGTGTCTTGGAAAATGTTCACCAGACAGTGCCGACAACGATACCTTCGCTACCGGCTCCTGCCTGATCAATCTTAAGCCATTGTCAAAAAAATAACATGGCCAAAATGATGGTCGAAACGGTCTAAGGAGCCGTAACGAAATTGGTGAAAATGGCCTGGATATTTCGTAACGGCTCCTAAATAACTTTGTTCAAGGAGTACTCGATGATGCCTTCGGCCCCGAGTTTTTTCAGCTTAGGGATCAGATCCCTGACGATATCCTCGGACACCACCGTTTCGACCGAATACCAGTTCTGGTTATAGAGACGAGCCACCGTCGGTGCATTGATGCTCGGCAGTACAGCGACGATGTCTTCGATGATTTCATCGGGAACGTTCATCTTCAGACCAACAATCCGATTCGCCCGTAAAGCTCCCTGCAACAGCAGGGCAATGTTCTCTATTTTTTCCCGTTTCCACGGATCGGTCCAGGCATCCTTGTTGGCGATGAACTGGGTATTGGACTGCATCAGCTCGTGAATGATCCTGAGACCGTGGGCGCGGATAGTGCTTTCCGTCTCCGTCACTTCGACGATGGCGTCGGCCAGGCCAGAAACGACCTTTGCCTCGGTTGCTCCCCAGGAGAACTCGATGTCCACATTGATATTTTTTTCGGCGAAAAAACGCCT
>MGTI01000020.1:60669-60928 GCA_001799365.1 Desulfobacterales bacterium GWB2_56_26 | reverse complement strand
GCGGCCGCCTGCAGGTGGCTGCGGTGGGTCATGCACGAGCCGATAAAGGCTTCATCGATCGTAACACCCGCTACTTCGCTCAGCAGCCGGACATCGTCGGGGTCGTTCGGGCAGGCAAGGATTGGTTCGGTGAGCGCCGTCAGATCGATATCGATAACCGCTGCATATTCGGCATGCTCGTCCCGTTGCAGGAGAGAAGGATGTGCCAGCCAGGCTTCCATGTCGGCAATGCGGCGCAGGAGGCAGTCACGGTCGCGGT
>MGTI01000020.1:318-60620 GCA_001799365.1 Desulfobacterales bacterium GWB2_56_26 | reverse complement strand
ATCCGCCACCGTCGTCTCCGGGAGTCGTACAGTACAGGCGGCCGCACTCCGCTCGGCGGAGGCGTCAGTCAGCTCGAAGGCCTCTGTCACGGTCAAATCGTCGACGCCCTCAATCTCGAGGATCGTTCCGGCGAAGATGTTCTTTTTACCCTTTTTGGCAACCGTCAATAATCCCTGGCGGATGGCCGCATGCGGAATGGCGTTGACCATGTCGCGGACAGTGATGCCCGGCCGGCGCCGCCCGGAAAAGCGGACCAGCACCGACGGTGGCATCTCCATCGGCATGAAGCCGAGGGCGGCGGCGAAGGCCACGAGGCCGGACCCGGCCGGAAAGGAAATCCCTAAAGGAAACCTGGTGTGCGAGTCGCCGCCGGTGCCCACCGTGTCGGGCAGGAGCATCCGGTTGAGCCAGGGGTGGATGACCCCATCGCCGGGTTTCAGGGCCACGCCGCCACACTCGACGCTCGTTTCCTGCATGATTTTCCATCGGGTAAAATCGGAGGCCTTGGGGTAGGCGGCCGTGTGGCAGAACGACTGCATGAACAGCTCGGCCTTGAACCTCAGGCAGGCCAGTTCGGCGATCTCCTGCATGGTCATCGGCCCTGTGGTGTCCTGGGAGCCGACGGTGGTCATCTTCGGTTCACACACCGTGCCCGGCAGGACACCCGCAACGCCGCAGGCCCGGCCGACGATCTTCTGGGCGAGGGTATAGCCCTGACCGGGTTGTGGTGTGGGATTGACGGTTTCCTGGAAGATTTCCGGGAAAGGCTTACCGAGAAAGGCACAGGCGGAGCGGGTCAGCTGCTTGCCGATAATGAGGTTCAGGCGGCCGCCGGCGCGGTATTCGTCCAGCAGGGTGACGGGCGCGGGCTTCAGGGCGATCCGCTCCCCCCGCTGATTGGTGAGGGTCCAGTCGCCGGGACGAAAGGTGACGGTGTCGCCGGTGGCGAGCTTTTCCACCTCGCACTCGATCGGCAGGATCCCCGCATCGCGGGCCGTGGCATAGAAGATCGGGGCGATGATCCCGCCCAGCACCATCCCGCCCGTCCGTTTGTTGGGCACATGCGGGATGTCCTCGCCGGTATGCCAGAGGAGGGAGTTGACCGCCGATTTCCGGGAGGAACCGGTGCCGACCACATCCCCGGCAAAGGCAACCCGGCCTTCCTGCCTGAGAGCGGCGATGGCCGCGATCCCCTCGGGGAAGCGCTTACCGCCGAAGAAGGTCGCATGCAAAGGAATATCGGCCCGGGACTGGGCCTGATTACCGGGCGAGAAATCATCGGTGTTGATCTCGCCATCGACCTTGTAGATTTTCATAACCACCGACTCCGGCAGCGCGGGCGAAGCGGTGAACCATTCGGCACTGGCCCAGGATTCGATGACCGCTCGGGCGTGGCTGTTGGTTTCGGCCATTGCGGCGATTCGGTCGAAGCCGTCGTAGATCTTGATCAGCCCTTTCAGGGCGGCGGCTGAGGTCTGCGCCAGCGTCTCCACCGCCAGCAGTTCGATCAGGGCGTGGACATTGTAGCCACCGCCCATCGTGCCCAGCATGGCCACGGCCTCTTCGGGAGATAAACGCGCCACTTTTACCTTGCCGAGTGCCACCTCCTGCAGCCACTTCGCCTTAACCCTGGCGGCCTTGCTGACCCCGGGCTCGATCCGGCCGGCGATGAGACCAAGCAGTAAAGCGCTCTCCTCGCCGCCCTGTTCAAGAAGTTGTTGTGCTTCGTGCGTCTGTTCCGGAGTGAGAGGCAACGGGGGAAGATGGACAGCCTGCCTTCTTGCGGCCTCGAGTCTGTAAGCTTTGAGCATTATTGAGGTTCCTTGTGATATTCGCGGTTTCCCTCGTTCTGCTGCGCCGCGAGGCGGCCCATGAACGAAAACTGTCAAAAAATAAGTCGCGAATATAACAAGCTTTCTGCCGATAGCCAAGTACGGGAAAAGATCTACACCGACTTTTCCTGCAGCCAGAGGAGTCCTTCCCGGGTGATCAGCGAGTACTGGCCGTCGAGGTCGCTCTCCACCGCCCCGGCCTCGCTCAGGATTTTGATGATCTGCCGGGTCTCCGCCAGCTCCATCTGCAGGGCCTCGGCGATCCTCACGGAATCAACCACCTCCGGCTGGGGATGTTTGAGATTTTCCGATAAGACCGAAAGAACACGCTGCTTGCGGTATTCAAGTGACATGGTCATGTTGCCTCCTTCAAAAGAAATTAATTCTCACCGGTCAAGCCTGCCGATCGAAGATTTTTGCCAGGGCCGGCAGTGGCTCGCTTTCAATTTCCTGCAAGTAGTCGTCCCATCGCTCACCGAAGCTGTAGAAGGCCATGGACGCTAGTTTCTTGGTAACGATGGCATCGCGGTAGGGCTGGAGCTGCTTCGCGTTCAAGAGGGCCATTATCTGCTTTTCTCCCAGCTTTTCCCGGAGCACTCTCGGGATGTAGTGTTCCATCACCTGCCAGACCAGGCCGGGGGCGCCTAAGATCTCCGGCAGCATCGCCTCCAGTCGGTCCTGCAGGGCAAAGATCAGCTCGCTCGATTTCTCCGACAGGACGAAGAGCGGCTCGGATGGCTCTGCCTCGTGGAGGCGCAGCAGGAGGTCCGTTTCGAGGCGCCCGTAGCGGTCAACCAGACCCAGGATATCCTTGATCAGCGCCCAGCGGGTGGCCGGATCGTTCTGGAGTTTTGCCTCGTAATCCTCCTCCAGGAGAAAAGCGGTGAGCACCTCGGCGATCGAACTGCTGAAGACGCCGCCCTTGTTGGCGGTGGAATCCTTGATCTGTTTGATAGCCGTGTGAGTGGCGATATAACGCCTGGCCCCGTCGTCGAAAAAGACGTTGGCCCCCTCTACGATGAAGCGCAGTTCGGCAAAGAGATCGAGGAACTGACGGACATTGCCGTGATGGATGGTGTCCTTGAAGCCGCCGCAGGGGATGAAGGCCCTGATATTGGCCTCTGCGATGTATTGCCGGTTGGCGGGGTTGGCGAGAAAATTGCGGTGAAAGAGCGCACCGTCCTCGACCACCGTGCCGTCGGGCAGGGTGACGCCAGCCGCTCCGATGGGAACCCGAAAGCCCTTCCTGCCGAGCTTCGCCAAGGGAAAAGCGAGCGAATTGACCCGCGGCTGGGAGTGGCGCATGAAAGCCAGCTTCATCAGCTCCTCCCGGTCGAGCCCTTCCGGGTCGAAGAGGACCGAGCCGCCGTCGACAATCAGGCAGATTTTGCCTTTGTAGCACTGGATCTGGTTGGCGCCGAGGTCGCCGTCCGGCCCGCCGGTGATCATCAGGTTGAGCTCCTCCTCCCGCTCGCCGTAATGGGCGATGAGGGTCCGAAACGCCCCCATGATTGAGGTGGTGGTCATCCCGGAGGACTCGATCCGGTCGCCGATTGCCGAAAAGATCTGCGTCATGTCGCAGGTGGCCCCTGTCGACTCTCCTTCCACCTGCAGCTCGACCCCGTCCGTTCCGCGGTCAAATAAGCCGAAGGTCCGCCCGTCGGCAAGCAGACCATAGGTGTCGTGGGGGATGCCGAAGCTCTTACCGGTGGTGATGGTCCGCCAGTAGCGGTAGCCTTTTTCCCGGGCGTGATAGGCGACATCGTCCATGAGCTGCGCGGTGCCTTCGTCCGGCCCGAAGAAAACCATCTCCGGGCGGCCGTAATAGTCGACCACCGAGTTGTCGGGCAGCATCAGGTCCATGATGCCCTCGGTATAGTCGTTCAACGCCTCCTTACGGTAGCCGGCGTACTGCGGCAACGGGACGACCACGCCTTTGGAGCCGCTTTCGCAGATATCCTTGTGCTTGAGGCGCTGGGCCTTGGGCCCCAGGGCATAGTTGAGCAGCACCGCGTTGTCAAGCTCGGTGTCGTAGTTGGCCCGCGACACCCGGATCAGCCGTAAGCCCCCGCGGGCGATATCGGCGGCGCGCAGATGCGTGCCGCAGGAATAGTGGCCGTTGACAAAAAAAATGCCGAAGACGAAGCGGTTGAAAACCAGTGGATCGAGGATGCGGTTGTCGAAGCGGAAGGCAAAGGAGCGCTTCTCCGGTTTGAAGAAGTTGGTCTTGAGGGTGCAATCGACAATCTTGAACATGAACTTGAAGATCTCGTAACCAAGCGGAAAATCAATAAATCTGCTGGCGATGATCTTGTCGAACTCCTGGCGTTTTTGGCCCAGTTCCTCCTCGGAGATGCGGTTTGTCGCCCGTGGCGAAAATTTTCGTTCGAAGAGCTGATAGAGAAAAAGGGTGAGATCGGGATTTCTCTCGACAGTATCCAGGATGATCCGTGAGGTATAGGTCGACTTATTCGAACTCTGCACCCGCTTGGCAAAGGCCTCGCGCTGGTCGCGGCTGGTGAGGTTTTCCAGGATCTCGCGGTCGGTGACGTTCTCGCTCTCCTTGAAGATGAAGAGATGGGTGAAATCGATGGCATTGCCGGCAAAGAGCATCTCCTGGAAGCCAATCTCCCCTCGCAGGTAGAGGTTCTTGACTGGACCCGCGGCAAAGGCTAAAAAGGCGCGTAGATCGTTCACCACGCCCCCCTCCTGCTTTCTGGTCAGCTCGCCGCCGACATAGAGGGTGCAGATCGACGACGGCACCGAGGCCTGGGCAAGATAGGGTTCCCAATAGGCCCGCAAGAGGGTCAGGTCATGGTCGGCCAGGATCTTGCGCAGCACCGGCAGTTGCGGCGAAACGAAGTCGGAGTTGAACATCAGCCGGGTCTCGCCGCTCTCCGGCAGGTTGAACACCCCGATCAGGGGAGTCAGCGATTCTTCGCTTTCGCGGAGGAATTTTTCGTAGCGCTTCCGGGTAGGCGCAGGGGTTACCTGATAGTCGCCGGCGAGCGAGAAGAGAAAGCGGGAGTTATCGAAAGCCTCGCGGGGATAATCGACGACCGTCTCCGGCCGAATGATGTAGGTGTAATACTTGCTTTCCGGGCTGAAATAGTATTCACGGCGATGGCCGGAGATGAGCGGCTCGAGCACCGTCTCCATGCTTTCCCGCGTCTCTTCGGTGGCGATGCGTACCCACTGCACTACTCCCGACTGGGTGGCATCGAAATCGATCTGGGCGACCCGGCCGGACAATTTTACCCGGCCGTCGACGACCTTGACCATGGTAGCGATGGCCTGGAGCAGGTTGGCCAGCGGCACCTTATCGATATTCTGGAAGAAGTATTTCGGCAGGCCGAGGTCCTGAAGGAGAATCCCCGCCGCAAGATTCAGGCAGTTGGCGGTAAGCAAGCCTTCCGAGGAAAGATCGATGACCGCTTCGTAGAGGACCCGCGGATCGAGTCCTACACTCTCCGCCGTGGTGATAATTGCCGCACCCCTGGTACAGGTCGAACTGCCGGCCGGAAAAAGTTCCATGACGTCTCCCTTGTCTGAACGTGTGAATGGCAATAAAAAGGCGAGGTTCCTCCGCCGCCCTGATTTTACGGGCGGCGGAGGATCGTTTTCGTCTTACGGATTACTTGCGAAACTGGGCTCCCAGGACGAGGCCGAGGTCGAAGGCCCGATTGTTCATTGTCAGGAAATCCTTGGGGACCCGATCAGCTATCGCCGCCATCACCGACTCCGGTTTGAGGATCTCTGTCAAGCCGAGCAGGGCGCCGAGAACGCAGATGTTGAACACCACCGGCTTGCCGATCTTTTCCATCACAGTTTCATACATCGGCAGCTCGACCTGTCTGGCATCTACCTTACGGGTGATCTGCACGAACCTGCTGTCGGTCAGCAGGGTGCCGCCGGGGCGGATGATCGGCGAATAGGTGGTGTAGGCTTCTTCGGTCAGGCAGACCAGGATGTTCGGCTGGGTTACCTCGGGAAAGTTGATCTCGCCGTCGGAGATAATGATATCGCTGCGGGTTGACCCGCCACGGGCCGCCGCTCCGTAACTCTGGGACTGGGTGGCGTTCTTGCCTTCATAGATAACCGCCGCCTCGGCGAGAATGATGGCCGCAGTGATCACCCCCTGGCCGCCGGAGCCGGAAAATACCATGCGGATTCTTTCGCTCATGAGTTCCTCCCCTTCATTGCCTGGGCAATAATCTTGTCGTACTCCTCACAATATTCCGGGCACTCCTTTTCGACAAAGATGCCGCGCGGGATGAGGCCGGGATTATCCTCCAGGGCCTTGGAGCCGAGCTTGGCGGTATTGGTCTTTTGCAGCTCCAGCATACCGACGGCGTCCCCTTCCTTGTTTTTCCGGCCGTAATGGGTCGGACACTGGGAGAGGATCTCCACCACCGAGAAGCCCTTGTGGAGAATGGCCTTCTTGAGCAGTTCGGTGGATTCCTTGACGTGATAGGCTGTGGACCGGGCGACGAAAGAGGCGCCGGCAGCCTTGGCCAATTCCACCACATCGAAATTGTTGTCGATGGTGGTGTAGGGTGCGGTCGTCGCTTTCACGCCAGGCCCGGACAGCGGTGAAAACTGGCCGCCGGTCATGCCGTAGATCCGGTTGTTCATGACGATCGCGGTGATGTCGATGTTGCGGCGGGCGGCGTGGATGAAATGGTTGCCGCCGATAGCAAGGGCATCGCCGTCGCCCATCGGCACCAGGACTTTGAGGTTCGGTCGGCTCAGCTTGACACCGGTGGCAAAGGCCAGAGCCCGGCCGTGCAAGGTATGCAGCGAATGAAAATCGACATAGCCGGAGATCCTCGCCGAACAGCCGATGCCTGAGACCATGACGATCTCGTTCTTGTTCAGCTCAAGCTCCTCGACGGCGTGAACCAGGGCATTGAGAATGGTGCCGTGGCCGCAGCCGGGGCACCACATGTGCGGGAAAAATCGTTCTCGCAGATAGTCTTTGACAGCCATATTACACTCCCCTCCCCTGGATAACCCGCAGGAGTCTCTTTATATCCGAAGGCGTGATGAGCTTGCCGTCGATCCGGTTAGCCAGGAACACCCGATCCGGATTGTCCACCGCCGCCTTGACCTGAGTCAACACCTGGCCCATGTTCATTTCCACCACGAGCACAGCCTTGGCTCTGGCGCATTTCTCCCGGACCAGTTCCGTCGGGAAGGGCCACAGCGACTGCAGTTCGAGCACGCCGATCTTCTCTCCTTTGTTCCGTCTATTCTGGGCCAGATGGATGGCCGATCTGGCCGAAGAGCCGTAGGAGACGAGAATATATTCGGCTCCCTCCAGGCAGTGTTCCTTGTAGCGGGTAATGGCCTGGACATTGTTGTCGATCTTGTCCACCAGATGACGCAGCAATTCGTTGACTATTTTCGGGTTGTTGGATGGGAAGCCCCACATGTCGTGGAACAGTCCGGTGACATTGTAGCGGTGCTCGCCGCCAAAATCCGACATCGGCAGCCTGCCGTCCTCGCGGGGCAGGTAGGGATGATAGTCGACATCCTTGGGCACCGAGGTCCGCAGCCGGTCGACAATCTCCAGTTCACCCTCCTCGGGGATCACCAGTTTTTCCCGCATATGGCCGATCACCTCATCGAAGAGCAGGATAACCGGGGTGCGGTAGGTCTCGGCCATGTTGAAGGCGTCGACCGTCATCTTAAAGACATCCTGATGATTTGAGGCGGTGAGAGCAATGATCGAATGATCGCCATGGGTCCCCCAGCGGGCCTGATTGATATCGCCCTGGCTGACATGGGTGGGGTTGCCGGTGGACGGGCCGCCGCGCTGAACATTGGCGATAACACAGGGGATTTCCGCCATGCAGGCGTAACCGATAGCCTCCTGCTTGAGGGAAAAGCCCGGGCCGCTGGTAGCGGTCATGACTTTCTTGCCGGTCAGCGAGGCACCGATGATCGCGCACATCGAGGCGATCTCGTCCTCCATCTGGATGAACTTGCCGCCCCGCTGCGGCAGGTATTCGGACAGACGCTCGGCAATTTCGGTCGAAGGGGTGATCGGATAACCGGCAAAAAAGTCGACGCCGGCATAGATCGCCCCTTCCACGCAGGCCTCGTTGCCCTGCAAAAATCGTACTTTTTTATTCATCTTTGTCACCCTCTTGCGTCAGGACCTCGATTGCCAGATCCGGGCACCGCAGCTCGCACATCTTGCAGCAGATGCAATCCTCCGGCCGCACCGCGACGACCTTTTCCCGCCCGTCCAACTCCAGGACCTTAGTCGGGCAGAATTGGACGCAGATCCCGCAGCCCTTGCACCAGTCCCGGTTGATCATTATTTCCAAGAGTTTCTTTTTTGCCATACATTCCTCTTTGTGACCGATTGCAGCAATCGGCCTATTTATTCCGCGACGATCTGCCGACCGCCGCCGGTTTTTCCTTCATTTGCCATTCCGGAGAATGGACTTTTCACACATGCCTGCCGTACTATTCTTCGGCCATATAGGGATAGCCGAAGTCCACGGGAGGCACAAAAGTTTCCTTGATCGTACGGGTCGAGACCCAGCGCATGAGGTTGGCCATCGAGCCTGCCTTATCGTTGGTCCCGGACGCCCGGCCCCCACCGAAAGGCTGCTGACCAACCACGGCACCGGTCGGTTTGTCATTGATATAAAAATTGCCGGCAGCGTTTTCCAGGCGGGCGAATGCCAAACTAACCGCCGCCCGGTCGCGGGCGATGATAGCGCCCGTGAGTGCGTAGATCGACGAATTATTGCAGAGATCGAGCGTTTCTGCAAATTTGTCGTCATCGTAGACAAAGACGGTCAACACCGGGCCGAAGATCTCTTCGACCATGGTCTTGAACTGCGGATCGGCGGCCAGGATGACGGTCGGTTCGATGAAATAGCCGACACTGTCGTCGCAGTTGCCGCCGATGATGATTGTACCGCCCTCGTTTTTCCTGGCGTAGTCGATAGCGTGCGCAATCGATTGAAAGGCGCCCCGGTCGATCACCGCACCGCAGAAATTGCGGAAGTCGGTCGGGGGACCCATCCTGATTTTGCCTATTTCTGCCCG
Source organism: Desulfobacterales bacterium GWB2_56_26 (assembly GCA_001799365.1). Classification (GTDB taxonomy): domain Bacteria; phylum Desulfobacterota; class Desulfobulbia; order Desulfobulbales; family Desulfocapsaceae; genus Desulforhopalus_A. The sequence goes on along the minus strand of MGTI01000020.1, from coordinate 51,719 downwards.
GAGTCCTTCTTCGACCGCCGGCCAGAGAGATCTCGGGATGTAGGCGCGGCTCGCGGCCGAACATTTCTGGCCCTGATACTCGAAAGCTCCCCGGACAAGCGCGGTGACGAGCGGTTTGACCTCGGCACTAGCGTGGGCAAAGACAAAATCCTTGCCGCCCGTTTCCCCGACGATGCGCGGATAAGAGTGATAACGGGCGATGTTTTCGCCGACGGTCTTCCACATCTGCTGGAAAACCCGGGTCGAACCGGTAAAATGGATGCCGGCGAGATTAGGGTCGGCCAGACACACGTCGCCGACCGTCCCGCCAGAACCGGGGACAAAGTTGATCACCCCAGGTGGCAGGCCGGCCTCTTCGAGGATCTGCATGATGAGGTAGGGCGTGTAGACGAGCGATGAGGCCGGCTTCCACACTACGGTATTGCCCATGATGGCAGGGGCGGTGGGCAGATTGCCGGCGATCGCGGTAAAATTGAACGGGGTCACCGCAAACACAAAACCTTCGAGAGGCCGGTACTGCACAAAATTCCAGACGCCGGCCGAAGATTCCGGTTGGGTTGCATAGATCTGCTGAGCATAGCGGACATTGAAACGCAGGAAATCGACGAGTTCGCAGACGGCATCGATCTCGGCCTGAAAGGCGGTCTTGCCGCCGGCCAGCATCGATCCCGCATTCATGACGTATCGGTATTTCGTCGCAAGAAGTTCGGCAGCCTTCAGAAAGATGGCGGCCCGTTCTTCCCAACGGAAGGACCGCCACAGCGGTTGCGCCGAGAGCGCCGCCTCGATCGCCAGTTTCACCTCGGCAGGCCCGGCCTGATGGTAGACAGCCAGCACGTGGCGATGATCGTGGGGCATGACCGCCTGTCCCAGGTTCCCGGTTTTTACCGGTTTTCCGCCGATGATCAGCGGAATCTCCAGTTGCTTGCCGGCGGCTTCCGCCAGTGCTTCTTTCAGTTTTGTCCGCTCCGGGGTTCCCGGGGCATAGGAATTGATCGGTTCATTGACCGGTTTCGGCGTATCGATTACCGCGTTGTTCATAAGATTTATCATGGTATCCCCCTCGGATTTCGATATCCTTGTTGCTCCCCGGATAGCGACCGCTTCAGCCCTTCTTGAACAGAGCCTTGAGGATAACTCCAGCCATCTGAGGATTCTCCTTCAGTCTCCTGGTGCAATAGCCGAACCATTGCTTGCCGAAAGGCACATAGACCCGCATCCGATGTCCCTTGTCGAGAATCGACTTGCGTAAGCCCGGAGTGACCCCATACAGCATCTGAAACTCATATTTGTCCGGGGTGACTTGGTATTTGTCGATGAGTTTATATGCTCCTTCGATAATCGGCGCATCATGGGTGGCGATGGCCGGATACATGTTCTGCTGAAACATGTATTCGATGTCGTCGACAAAATGATCGTTGATTTCCTGATATTTTTTATAGGCGATCGATTCCGGCTCGACGTAGATGCCTTTGCAGACCCGGAGATTTACCGGATGTTCAGGCGTATTCAGATCACGGAGACCTTCGATGTCGCGGCGGGTCCTTTTCAGATAGGCCTGGACCACCAGCCCGACATTGCCCGGAAACTCCTGCTTGAGCTTGCGGTACAGTTCGATCTCCCTGTCGGTGCAGGGCGAGTCTTCCATGTCGATACGGACAAAATTATTATGAAAGGCGGCCTTGGCAACCACCTCGCGGATATGTTTGTAGGCCACATCCTTATCGAGCAGGAGACCGAAGAAGGTCGGCTTCAGCGAATAATTGCCCTTCACCCCCGCCTTTTCCGCCGCCTCGATCACCTCCAGATATTCCTTTTTATTGGCCTCCGCCTCAGCGAGGGTGCTGATAAACTCACCCAGGACATCGATGGTGGTGAGGATGCCTTCGGCGTTCAGTTTCCTGGCATTGACGATGGCCTGCGCAAGTGTCTCTCCGGCGATATATTCCTTGGAAAAGAGCCATACAAGTTTCTTCGGCATATGGGGCAGAATTCCGGCGATCATTTTATTCAACATGCTGGTACCTTTAAACTGTATCTTTGTCTGATTTTTTTAAACAACGAGAAATATTTTCCAAGGTCTCAAAAGAGTCTTCCTGAAGCCAGGATAATAGTATACAATTATTGAATACAGAAACAGTACGGTATCCGCCGCGTAAGTGTCAACTATTTTTGTGTACAATTTTAAATTAGTTTGGTTTTGTATCTTTTGCAATTTTATGCAGAGTGGTGAGCTATAATTCGGCAACAATCTCGTTCGTTACCTTGCACAGGCTATATGGAAAAATCCCGGAAAATCAATTCAGAAGATGCCGTGTATCGAAAGCTGAAGACGGCGATCCGTAAACGGTATATCAAACAGGGCAGCCAGCTGGTCGAGGTAGCCCTCGCGCAGCAACTGGGGGTGAGCAGAACGCCGGTACGGAGTGCCATCAAGCGCCTTGAGGCGGAAGGACTGGTGAACAGTATTCCGAATCGGGGCGCCTTTGTCATCACCCCAACCCAAAGAGAAATCGAGGAAACGTTTTTGGTGCGAGCCCAACTGGAAATCATGGCGACCCGGCTGACCGCCTCGCGCATCACTCCGGAGCAGGTCAAGGAACTCCGCGAGCTTATCAGTGTGGAAACCAAGATCTTCGACGAGAACAATCTCGATGAATACTATGCGGCCAACGACAACCTTCATCTGCGGATCGCTGAATTCTCCGGCAACAAAGTGCTGTGCTCCTACATCAAGGAACTCCTGGACCGGACCCGCATCTATCTGATCCTTTACGATCCTTTTTACAAACTCGAATACAGTCCGACCATCGAACATACCACCATTGTCGACGCCCTGGCCGCCCATGACCAGGAAAAGGCCTGTCAGGCCGTCGAGGCGCACATCAACAGCTCCATCAACGGTCTTGAGTCGGCCGGCCAGTTGCCGGACGACTATCTCACCCTCTAGTGTCCTGTCAAGCCTCAGATGTTGCAAGATTGCGCCGCAATTTTGGTTTCCTGCGAGGCGCGACTGAGGGCGCATAGCAGCGCTATGTAACCGAAGAAGTAACGAAGTCAGGAAGCCAAAAGGGCAGGTAAGCGGAGCGTAGCGGAGACTCCGAGCAAGATGCGACAGATGATGCTTGACAGGACACTAACCCGTCGGATCGGTCAAACCAGCTCGGCCATTATCTGGTTGGCAAGCGGCCGGCCGCGTTCGGTGAGGCGAAGATGGGTGGCGGTGAGTTCGACCAGGCCGAGGTTACAGAGCTTTTCCAGGATCGGCCCGTAATACTCCGCAACGTCACGGCCGTACCGGCTGCGGAGGCTGTCGCGGCACACCCCGCGAACCATCCTCAAGCCCATGATGACCGTCTCCCGCAACGAGGCATCGGCAGAGAGACATTCCCTTTCCACCACAACTGGCAGGCCAGCCGTCATTTTCCCGATGTAGTCCCGGATATCGTTGGTCCGCTTCTCCCGGACCCCATCCAGACAGCTTACCGCCGATACGCCTGCGGCAAGATATTCCCCGTTTTCCCAGTAGTTGACATTGTGCCGGCATTCAAATTCCGGCCTAGCATAGTTGGAGATTTCATACTGGATGAGACCGGCGTCACGACAGGATTGCACAGTGCGGCGATCCATCTCGATAACGTCCTCTTCAGCCGGCAGGCTCAACCGGCCGCTGCGCAGTAACTCGGCAAAGGGTGTTTCCGACTCAACCGTCAGCTGATACACCGACAGATGTTCGGGCTGCAGGGCAAGTGCTCGGTCGAGCGTCTGTTGCCAGGAAGAGACTGTCTGGTCCGGCAGGCCGCACATCAGATCCAGATTGAGGTTGGCAAACCCTGCACTTCTTGCCGCTGTCACCGCCGCATAGGCCTCGTCGGCTGAATGGATTCGGCCGAGATTTTTGAGATCCCCGTCGTCAAGAGACTGAACTCCCAAGGAAAGTCGATTCACCCCTGCATGGGCGAGAGCCCGTAAGGAGCCTTCAGTCACCGTACCCGGATTCGCCTCCACGGAGATCTCGATAGCGGGTGCCATGGGAAACAAGGTGTGGCAGGAGTCGAGAATTTCGGTGAGAAGATCGGAGGCGAGTATGGTCGGGGTGCCCCCGCCGAAAAAGATCGACTGCAGTGGCGAAAGATTGTCCGTGGCAATGGACGACAGTTCTTTTTTCAGGGCCGCAACATACGGAACAAAAAGATCGCTGCAGCCGGCACTCGATGTAAATGAGCAATAGTGGCACTTGCTCCGACAGAACGGAATATGGAGATATAGAGCGGACATCGGTTACTGCAGAGTATTCATGAGGGTGCGGCAATCCTGGCGGATAGTTTCCATAAGACCTTTGTCGGCAAAGCTGAAGGCCCCATCGCCGATGATCAGATGATCGAGCAGCTGAATCTGCATGTAACTGCAGATGCAATGGAGGCTTTTGGTGAGCTTCATATCCTGGGCCGAGGGCTGCAGGGAACCGGACGGATGGTTGTGGGCAATGACCAGTGCAGCGGCATGATATTCGAGGGCTTTTTTAACTATCTCCCGGGGGTACACAGTGTTTACATTAAGGGTGCCCTCGGCGACAATCGCCGAATCGATGATGGCATGGGAAGAGTCGAGAAAGATGACGGCCAGAACCTCCTTTTTAAGCCCGCGCAGCGAGTGGACGAGATACTCCTCCACCTCCTGGGATGAGTGGAGGTATCTTTTACCGGTAAGCCGTTCTTTGAGGTAGTAGCTGGCCACGGCGTGGACGAAATGAAGAGCGAAGCTGTTTTTCGGCCCCACCCCGTGCACCGCCTTCAGTGCTGCGACCGGCGCTTCAATAACTTTGGCAAACGTCCCGAATTGCTTCAACAACTGCCTGGCCGACTCCTTGCAGTCGGTGCGCGGGGTGCCGAAAGACAGGAGCAGTTCCAGCACCTCGGTATCGGAAAAACCGTCAAGGCCCTTGTCCAGGAAACGGTCCCGTAACCGGGCCCGGTGACCTTCTCCCTTCTTTTGCCAGAGCTCCTTTTCCACGTCTGCCCGCTCGCCTAGCCGCTTATCCGCCGCCCGGTCAGCCGGCCAGTTCCCGGGCGAAGAGTTCGTTGGCCAGGCCTGGATTGGCCTTACCCTTAGTTTTCTGCATCAGTTGACCGACAAAATAGCCCATCAACTTGGTCTTGCCGTTCCTGAAGTCCTCTACCTGGCTGGGATTGGCGGCAATAATTTCCTGGACCAGCGCCAGCAGTTCCCCTGAATCGGAGACCTGGACGAGGTTTTTTTCCTTCACGATCGTCTCCGGATCCTTGCCGCTCTCCATCATGGACTGAAAGACTGTCTTGGCGATCTTGCCGCTGATGGTATTCTTTTCCACCATCGTCAACAAAGCGGCAAGCTGACCGGCCTTGACGGGGCAGGTCGACAGAGGTTCACCTTTCAGTTCTCGCATCAGCTCGGTCATGATCCAGTTGGAGGCCTTTTTGGCCGGCGCCCCACCGCTGACCGTTTCTTCAAAAAAATCAGCAAGATCGCGGTCAGCGGTCAGCAACACGGCATCATACTCGGGCAGGCCGTATTCCTCCGCAATTCGCAGCCGGCGCTGGTCCGGAAGTTCCGGCAGGGATTGTCGGATCTCTTCGATCCACTCCTCGCTGATCTCCACCGGCACGAGATCGGGGCAAGGGAAATAGCGGTAGTCGTGGGCATCCTCCTTGCCCCGCATTGATTCCGTGCAATTTTTATCGGGATTCCAGAGGAGCGTCTCCTGCACGATACGTTGTCCTTCGAGCAGCAGGTCGCGCTGCCGTCGTTCTTCATACTCCAGGGCGCTCTGCACGTGGCGGAAAGAGTTCATATTCTTCAGTTCGGTTCTGGTCCCGAACTCTTCCTGGCCATACGGTCGCAGGGAGATATTGGCGTCGCAACGAAAACTCCCCTCCTGCATATTGCCGTCGCAGATATCGAGATACCGCAGGATGGCGTGGATCTTCTTCAGGTAGGCGACAGCCTCGGCCGGCGAACGAAGATCGGGTTCCGAGACTATTTCCAGTAGTGGCGTTCCGGTACGGTTCAAATCGACGTGGGAGATCGGCTCGAACTCGTCGTGGAGCAGTTTTCCGGCGTCTTCCTCCATGTGCATCCGAGTAATGCCGATCGTTTTTTTCCGGCCGTCCACTTCTATTTCAATCTGGCCCCTGCCGATTATCGGCAAATCGAACTGGGAGGTCTGGTAGCCTTTCGGCAGATCGGGATAAAAGTAGTTTTTCCTGGCGAACTGGCTGAAACGATTGATAACTGAATCGGTCGCAAGACCGAGCCGTATGGCGAACTCCACCACTTTTTTATTCAAGACCGGCAGAACCCCCGGCAAGCCGAGACACACCGGGCAGGTATTGGTGTTCGGCGGCGCACCGAAGGCAGTCGAACAGCTGCAGAAGATCTTTGATTGAGTTTTCAGTTGGGCATGTATTTCCAGCCCGATTACCGTTTCAAACTCCATAGCCTCTTGATCCAGTTAAAATTACGGCGGCTCAGACAATCACCGCGGTTTTGGCAACCCACTGCCGAATCGTCGACAATTCTTCCCGCCATCTTGGCCCCAGCCTCGCCTTCAGGAATAAGCCGAAAAGCACATTGACGAGTCGAACCAACTCTTCAATGAGATAGATGCGCTCAAGAATCATCCCCTCCACCTCTTCAGGAGAGGTGCTCTTATCGTTTTCGGTCGCTTCCGTTTTCGGCAGACGCACATTGCGAAATTCCATCATGGCGCCGGCCATGGTCAGACTGTACTCGTAACTGTTATGGCCGATGACAATCCTTGCCTGCTCCAGTTTTTTGCCCATCTGCAGGCCGGTTCTGGCCTCCTGGAGCTCGGTCTGCAGGCCGGTGCATATCAACTTTTCGCTCGACTCGCCTTCGCCCGATTCGAGCAGCATATGCTTTTCAAAAACCACCGTTATGTCGCCTGCGCCGGGAAGTTCTATGCTCCCCCCCCGCTCTTCGCTTTTCCACCACAGCCAGGTGAGGAATTCCTGGCCAAGAAAACGCTTTTCGGCAATTATATCAACTAAATCCATTTATTTCAACCTGTTAGTGATTGGCCCGTGATTCACCTGGACGCATTAAACAAATATTTCCGGCGACAGCTTATCGAGCCTTTCCAGAAGATCGTCATCGACAAGGTGTTCGGCCATAGTATAGGGGATCTGTTGCTTCAGGAGTAGACCGAAGCTCTCCTTGAAGAAATCCTCAAGTATGGCGTGAGCCTTTTTATTTGTGGAAAAAAAATACAACGTCCCGTCTGAAAGACTCCAGCACAGCTCGAAGGTCGACGGAAGAGGAATTGCCTTGCGCATCAGATCCGTTCGTATCCTCTCCTTGATCTGTACCTTCATGGAACGGCTCAGTTTGGGAACCTGCTGCTCGAGGCGTACCCGTTCTTCTTCTTTCTGCACGATTTTCTTCAGGATTGCCGAAGAGACCTTCCTTTCGTCAACCCTCAGAGTGAGGGTTATATAATCGCCAGCAACATATGACGCATATGCGAATTGCGAATCGAACATATTGAGAACGGACACCCAGCCGATGGAATATTCATCATAGGTGTCGTCAATATCCTTGAATGAGAAAGCTATTACTTTTTGAGCGATGAAATCAAGTGAATTTTCCGGTAATTCACCGACTACTGAAAATTTCACAAAACTCGCCGATCCCTTGAGAAAACCCATTATTTTTCCAATACTTGAAATTGTTTATGTAATCCGGCACAGTTTGAGGAGGAAGAGAGAAGAAACCCTTGTTTTCCACCGGATCGTTGCATTGATTCGAAACGAGATCCAATCTCATATAGCATTCCTTGGTCATGGTCTCAACCCTTTTATAACAACGCCACCTGCTTTGGAAATCCCTGAATTGGGCTGCTGTACCCGGAACGTAAGCCTTGACTCTTTTTCGAACGGATGTTAAAAAATGGGGAAATACATATTGACACAAGCTGATCGAGCATGTATATAGACTTCCTCCAAGGGTCGTTAACTCAGCCGGTAGAGTATCTGACTTTTAATCAGAGAGTCGCGCGTTCGAATCGCGCACGACCCACCAATATATAGATTAGTCCCCATCGTCTAGCCAGGTCCAGGACATCGGCCTTTCACGCCGACAACACCGGTTCAAATCCGGTTGGGGACGCCAATTACAAAAACCCCGAACAGTTCACTGTTCGGGGTTTTTTGTTTTACTTAATTTACTTTTCCCTTACCGAAGCAAACAAGTGAACGATCCCCTGAGCCACCACACCCAACATCTAACCGTAATTACTAATAAATACCGAGCATCACAGTAACTTACCCTGACATTCTTTTGACGGATACCTATCTAGATTGTTAACTCATGTCTTTTACAATCCGAACCATTAGCAGTAAAATTTTCAGCCAATATCACATCTATTGGATTGTATGAGTAATCTTGTTCGGAAGAGCGACTTAAACCCTGGTCATGCATTATAGAGGAGCCTGATGGCTTGTACTTCCATTTCGTCCTCGACGGAGAGACATCATCTTGGTAGCCTTTTGAGTAATTATCGGGACTACCATCTCATTACTCGATAATATAGTGTAGCCCCTTGGATTCTCTTCTTTTCAAAGATGCTTCTATTATCAGCGATGCCACCAAAGATATGTTCCGCAACTCAAGCATATTTGTTGTCATTTGATACTTTTCTATGATTTGATCAATTTCTCTTCTGACTTCCGTTATCCGATCTTGAGCGATAAGCAAGCGGGATGTTTTTCTTACAATTCCAACATAATTCCACATAATCCTTCTGATTATATCCCAATTATGATTAATTAGAATTTCTTCATCGATCCTTTCCTTATTATTCTCAATATCTTCTTCAAGACCCTCCTCTTTTTGCCCTTGATTGAGCATTGTACTGTTGTTTTTCAAACACCACAAATAGGCGTTTTCGGCAAAAACAATTGCTTCCAATAATGAGTTGCTAGCCAACCTGTTTCCGCCGTGTAAGCCTGTACATGCCGTCTCCCCCAGAGCAAAGAGATTTTTAATCGTCGTTCTGCCATGCATATCTGTCTTCACCCCTCCACAGAGATAGTGAGCTGCTGGAACTACCGGTATCGGCCCGGAAGTAATATCTATTCCGAGTGATAAACATTTTTGATAGATCGTCGGAAATCTCTTTCTGATAAAATCGCTGTCTTTATGGCTGATATCGAGATAAACACAATCTACTCCGGTTGTTTTCATTTCTTTATCAATTGCTCTCGCGACCTTATCTCTCGTGGCCAGTTCCATTTCATCCGGCTCATACTTCGAAAGAAACCTTTCGCCTGATTTATTGACCAAGTAGGCCCCCTCACCTCTCACAGCCTCAGAAATGAGAAAGTTTTTCGCCTGGTGATGATAGAGGCAGGTCGGATGAAACTGGACAAATTCCATATTATCGATTTCCGCCCCAACCCTGAAAGCAACTGCAACACCATCGCCAGTTGCTATATCAGGATTACTGGTATACAGATATACCTTGCCAACTCCCCCCGTACACAGCACCACAGTTGTAGCTGAAAATCTTTTTATCTTTCCCTCCTCATCTATTATCCACGCCCCCACACATGTTTTTCCATCTGGAGTATCGTTGACGATCAGATCAACGCACATATGATTTTCCAGCAGCTTCACGTTAGTGCATCGCTCTACACTTTCCACGAGAGCCCTTTCTATCTCCTTGCCCGTCAGATCAAATGCATGGGCAACTCTTCTTCTTGAATGCCCTCCTTCCTTGCCAAGGCTCAAGGCACCGTTTTTTTCTTTTACAAACTGCACTCCAAACTCAATAAGTTCCCTAACTCTGGCCGGACCGTTTTCTACCACCATCTGCACTACGTTCTCATCACAAAGTCCTGCACCTGCTTCCAGGGTGTCCCTTATATGTTCGGTAAAACTGTCGTCTGGATTCAATACCGCCGCAATCCCCCCTTGCGCAAGATTCGTCGCAGTATCCACTTCTTTCTTTTTAGTCACAACAACAACCGACCCTATCCTTGAAGCTTTCAGGGAAAACGACAATCCTGCTATCCCGCTTCCGATCACCAAAAAGTCAGATTTCATTTCCTCTCCCGAATGAAAAAATGTTTCACGTGAAACACCCACGATAATTGACTTGAATATTAAAGAATAATAGCTTGAATGTTAAAAATAGACATAAACAAAACCATTTTGAATAAAAAAGGAAGATATTTTTGTGAAGTCAGGGTATTTTCACGAAAATATGTTAACTTCTGTTGGAGGAATGAATGAAAAACACTTCAAAGATCATCGCTGTGGCAAACCAAAAAGGCGGTGTTGGGAAAACAACCACTTCCATAAATTTTGCGGCAGCCCTAGCGAAAAGGAAAAAAAGAGTACTTCTCATTGATTCAGATCCACAAGGAAATGCTTCGAGTGGCATCGGCGTCAATATGAAAAAAATCAAGGCTCATCTCTATCATGCATACTCCGGAAGCTATGCCGCTCATGACGTCCTCTTTTCCAGCAATGTTAAAAATCTCGACGTAATACCATCGAATATCGATCTTGTTGCTGCAGAATTGGAGATGATCTCGTTGACCAATAGAGAAGGAAAACTCAAACATCTTTTAGAGAGTTTTAATGAAAACTATGACTATATAATTATTGATTGTCCTCCTTCTCTTGGACTTCTCACTGTTAATGCCTTAACCGCTGCCCATTCCGTTCTCATCCCGATGCAATGCGAATATTTTTCTATGGAAGGTCTCGCGCAACTTGTCAACACAATACGTTCGGTTAAAAAAGCTTATAATCGCTCACTGTATATTGAAGGCCTTGTGTTGACCATGTTTGATAAAAGGAATCGTCTCACCCATCAAGTAGCGAATGAGATAAATATTCACTTTAAAGATCAATTATTTAAAACAGTAATCCCAAGAAATGTAAGGTTAAGTGAAAGCCCGAGTCACGGTCAGACTATATTTGACTATGACATCCAATCTTCGGGGGCTGTTGCCTACATGAATCTAGCAAAAGAGTTTCTTAACAAACAAGGATAAAATTATGGTGAAAAAACTCGGACTAGGTCAAGGAGTTGGACTCCTTTTTGGAGAGGAGAAGGAAAAATTCTTTGAGTGCGACATCGCGAAAATTGTACCCAACAAGCATCAGCCGCGTTCCGACTTCAATCCTCAAGATCTTCAGGAACTCTCAGAATCAATACTGGAAAAGGGGGTCATACAACCCCTCATTGTAACCTGTAATGGTGCGGATGATGTTTATGAACTCGTTGCTGGGGAGCGGCGCCTCCGTGCATCCAAGCTTGCCGGTTTAAGCCATGTACCGGTCGTTCTTATCGATATCGAGAATGAAGACTCACTCCTGGAAATTGCTCTTATTGAGAATGTCCAGCGTACCGACCTCAATCCCATTGAAGAGGCAGAAGCATACCGTAAGCTCATCGAAAAATTCGGATATACTCAGGAAGAAACTGCGAAACGAGTGGGAAAACAGCGGGTTACCGTAACTAACATATTGAGATTACTAAAACTTCCCGATTCTGTCCGAAAAGATATTTCTGCCGGCCTCCTGAGCGAAGGCCATGGCCGAGCTTTGGTTCGTCTGGTTGATGATCCTCTTAAGATCCAGGAAATCAGGGACCTTGTTATCAGAAACGGACTCTCAGTCAGACAAACGGAAAAAATAATAAAAAAGGCAGCGAATGATAAAGTTCCTGCTGATAAGAAAAAAATTGTTAACTCGGATGAGATATCGAGATCCTACAGGAATACCCTGACCACGCAGATGACGAATTATCTCAACACCAAAGTATCTATTATTCATAGCGGTACAAGAGGAAAGATTGAAGTAGAGTATTACTCTCCCGACGACCTAGAGAGGGTCGTTGCCCTTTTACTGGCTGGACATTAATACCTTAGAAATTCATTTCTAGTTCTTGAGAAATGAATTCCGTGAAGGTACTTATCCTTCCTTGTGGGGGTTAATACAGGCTGCTGCAATATCTCTCTTTACTTAAATAAAAAGGTCTTCCATGCGTAAATATATTCTGCGAAAGACATGCTTTCTTAGCGTCTTCTTAGCATCTTGTTCTTTCGCTTTTTCTTCTTTAGCTGCAGAGATGGTAAGTGTGAAGGGGGATAAGGTGAATATGAGATCAGGACCGGGAATTCAACATAAAGTCAAATGGGAGTATGGAGCCGGTTTTCCTTTCGAGGTCATGAAAAAACATGGGGATTGGTTACAGGTAAAAGATTTCGAGGATGAAACCGGCTGGATTCATAAGTCACACGTTCGAAAAGCTCCTCATATGATAGTAAGAGCCAATAAAGATCAGGAGCAAGCCATAAATATCCGCAGCGGTCCAGGCAACGACAACGCCATCATCGGTAGCGCTTACCATGGCGTGGTTTTCTCCATGTTGGAAGTGAAATCAGGTTGGGTGAAAGTCCAACATGAGAGCGGATTTACAGGCTGGATAAAAAAGTCGCTCCTGTGGGGATTCTGAGTATTGAGAATAGAAATAAAAAAAGGACCAGTATGGGAATACTGATCCTTTAAGCATTTAATTTGGCGGAGAGGGAGGGATTCGAACCCTCGGTGGGGTTTTACCCCCACACTCGCTTAGCAGGCGAGCACCATCGGCCTCTCGGTCACCTCTCCGCATCTGTTTTCTTTGGCGGAGGAAGTAGGATTCGAACCCACGGTACTTTCGTACAACGGTTTTCAAGACCGCCGCCTTAAACCACTCGGCCATTCCTCCGTGGACCACTTTGTACCATTTGATCCAATTTCTGTCAACACAATGGTCCTCAAAAAAATTCTCTCTGGGTTTTTCTGCACATTTTTGTAATAATGTATCGATTTGTTTTCTTAATATTGTTACAATCTTCCGATCTATAAGTTTCTATCCACCACTACACCCCTAGAGTAAGTATGTCTGAAAAAGTTGATATTTCCAAGCAATTGGAAGATTTAACGGTCTTGTACGAGATAACGAAACAACTCGCATCATCTCTTGAATTGCGTGATTGCCTTGAAAAAACCATGCACATTCTCGCCGAGATGAAAGACATGGAAAATGGAACAGTTACAATTGTTAATCCTTTAACCGGAAAACTTGAAATTGAAGTTGCGCATGGCATTACCGCCGAAGGAAGGAAAAGAGGGAAATATAAAATCGGCGAAGGGATTACCGGACGAGTCGTTTCCACCGGAGAGCCAATTATTGTACCGCAGATTTCCGAAGAACCGCTTTTTCTTAATCGTACGAGGGCTCGCGGTAACATCTCGGAACAGAAAAAATCTTTCCTCTGCGTACCTATAAAGGATGGACAAAACGTTATCGGCGCCTTGAGTATTGACCGTTTCTACCGGGACGGTATAAGCGAGCAGGCTAATACAGACTTGCAATACCTTACTGTTCTTTCGAGTCTTTTCGCCCAGACGGTTGTACGAATTCAAAAAGTCAACAGGGAGACCGAAGAGCTATATACGGAAAACCTGAAGCTTAAAAGAGAACTTTCCGAAAAAAATAAAATCAACGATATCATAGGCAATTCCAGCAGAATGCAGGATGTCTATGAGATGATCCACCGAGTCGTCGACTCGAACGCAACTGTCCTCCTGCGGGGCGAATCCGGCACGGGCAAAACGCTTGTCGCGAAGGCCCTTCACTATAACGGTAAAAGAAGGAGCAAGCCCTTTGTTGTTGTGAACTGTTCGGCTTTGCCCGAAACACTTCTGGAAAGCGAGCTTTTTGGTCATGAAAAGGGATCATTTACCGGGGCAAATGAACGAAAAATCGGCCGATTTGAACAGGCAGAGGGGGGAACCCTCTTTCTTGATGAGATCGGCGAAATAAGCAACTCAGTCCAGGTAAAATTGCTCAATGTTGTTCAGGAGAGAAGCTTTCAACGGCTGGGATCCACCCAGCAGATCAACTGCGATGTCCGGCTGGTGGCTGCCACCAACAGAGATCTCGAGAAGGCGGTCGCCGAGAAGAATTTCAGAGAGGATCTCTATTACAGGCTCAACGTCTTTCCCATCTATATGCCGCCTCTGCGCGAGAGACGGACCGATATTCTGTTAATAGCTGAATTTTTCCTAGACAAATATGCCAAGGAAAGCGGCAAAAATATTCGCCGAATTTCGACCTCGGCGATCGATATGCTCATTCAATATCACTGGCCAGGTAACGTTCGCGAGTTGCAAAATTGCATAGAACGTGCAGTTATCATCTGCGATGGCGATACAATTAAGGGAATACATCTCCCCCCTACCCTGCAAACTGCCGAAAGCACTAAAAAAGATAATCCCTATTCTTTAGCCGTGGCTGTCGCAAATTTTGAAAAAGAACTTATTATTGAAGGCTTGAAACGAAACAACGGCAATCAAACCAAGACTGCAAAGGATCTCGATACCAGTCTGAGGATTATTAATTACAAGATCCATCAGTATTCCATAGATCCTAGAAATTTTAAAATCTGATGCAATGAAAGTGTTGCTCCATGTTTGCTGCGGCCCTTGCACCATCTATCCCTTAACAGCCCTGCAACAAGAAGGCTGTAAGGTAACGGGCTTTTTTTTTAATCCTAATATCCACCCTTTTCAGGAATTTAAACGTCGTCTTTCGACTCTCGAACAGTTTTCTGCCGCCTCAAATCTTACTTTGATTGTTGAAAAAGAGTACGGTCTTCGTGATTTTATACGAAAAGTCGCGTTTCATGAGGAGGAAAGATGTCAATTATGTTACTTATTGCGCCTGGAAAAAACAGCTTCTCTTGCCAAGACCCTTGGATTTGATGCTTTTACCACTACCCTGTTGTATAGTAAGTACCAACGTCACTCAGTTCTTACAGAAATTTGTCAAAATCTTTCTTTGGCACATGGGGTCGATTTTCTCTACCGTGATTTTCGCACTGGTTGGCAATTCGGTATTGATCGGTCCATTGACCTCAATATGTATCGCCAACCCTACTGTGGCTGCCTGTACAGTGAACAGGAACGGTATGATAAAAGTCTTCGTAAGAAAAAATCTTAAGAATAGCAAACTATTTAACCGCCATGCTTTCTCTTCTCGTTATTGCTACTACCAATAAGAACAAGCTCAGAGAGTTTCGGGAAATTCTCCAGGACTTACAGATCGAAGTATTATCCCTGGCCGATTTCGGCCCGATCCCTCCAGTCATTGAAGATGGCTCCACCTTTGACGAGAATGCCTACAAAAAAGCGCTGCATACTGCAAGAGTTCTTGGATTACCGGCAATTGCCGATGACTCCGGCCTTGTTGTCCCGGCTCTTGGCGGCTCACCGGGAGTGTATTCCGCGAGATTTGCAGGCGAGAATGCAACAGACGAGGCTAATTGTCAAAAGCTGCTCGAGGAACTTGATGGTATTGAGGATCGTCGCGCTTACTTCCAATGTGTCCTATCCATCGCTGTTCCCTCCGGCCCCGCCCTCACCTATGAAGGCAAATGCAATGGAAAAATTCTTCACGATAAAAGAGGCTCCAATGGCTTCGGCTACGATCCTCTATTCTATTATGAAGAACTTGGTCAGACCTTTGCAGAAATGTCTATGGCCGACAAGAACAAGGTCAGCCATCGGGGTAAGGCTCTATCAGCTGTGAGAGAAGAGATTTTTATGATTAAGAAGTGGCTTGAACAACGCCTTTTTGAAGAGAAACCGCCAAAGCCGGACCATAGTCAGTTTGAAAATAATGATTGGTCCGACAGTTGACCGTTTTTTCTATTCTTGCTTTAACTCCCTTTGGAGCAAAGCTTTTACAGCTTCCGAGCATTTCTTCCCTTCATAGAGAATTCCGTGTACCTGATCGAGAATGGGCATTTCTATCTGCAGCTTTTGGGCGAGATCGTAGACTGATTTTGTTGTCTTTATACCTTCGGCGACCATTTTCATTTCGTTTTTTATCTGGCCGAGACTTTTCCCTTGGCCCAGCATCAAGCCAACCGTCCTATTTCTGCTGAGATTACCTGTACAGGTCAAGATCAGGTCACCCAGACCACTCAATCCTGCAAAGGTGGACGTGTCCGCTCCCATTGCCATTCCAAGCCGTTGTATTTCAGCCAACCCTCGGGTAATCAATGCCGCCCTGGTATTGAGACCATACCCCAGGCCATCGCAAACCCCTGCTGCAATTGCCACGATATTCTTTAACGCCGCACTTACCTCTAGCCCAATCACGTCCCGGCTTATATAAATTCTGAAGGAGTCCGTCGCCAAAATCTCCTGTAGACTTCTGGCAGTGTCCAAGTCAGAAAATCCGAGCGTCACTGCGGTCGGGACGCCACTGGCAACCTCTTCCGCGAAAGACGGTCCGGATAACACCCCTATCTGTATATCCCTCTTTAAAATATCATGTCCCATCAGTATTTCTTCAATGATCTGGGACATGGTTTTCAGGGTCTTGTTTTCAATCCCTTTAACAGCCGATATGACCCTCGTTTTGTCCTGCAGTAAAGGTGCAACGCCTTGAAAGACCAGCCGGAAAGCGTGTGACGGAACAACCATGAGCACAATTCTTGCACCTTTTATAGCTTTTTCGAGTTCTCTCGTGGGACTAAGATTATCAGGAAATGCGCGACCATGGAGATATCGTTTGTTTTCCCTATCGACAACGAGCAGATCAATATGTTCATGATTATGCCCCCAAAGCCGCACCTCATGTCCCTTCTGCGCTAATAAAATTGCCAATGCGGTTCCCCAGGAACCTGCTCCCATTACGGCAATCTGGGACTTATTCTCCATTTTCCTCACTTCTATCGACATCATCGCCTAAGTTTATTTGCTCCTCTCCGCTACCCTCCTGGTACTCATCTTCTTCGGTTCTATCTTTGGCCACACTGTCCATTCCGACAACTTTTTCATTCTCTTCCAAATTGATGAGTCTTACTCCCTGAGTGCTTCTGCCGATGACCCTTATTGAACTGAGATCCATTCTGATCATCTTGCCCGAATCGGCGATAAGAATAACTTCTTCTTCATTATCTATCTGTTTGGCAGCAATAACATTACCATTTCTGACACTGCGCTTGATACCGATTACTCCTCGACCACCTCTTCTCTGTAACCTATATTCATCAATAGGACTTCTTTTTCCATAGCCGTTCTCTGTGATGATCAGAATGGAATTATCTGAATTAATAACAATGGCACTTACCACCTCGTCATCACTTTTCAAGGTTATGCCTCTTACTCCGGCAGCTGTTCTCCCCATTGTCCTCAGGTCGGTTTCCTCGAAGTGAATGCACATTCCCTGTTGGGTTACCAGCAATACGGTATCCTTTCCTGTGAGAACATGAGCAGCAATAATCTCATCCCCTTCATTAATGGTCAGAGCCCTCTTGCCCTTACTGAGCGGCCTCTTGAACTCCTGAAGGCTGGTCTTTTTAATTCTGCCGTGCTTGGTAACCATGAGAATTGTTTTGTTATTGCTATCATCATCGAAGCTCTTGATCGGCAGAATTGCAGCAATTTTTTCATCTTCAGCCAGGTTGAGCAGGTTTACGATTGCTTTGCCCCTTGCTGTTCTTCCGGCCAGGGGCAACTCATAGACTTTCCGCCAGAACACTTTGCCATGGTTGGTGAAGAATAAGAAAGTATCAAGAGTTGAGGCAACGTAGAGGCTCGAAACAAAATCTTCTTCTATATTCTTCACTCCGGTAACACCCTTTCCACCTCGCTGCTGCGATCTGTACAGGGAAACCGGATTTCTCTTGATATAGCCTGAATGTGTTACAGTCACGGCCATGTCTTCCGGCGCAATGAGATCTTCCGGCAGAAATTCGTCGGCTGCATCGATAATTTCCGTTCTGCGATCATCGCCATACGTTTCCTTGAGCAGAAAAAACTCATCTTTGATAATTTTCATTATCAGGTTTTCATCACCGAGAATTTCTGTAAGTTTCCGTATTTCAATAATTATTTGTTCATAGTCGCTGAGAATTTTCTCTCTTTCCAATCCAGTGAGTCTTTGCAGCCTCATGTCGAGAATTGTCTGAGCCTGAATATCGCTCAGGCTATATCGGCTCTTGAGTTCCTCTTTGGCTTCCTGTGGGTTTTTTGACCCCTTTATCAGGGCGACAATGTCGTCAATATTGTTGACGGCAATACTCAGTCCTTCATAGATATGGGCCTTCTCTTCAGCCTTTTTGAGCTCGAATGCAGTCCGGCGATACACCACTACCTTGCGGTGCATGACAAAGTGCTCGAGGACTTGCTTAAGGTTGAGGATCTCCGGCCTGTTATTGACGATTGCCAGAAGGATTATACCAAAAGACTTCTGCATCTGTGTCATGATAAAGAGCTGATTAATAACTATCTCAGCTATTTCATCCTTTTTCAACTCGATAACAATTCGTAATCCGTGCCGGTCTGATTCGTCTCGTACTTCGCTAATCGCGTTGATTTTTTTGTCTTTGACAAGCTCTGCTATCTTTTCGACCAGAACTGCTTTATTCACCTGATAGGGAATTTCCGTAACAATTATCGCCTCTCTCTTTCCTTCCTTTAATTTTTCGATATGAGTGACGGACCTCATAATGATGACGCCCTTGCCGGTTTCATATGCCTCACGTATTCCGGCTCTGCCGCATATTTGACCTCCTGTCGGGAAATCCGGCCCACTTATTATCGACATGATCTGATACACTGTGAGATTAGGGTCATCAATCAAGGCGATCAGCGCATCTATTACTTCCGTCAGGTTGTGCGGCGGAATATTGGTAGCCATGCCAACTGCGATACCAGAAGATCCGTTTATGAGCAAGTTCGGTACTTTGCTTGGCATCACCGATGGCTCGGCGAGAGAGTTGTCATAGTTGGGAACCCAATCTACGGTTTCCTTGTCGAGATCGTCTACTATCTCCTTGTCTATTCGGGTCATCCTCGCCTCGGTGTACCGCATTGCTGCCGGTGAATCACCATCCATCGAGCCGAAGTTACCTTGTCCGTCTACAAGCGGGTATCTCATGGAAAAACCCTGAGCCATGCGGACGATTGTATCGTAAGCGGCCGTATCGCCGTGGGGATGAAATTTACCTATCACATCACCGACGATTCTTGCGGATTTAACGTATGGCCTATTGTAAAAGACCCCAAGTTCACGCATGGCGAAGATGGCTCTTCTGTGTACAGGTTTTAGCCCGTCCCGCACATCCGGTAAGGCTCTTCCGACAATGACACTCATTGCGTATTCGAGATACGATTTTTTGAGCTCCTTCTCAATGGAGATTGTCGAAAATGCTTCTTTATCTGCTTCAGTTTCTATATTCATAAAAGAATTTCTTCTAAGAGATGTTTATTGCGGAGGTTGCCGCTATATGTCCAGATCAGTTACTTCAAGAGCATGATTTTGAATGAAATCGCGGCGCGGTTCAACTTTATCACCCATCAGGGTGGTGAAGATGTCATCTGCTTGCTCGGCGTCATCGATGGTTACCTGCATAAGCGTGCGATTGGCCGGATTCATAGTGGTATCCCAGAGCTGTTCCGGATTCATTTCGCCAAGACCTTTGTATCGTTGGAGATGGCTACCCTTAAATGATTCTTCTCTGACAACTTTAAGTATTGCACTCCAGTCTTCTGCGGCAAGTTTTTTCTCCTCGCCGCCTTTCCCTTCATAAATCACAGTAAATCCTGACTGGAGATACGGTTTGATAACCGGGAATATATTGAGAGCTGTGCGGTACTCGCTGATAAGGGGTATGTGCGGACCAAGAGTCATCATGACCTGCACTTTCCCACGCATGGCCACGTCCATCTCATAACAGTCCGGCCGCCATCTGCATGAACGTATATTGCCGATGATAAGCTTTTCTTCGGGCAGCCTATTCCTCAGTTCGTTGACGAATGATTCGTCTTTGAACTGATCCGCCGATTTGATGCCATTTTCGAGCATGAAGTAGAGCATCTCTTCCCAAATATTCATTCGATTAAGAAAAGAATTTATCTTTTGATAAACAGAGAGCTTTTCCATAATCTTCACGAATTTATCCTGCTCCAGGACCTCACCTTCCCTATCGTCAATGAACAATTTCATGTTTTCACTGGCTTGAGTGAAAAGGAAACTGTTCAGATCACTTTCTTCGAGGAAATAGTTTTCCTTCTTGCCCTTTCCCAGTCGGTAAAGCGGCGGCTGACCTATATAGACAAATCCGTTCTCAACCAGCGGCAGCATTTGTCGATAGAAAAAGGTGAGAAGGAGGGTTCTTATATGCGCGCCGTCAACGTCTGCATCGGTCATTATGATGATTTTGTGGTATCTGAGCTTCTCTATATCAAATTCATCCTTGCCAATACCACAGCCAAGAGCGCCAATGAGGTTTTTTATCTCTTCGCTTCCCAGGATCCGGTCAAATCTTGCCTTTTCTACATTCAGTATTTTACCCCTGAGCGGCAGAATCGCTTGATTGGATCGGTCTCTGCCCTGCTTGGCCGAGCCGCCGGCAGAGTCGCCTTCTACGATGAATATCTCTCTTTTCGCCGGGTCTTTTTCCTGGCATTCTGCGAGTTTTCCAGCCATCAGAAGACTGGTGGAACCCTTTTTCCGAGACAGGTCTCTCGCCCTTTTTGCAGCTTCCCTCGCTCTTGCGGCATCCACAACCTTGGCCAGAATTTTTTTGGCCACATTTGGATTTTGCTCCAAAAACAGGGTAAGTTTTTCGCTGCAGACGGATTCTACTATAGACTTGACTTCGCTGTTGCCAAGCTTGGTTTTGGTTTGACCTTCAAACTGAGGGTTAGGCACCCGTACCGAAATAACACAGGTTAGCCCTTCCCGTACGTCATCTCCCCCCATCTTTTCCCGCATATTTTTGGGGATCATGTCATCGCTGGCGTACCTGTTGATGCATTTGGTGAGAGCAGATCGAAAACCTGCAACGTGACTGCCTCCTTCCTTGGTGTTTATATTGTTTACAAAGGAAAGCAGCCTTTCGGTGTACCCGTCGAAATGCTGAAGAGCTATGTCAACCTCGACGTTTTCTTTTTCACCTGATATATAAATCGGCTCATCGAAGATCGGTGTCTTGTTTCTGTTCAGATACTCGACATAGGAAATTATCCCGCCTGTGGCATGAAATTTGTCCTCTTGGCCACTCCTTTCGTCTTTCAGATAAATCCGCAGATCCTTGTTCAGAAAACTGAGTTCACGTAATCTGGTTTTAACCGTTTCGTAGTTGTAAACGGTTGTTTCCCTAAATATTTCCGGATCGGCTTTGAATGTGATTTTGGTACCGCTCCGTTCACTTTCACCAACTATTTCCAGGTCGTTTGCTCTGTTGCCATAGCTGTACCTCTGCCGGTAAATTTTGCCATTTCTCTTTATCTCTGCGGTTAGCTCTGTTGAAAGGGCGTTTACCACCGAAACGCCTACACCGTGCAAGCCTCCGGATACCTTGTAGCTCGAATGGTCAAATTTTCCTCCGGCATGAAGAGTCGTCATAACCAGTTCAAGCGCCGTCATGTTTTCGGTGGGATGCTTTTCTACTGGAATGCCTCGCCCATCATCTTCGACCGAAATGACATTGTCCTCATGAATGTTAACCCGTATCCTGGTACAGTGGCCGGCAAGAGCTTCGTCAATGCTGTTATCGACTATTTCCCATATGAGATGATGCAGACCTTCTTCTGCAGTATTTCCAATATACATGGAAGGTCTTTTTCTTACGGCTTCCAGACCATCCAGGACTTGGATCTGTTCTGCGCCGTAGCTGTTGTTTTCTGTCACACTCATTCCTATATCTAATTGATTATTAATAAAACGAACCCCATAAGGGGGATAAGTACCTTCAAGAAATTCATTATAAAAATTTCAGAAATGAATTTTTCAGGTACTCCTTACAACTGCATTGGCATGATGATACTGATGAAGCCTTTATCGTCATCAGATTTCATAAGACACGGACTGCTATTGCTGTTTATGTATGCCTCGACTGTTTCACAGTCCATAACCCCTAAGGTTTCGATAAAGTAACGGCAGTTGAACCCAAGCGTGAGCGGGTCCCCTTCATATGAAATGGCTTGCTCATCCTTGGCATTGCCCAGGTCGGCATTCTGGGAGGAGAGAATCATCTTTTCTCGTTCCACCTTCAGTTGGATGGTATGGAAGATATCTTCTGTGAAAAGATTTATTCTTTTCAGCGATTCTAAAAAAGGTATTCTTTTTATTTTCAGACAGTTGGAAAGTTCTATTGCCTCAACGATGGCTGAATATTGTGGGAATTCTCCGCCTTTCAGGCGTATTATCATAATCGCGTTCTTATCCCGCAGAACAAGCTGTTTCTTTTCGAACGATAAGTCGATGGTGTCCCTGTTTTCACAAAACTTTTTCCACTCATGTATTCCTTTTTTAGGTATCAGTGTTACGTTATTCAGAAGGAGTTTTTCGACATCTGCCGCAACTTCTTTCTGCATGATAGAAAGCCTGTGACCATCCGAGGAAACCATCCGTAAGTAATGAGAATCGCCGATTTTATCCTTCTCGAAGAGAACCGATGTCAAGGAGTACATATTCTCTTGCTCATTGGCGATCGAGAAGATAACTTTCTCTATAAGTTCGAGAAAGATGTGTGATTCAAAGGAAATAAAATTCTCTTGGTCGTATTCCGGGAATTCTGGAAATTCATCGCTTGGCATCCCGGCAAGATTATAGGTACTGAGTCCGGCCCTTATGATGACCCAGCTATTTTCACTTTCTTCAATAGAGATAAGTTGCGAACCCGACTCCCTGACTATCTCGAAAATTTTCTTGGAAGGTAAGGTAAGGGATCCTTCGTCCTGGATTTCAGCAGGAATGACAATTCGCAATCCTACCTCCAAATCTGTCCCCGTTAAAAGCAGCCCTCCTCCGGTTGACTCTATTAAAACATTGTTAAGAATAGCTAACGTACCTTTTTTATTCGTTATATTCTGGAGGCTGTTAAGGCCTTCAAGAAGGTTGTTTTGTGATACGGTAAATTTCAATGGCATAAAAGAGACTCCTTTTGTCTTACCTTTATTTATCTTTCTTTTACTCTTATTAGTGCGCTGAAAGTGTGTAATAAATGTATATCTCTTTGTTTTTTCAAACTAATTTTTCAACATAACGAGGTTTATTTAAAAATTATTTTGTTGGAGAAAATTTATGAACAGTATTACAAACAGAGCATCCACCAGCATTAAACATTCTGCTGTTGACAGTCTGTTGATAAGTGCACTGACAAGGAATGGTGGAATAATAAGAAGGTGACATATTTCCACGAAATATCAGAGATATATATACAGCGAACCACTCATACAATCTAGTAAAATTAGGTAAAATATTCAACAGAATAATAGAACTGAGCATGGAAAAACGGTCTAAGAGAAACCTGTTGGAAGAACTTACCAAAATCATTTCTGAATCTCTGAAAAATAATGTGTTTTCAGGATGTTCGATTGGTTATCTCAATTTCGAAAAAGGTAAGGCATATCAACATACCCATCACTTTGGCTGCACTGATCGCCATGAGGAAGGCAGAAGAGTAGACAAGGCAACGATCTATGATCTTGCTTCGTTAACAAAACCTCTGGTCACCGCTCTCTCGGTCATGACTCTGGTTGAAAAAGGTAAACTACGGCTTGAAGATGAATTAGGTAAATATTTTAATGAGATAAGAAGCGAAATAGGAATGATCCGCCTGTCCATGCTGCTCAGTCATTCTTCTGGCCTGCCGGCTCATAAACCGTATTACAAGGTGCTTGCTGAATGTCAACAAAGTGATAGAAACGAAGCAATCGTCAGATTGATATGTAGTGAAAATTTAGTGTTTCAGCCAGGCAGCAACACTCTTTACAGTGACCTTGGGTTCATCCTCCTGGGATGTTTGTTAGAAAAAATAACAAAAAAGTCCCTGGCTGACTTCTGGCAAGAAGAGATAGCGCAACCGATGGGTCTGCAAAAAAAGTTGTTCTTTCCAGGCCCGGGTGATTTGGGAAGCGAGGTCTACGCCGTTACGGGAGTATGCAACTGGTCGGGAAAGAGGCTCTGCGGCATAGTTCATGATGATAACTGCCGGATGCTAGGTGGGGTAGCCGGACACGCGGGCCTCTTCGGCACCGCCTCCGGCGTTTTATCACTGCTCGAAAACCTGTTGCTGCAATACAGGGGGATAAAGAAACATCCCGCCTACGGAGCGGATATTCTCAGAGAATTCTTAACTAAAAGGTCGGGATCGACCTGGACCTATGGTTTTGATACTCCTTCTTTGGGGACTTCAAGCAGCGGAAGGCTATTTTCGGCAACAACAGTAGGTCACTTAGGTTTTACCGGAACTTCCTTCTGGCTGGATATTGCTAAAGGTTTGGCAATTGTCCTGCTCACCAACAGAGTACTTATGGGAGACGATCCCGCACCTATCAGGAGATTAAGACCCCTTCTTCACGATACGATAATGAAATATCTAACGAAAGACGAAGACCCGATCGAGCAGAATTAGATCAATCGGGTCTTGTAACAGGGCGATGAGGAAATATTATCACCACCAGCAGATGGTTTGATCCGCTGCAAAAATTTTGTCAACCAAGACATCATAATCCGGCTTTTCTATATTCAGGTCAAAAGAATCCGATTCCCGGTCCCGGGTGACTATTTTGACCAGCTTCTGGACTGTCTCGTCCGGGGCGGATTTATAAATATTCAATATTTTCATAGTCAATGCTCCTTGAATTATTTTAATCCGTACGGGATTATATGAGTCATATCACGAAGTTTTTCACCGAGTTCTTCGAGAGTTAGAGCCTCGAATCCGTTCTTCTCGACATTGGCGGGCACCGTTGAATATACTTCACCCTCCATATCGCGGAGCATTTCTATGCTTTCCTGCGTTAACTCGTCCAGTTTTGGGATCTCTGTATCCATGACGACACCGTACGCATACATATTTTCGACTGCGAGTCCCAAAGCTGACCGTATGCCGTCAATGGCGTAATCCGGGTGCCTGTACAAAAGACATACCTTTTTATAGCTCATATCACAATCCTCCTTACAGACTTAAATAACAGTCAAAGTCTTCTATAATTATGCCATGTTGGGCTTGTGTAGCCATTTTTTTCGGAGTGAGACCGACCGGTACGTCATCGACAGAAAACCCTTGTTTTTTGTAGCTGTCGACGCATATGGAGACATCATCGGCAAGTTCGCAAAGACCAGGAAAAGCGGGATCTTTTGCAAGTGTCGTGGCTTTCCAGGTAAAAAAGACTTTTACCGTTGAACCTTTTTTCTTAGCAGCTTTTGTAATACCTATGACGTGGTTCAGGCTGCCCGGTGTGGTAACGAATATACCTAAGCTTTTTGCCATGTTGGTTCCTCCAAAAGGAAGGTAATAAATTATTCTCTAGCCTCATTCGATAAAAAAATACTCTAAACACGAACAGAAACATAAACTGAACGTATTTAGAGTATGAGTTTGTGTTAACGATCCTTACAAATACACCAAAACAGCATTATCCTTTTTTAATAAAGAAGGAAATAAATCCAGCACCTTCTCTCTCACCTACATAAGTATGACCGGCTCTTTCGCACCAGCCGGGGATGTCATTGCGTGAGCCTGGATCAGTACCATCTACCTGAAGTATTTCTCCGGAGGCGAGCTTACCGATCTCTTTTTTTGTCCGTAGAAGCGGCATCGGGCAACTCAGTCCCTTCGCATCAAGTATTGTTTTCGGGACAACATTGTCTGGAACCTTTTTAAAATCACTCATAATCGTTCTCCTGAAATAAAAAGAGTTGAATATACGATAGACGCACGTGCGTCGTAGGTTAACTCCATTTTGTGTACTTGATAAGGTATATCTATAATTTGACCTATACTTGAGCGTCTTAATTATGTCAAGCAAGGAAACAAAAGCATCTGTAAGTTGCGAATATAACAATATTAAAAAGTCATACTACAATGTAGTAATTACTCATTGTTTGAGTCGTTTCGCTTGACAAAAAAATTACTGTTGTGGTAATCATTCCACAAACGTTTTTGACAGTTAGATTATTTTTCAGGGGGTTATTGATGAGCGAAGAATCTGTTTTCAAAAATAAAGTTAAAGAATTGTATGCTCTTTTTTGTGAGAAAGAATGGAACCCTTATGTCACCGGAGTTATTGTCGCGTTTTTTTCGGTCATGATGATGGCCTGGTGGCGGCCCTGGGGGGCTGTTGGTGCTATAAGAAACTGGGGTGATTGGATAATGTATGGTCTTGCCACCCTGTTCGGAACAGATGCCGGTATCTTTGGATATTATGATGAAGCCCCGAAATCAGTACTGTTTGACTCGGGATCGGTTATAGGTATCGGATTCGTCGCAGGGGCCTTTATCTCGGCCTGTCTCGGCAAAGAGTTCGCTCTCCGTATCCCCCCTTATCGCGAAATGGTGAAAGCGGTCATAGCAGGTATTCTCATGGGCATTGGTGCCACTCTCGCAGGAGGGTGCAATGTGGGTGGCTTTTACAATGCCATCGGTAATCTCGGTGCCAATGGTTTCGCGATGATGCTCGGACTGGTTTTCGGCGTTATTCTCGGCCTGAAGCTTCTCTATCTAGAAATGGAACATATCAGTTGGGGGGAAGGAGGATCGAAGACAATATCGTTCCCTTCGGCAGTAATCTACCTGATGGGTCTTATAGGACTGCTTGGCATATTCTACGCTGCCTATTCCTATTCAGCTAATGAAGACAGCGACTATATAGCATCTCTGAGCGGTGTTATTGTCATTGCCGCCTGTCTCGGATATACCATGCAGCGCGGACGCTGGTGCATGGTTCAGGGCTTTCGTGAACCCCACATGACGGGTGATTGCACTTTGGCCAAATCGGTGATGCTTTCCATAGTCATCGTTGCCATAGGCGCGGCTGTTCTGAAATATGCAGTGCCGGTTCGGACTGAGGGAGAAGCCGTCCTTGCAGTGGGCAACTATGTTCGCGGAACTTTTGGCTGGGGAGGTGTCGTCGGCGGGTTTATCTTCGGGGTTGGCGCCATGTTTGCCGGAGGATGCGGTTCCGGAACCCTCTGGCGGGTGGGAGAGGGACAGGTAAAGCTTATGATGGTTGTCCCCTTCTTTGCCATCTCTTCCTCAATTATGACCGCCTGGTTCAGAGACAGGGAATTTGAGGACAACGGAGTGCTTGGATCGTTAGTCTATCTTCCTGATGTCATGGGTTATGGGCCGACTTTGTTGCTTATCTTCGCGGTGATGATAGTATGGTATCTGGTTGTGACCTGGAATGAAGAGACCAACAAGCTCATCGTTCCAATGTAACAATAATAAAAGATATAGGTAAGTTAACGCAGTTCCAGCATGGCTTGGAACTGCGTTCTTGTTTTATAGCTATCGGGCATATGTCAAAAGAAAAATTTTCCGGTATAATGAGATCGTGAACTCTTTCGGAACAAGAAAGGAGGGTAACTCTTTAAGCCATTGAAAAATGAGAAAAACAGCGATCTTCAGAAGCAAATTGTTTCAGGAGCATGATCCCGGATTCGATCACCTGGACTCGCCCGAAAGAGTAGCTCCACTCTTTTTTACTTTGGATGAATTAGCGAAAAACAATCTTTTCATAGAGCCATCCACAACCAAAGCTTCGCGGGAAACACTCCTGCTGAATCATTCGCCCCAACAGATAGATAAGGCTGCAGCGACCGCCGGAAAAATCTTCTCAGTGCTTAACGAAGATACCTTTACCTCCCCCAAAAGCTATGAGGCGGCCTGTTTTGCGGCCGGCTCTCTGGTTGGTGGAATAGATCTTCTCATGAACCGGGAGATTGCTAATGGCCTGGCTTTAGTGAGACCTCCCGGCCACCATGCCGAGAAAGACTGTTCCATGGGGTTCTGTCTGTTCAACAATATTGCTGTTGCCGCCCATCACGCTCTGAAAAGACACGGACTCAAAAGAGTGATGATCGTCGACTGGGACGTTCATCACGGCAACGGGACCCAAAATTCCTTTTTCAATACCGAGGAAGTCCTCTTTGTTTCGATTCACGAATCGCCGCTTTTTCCCGGAACAGGTTCCCATCTTGAAACGGGGGTCGGCAGCGGGGAAGGCTATACCCTGAACATTCCGCTTCCCGGAGGGCAGGGAGATCTCGAATACGCCAATATTTTTAACACCTTGATCCTTCCGGTAGGACATCAATACCGACCTGAAATCATACTGGTGTCGGCAGGTTTCGATGGTTATCATGGGGACTGTGTCAGTTCCATGCGGCTCACCCACCAAGGTTTTGGCTATATGGCGAAGGTGCTTGTTGAACTCGCTGAGAAGATATGTAGCGGAAGAATTCTTTTTATCCTCGAAGGAGGATACAACCCAGCCGGCTTGAGAGAGGGAGTTTTTGCAGTACTTTCTGAACTGGTGGGCGAGAGGCTGACTACGCCTTTTCCTTCGTTTCTCGACGAAGAGACCGAGGCCATCCTGCGTAAGGAGCGGGCTCCCCATCCGGCAGTCGAACGGGTGCGGGACATTGCAAAAAGATATTGGAAAATGTAGACTCTGTCAGCATTCTCTACTAGGAGATTATCGGAGAAACATATTTTGAATAAAGGCCAGACCAGAATACTTATTGCCGACGATGATGCCATGGTCCGGACTACGGTTTCCAAGATCCTGGAAATGTTCGGACATCGCGTCGACACCGCCCGTGACGGCAAGGATGTGCTGAATATCGTCGATGATAACTATGATGTCATTATCCTCGATATCAACATGCCCGACATGGATGGCTTTGAAACCATGGACAGGCTAAACGATCTCAACTTCGATATTCCCGTACTTTTCCTGACCGGTGCCGGCTCGATGGATTACGCCGTGAAGGCGATAAATCTAGGAGCCTACGATTTTCTGACAAAACCCATCGAGGATCTTGATATTTTCAACGTCAAAATCCGTCGGGCTATTGAAAAAAGGAATTTCATTCTCCGTGAAAGGCAGTATAAAGCCGCTCTGGAAGACGATATCCAACTGAAGGCTCTACAACTGGAAGAACAGAACAAACTTCTCCTCACTTACAGTAATAGTCTGGAGAATGCCACGGTCCAACTGATGAGCAGCCTCCAGAATGCCATGGAGGAAAAGGATTACTATACCGCCGGCCATACCATGCGGGTGACGGAATATGCTTTGATGCTCAGTATCGCCATGGGACTCACCGAAAGCGAGATCCTCGTGCTCCGGCGGGCTGCCCAGTTCCACGACATCGGCAAACTGGTAATCGATCTTTCCTGCATCCAGAAACCGGGCAAACTGACGGCTGAAGAATGGGTTCTGATCCGCAAACACCCCAGTGTCGGCGCAAACATCATTCAGCCTTTAGGCTTTATGAACAAGGAGCAGTTCATAATCAGGCATCATCATGAAAGAATGGACGGGAAGGGATATCCCGATGGGCTGACCGGAGATCAACTCGACGATCTGACCAAGATTATTATTGTGGTTGACAGTTACGATGCCATGACTTCCCGAAGAAATTACAGGAAAAACATGACGATGGAACAGGCTGTCGAGGAACTTTTCAAGTGCAGCGGCACCCAGTTCGATCCGGCCATCGTCGAATATTTCTCCAGGACCATTGTCGATTATACTCCGACCAAAAGCGTTTTTTCGCAGGAATATCTGGATAACGTCTACCAGCAAAATAAAAAACAATTGTGATATCTCTCTGTTACCCATGAAAATTACGAAAAAAGAAGTTCTCCATGTCGCCCATCTGGCAAGGCTGACCCTCTCGGATGAAGAATTGGAAAAAATGACCGGCCAGCTGGATAATATTCTGTCGTATTTCGACAAGCTTAAAAAATTGGATACCGCCGACATACCGGCCACCTCCCATGTTTTTTCGGTTAGCAATGCCTTTCGCGAGGATGAAGTGCACGAATCTCTGCCGAGGGAAGAAGCCTTGCGGAATTGTGCACGACAGGACGGAGAAACATTTCAGGTTCCGAGAATCATTTGATTTTTTTAACTACAGCCGTTCAATAGAGTGCAGGATGATTTCTGCCTGTTTTTGAGGTTTGCATGAAACCGTACGAATTAAGTATCGCCCAGGCGCAGGCGATGATGGATAAAGGAGAGATGTCCGCCGTCGAACTCACCGGAAGCTGTCTCGACCGGATTGATGAAGTTGACCAGGAAATTCATGCCTTCATAACCATCGACAGGGAAGGGGCACTGGCTCAGGCCGAAGCAGCCGATCGGCAGCGAAAGGCCGGGACGGCAGGAAAGCTGTGTGGGATTCCTTTATCCATCAAAGACCTGCTGTCCACAAAAGGGATGAGGACCACCTGCGGCTCAAAGATTCTTGCCAACTATATTCCCCCCTATGACGCGACCGTTGTTGCCAGGTTAAAAAAGGAGGATGCGGTGATTCTCGGCAAGGTGACCATGGATGAATTTGCCATGGGGTCTACCTCGGAGACCTGCGCTTTCGGCGTTCCTCGCAATCCCTGGAAAAAAGGCTATGTGGCCGGTGGTTCGTCGGGCGGTTCGGCGGCATCGGTTGCCGCGTACGAATGTTTCGCTTCCCTTGGTTCTGATACCGGCGGCTCGATTCGGCAGCCGGCATCGCTGTGTGGGGTAGTCGGCCTGAAACCAACTTACGGAAGGGTCTCTCGCTATGGTCTCACGGCCTTTGCCTCCTCACTCGATCAGGTCGGGCCGATCTGCCGGACTGTGGAAGACTGCGCTCTGATGATGAATGTGATCAGCGGCTACGATAAGCGAGATTCCACCGCGGTTCGGCAGGATGTGCCCGATTACACGTCATCACTCGTGCCCGGACTGAAAGGGGTAAGAGTCGGTGTGCCGAAGGAATATTTTACCGCAGGGCTCGACAGAGAGGTCGAGGCTATCGTCCGCAACAGTATCGAGGTAATGAAGGGACAAGGGGCCGAGATTGTCGAAGTCTCGCTGCCGCATACGGAATATTGTGTTGCCGTCTATTATCTTATCGCCCCTTCGGAAGCCAGCTCAAATCTCGCCAGGTATGACGGTGTTCATTACGGCTATCGCAACCTTGAGGCCGACACGCTGCTCGAGATGTATAAAAGGAGCCGTTCGGAAGGGTTCGGCGCCGAGGTCAAGCGGCGGATTTTGATCGGCACCTACGCACTCTCCTCGGGGTACTATGATGCCTACTACAAGAAGGCCTCCCAGGTTAGAACGCTCATCCTCAACGATTTCAAGAAAGCCTTCCAGTCCTGCGACCTGCTCATCTCGCCGGTAACTCCGACGGCGGCCTGGCCGATGGGCGAGAATACCGACGATCCTCTTGCCGTTTATATGTCCGATATCCTCACCATTTCTGCTAATCTTGCTGGTGTGCCCGGCATGTCCGTGCCCGGCGGTTTCACCGCTTCCGGCCTGCCGGTCGGCGTGCAGCTGCAGGGCGCCCATTTTCAGGAAGAAGTCCTGCTGAAAGCAGGCTTCAATCTTGAACAGGGACTGCGGCTTGGGCGCGGCAAACTGGACATCAGCTGACCCCCCGGAGTTATTTTGAAAATCAAAATTTCGCCAAACGTTTCTTCGATACAACCCTACCCACCGGGAAAACCCCTGGAAGAACTGGAACGACAATACGGGATCAAGAATGCCGTAAAACTGGCTTCCAACGAAAACCCCTGGGGTCCCTCGCCTAAAGCGGTCAGAGCTATCCGGGCGGAATTGCTGAATCTGCATCGCTATCCCGATGCCTTGTGCCACTCCCTGGTAACGGCTCTTGCCGAAAAGATGGGACTTGATCCGGGGGAAATCGTCCTCGGCAACGGGTCCAACGAGGTCATCGATTTTCTCGTGAAGGCCTTCGTGACGGAGGGGGACGAGGTCATCACCAGCTACCCTTCTTTTCTCATGTACCAGAAATTCGTCCAGGCGCGCGGCGGCATCAACTATATCGTGCCGCTCAAGAACATGAAGCACGACCTGGCCGTTATCCGGGAGACGGTCTCCGAGAAAACCCGGCTGATCTTTCTCGACAATCCGAACAATCCCACCGGTACCGCCATCGCCCCGGTGGATCTTTACCAGTTTCTGAGCGACCTCCCGGAAACGCTCATCGTCGTGCTCGATGAAGCCTACGTCGACTTTATGGACAAGCAGCTGCGGGTGGATTTCTATTCGCTGATCCGCAATGCGGAAGGACGGTGTCCGGTAGTCTTCCTGCGCACTCTATCGAAGGTATACGGGCTTGCCGGGTTGAGGATCGGCTTCGGCATGATGGCTCGGGAAATTGCAGCCTGTCTGCACAAGGTTCGCCAGCCGTTCAACATCAACCAGATGGCCCAGGTGGGTGCCCTGGCCGCTTTGGCCGACGAAGAACACTACCAAAATACCGTGCAGCGCACCGGCAAAGGCATGGAATTTTTACTGGCCGAGGTCGCAAGACTCGGATGCAGGCCCTATCCATCCCATACCAATTTCTTTTTGATCGATGTTGGCGGCAGCGCTGATGCACTTTATGACGCCATGCTGATGAAAGGAGTCATCGTTCGATCAATGAGCGCCTACGGCTTTCAGAATCTCATCCGCATCAACGTCGGCACGGACGAAGAAAACGGCAGATTTCTCAAAGCCCTGGCAGAATGCCTTACCGAGCTGCACTATGTCTGAAAAGAAAAACATCATCACCATCGACGGCCCGTCGGGGGTCGGGAAATCGACGGTCAGCAGAAAGGTCGCGGCGGCAGTAGGATTCACCTATCTCGATACCGGAGCCATGTATCGGGCTGTCGGGCTCCATCTCTCCCGTTTGCAGATCGATCTTGAAGACAAAGGAAATCTCGGGAGAGTACTTGAGGCCTTGACGCTCGATCTGATTCCGGCTGCGGAAGAAGAGAGCGATGTGCAGGTCATCATGAATGGGGAAGACGTCAGTGAGGCTATTCGCACCCCTGAAATGGCGATGGTTGCCTCCCGGGTGTCGGCGGATGCCGCCGTCAGGCAATTCCTCACCCAAGTTCAGAAAAATTACGGCGCTGCCGGCAGGATAGTCGCCGAAGGCCGGGACACCGGGACGGTGGTCTTTCCCGATGCGGCGTACAAGTTTTTTCTTGACGCACAGCCGGAAGAAAGAGCCAGGCGCAGAGTTCTGCAACTACAGAGAAAGGGGTGTCGGGTGGATTTCGTCGAGATTCTGGCGATGACCCTGGAACGGGATCATCAAGACCGGAACCGGGCGGTGGCCCCCCTCCGTCCGGCGGAAGACGCCGTGCTGATCGATACGACCGAGATCGATATCGAAGAAGTCGTGAACAGGATTCTGGCAGTGGTCCGGGGGAAGTGATTTCTATAGAGAAGTTATTCGGCCTCGACAGGAGAGCGAGGCCGAACGTGCGGAACAGGTCTTATTTGACGACGAAATCGGCCCGCCTGTTTAAACTGTAAGTCTCTTCATCCTGGCCGATAAACAAAGGTTTTTCCTCGCCATAGGAAAGGGTGCGCATGATGCGCGAATCGATGCCCAGTGAGGCAAGATGTTGCTGGACAGTGATGGCGCGTCTTTCTCCCAGTGCCAGGTTGTACTCGTTGGTACCTCGTTCATCGGTGTTTCCTTCAATCATCACTATTCTTCCCGGGATGGTCTTCAGGTATTCTGCGTTTTGCTCCAGCACCTGGGCCATATCGGAACGAATCCCCGACTGATCGAAATCGAAATATACCGGGTACAGACCGGGAGAGCATCTACCGTGCAGACGTTTGTATTCGTCGGATTGTGAATCTGCGGCAAATTCGGAACCCACCCCCGGTGCTTTTTCATCGAGTGAGCCCGTTTTCGGGAGATTGTCTTCGGAATACCCATCCGGATAGTTAATATCCCGGCCGCCACCCATCTGCGAGGCATCCGAGGTCGTTTCGGGGGGTATAACGGTCTTTTTGCTGCAGCCGGGAGCAATGAGAAGAAGTGAGCCGAGAATGGCCACGAGGGCGACAGTTGTAGAAATCCTTTTTTTCATACGTTCTCCTGTTGAAAATATTGTAAGGTATTGCCTTTGCTTTTGGTGAAGAACCCCTATGTAAGGCTCTACTTTAGTCGTATTCATAAAGAGGTCAAGGACAATCTGTCAGGAAGCCTTGGTCCTCGATTCGCTGCCCGCGGTCGGGGTACAGCACCACGTGAAACGGAAAAAACAAGGCAGTTTTCTTAAGGAAGAGGAATAGGCGAAAGAATGATGAGGCAAGGTGGACCCGTGAAGATGCATGAATTGGTGGCGGGCTGTGCTGCAGGGCTCGAAGGCCTGGTGCGGGAGGAAGTCGAGTCCTGCGGTGGCCAGGACGTGCAGTCCGGCACAGGCCTGGTGCGCTGGCGGGGGACCCTTCTTTCCGCCTATCGCTGTTGTCTGTGGTCGCGATTCGCTTCCCGGATTTTTCTCGAATTGAGCCGGTTTTCCATAGGCAGCGAAGCCGAACTTTACGCCCGGGCCCTGACCATCGATTGGCAAAATCATCTCACCGCGGACACCACCTTTGCCGTGAGTTGCACCCTGTCCGGAGATGCGGTACTTACCCATAGCCAGTATGCGGCACTCAAGGTCAAGGATGCGCTCGCCGACCATTTTCGCGAAAAGACCGGCAAGCGGCCTTCGGTGAAAACCGACCGGCCGGATGTGCAGATTCATCTGCATGTGGAAAAGAATCTTGCGACGATATCCCTCGATCTTTCCGGTGAAAGCCTGCACCGCAGGGGCTATCGGGATCTTTCGGGAAAGGCTCCGCTGAAGGAGACTCTCGGTGCGGCAATAGTCGCGCTGAGTGGTTGGCAAAAGGAGCCGGTGGTGCTCATCGACCCGATGTGCGGCACCGGGACTCTGCTTATCGAGGCTGCCATGATGTACGGCGATTCAGCCCCGGGCCTGTCGCGCAGCTACTTCGGCTTTTGGGGGTGGCTTGGCCACGATGACGACCTGTGGCGCTCGCTGGTTACCGAGGCGGTCGAGAAAGAGGAGCAGGGCAGCCAAAAAAAATGGCCGCTTCTCATCGGCTACGACTGCGATCCGGTCGCCGTTGCCGCGGCCAGAAAAAACATCGAACGGGCCGGTCTTGATCAGTATATCAAGGTGCATCAGGCCGAACTTGCCACACTCGCGCCGCCCCCGGGCAACACCGGCATGCTGCTCGTCAATCTGCCCTACGGCGAACGACTTTCGGAAAAAGAACTGGTTGCACACCTGTACCGAGGCTACGGACGGATTCTCCGCCAGCGATTTCCAGGCTGGAAAACCGGGGTATTTCTCTCCAACCCTGAATTGACGGACAGTTTCGGCCTGCCCTGGCAGAACAAGTATAGGCTGTTTAACGGTCCGATCCCTTGCCGGCTACTGACCGGCGAGGTACCGCAGGAAGGGGTGCAAGAGTTTGTGTGGCAGCCGAAAGCGCCGAGTGGGGAGGAAAGGGACAATGATTTCGGCAACAGGCTGAGAAAGAATCTCGGCCAGATCCTCAAGTGGGCGAGCCGGCAAGGCGTTTCCTGTTTTCGGGTGTATGACCGGGATCTGCCGGACTTCAATCTCACTGTCGATCTCTATGGCAAGTGGGCTCATATCCAGGAGTATGCCCCACCGAAAACTGTGGATCCCGAGCTTGCGGCGATGAGGTTTGCTTTCGCCGTCAAAACGGTCAAGGAAATCCTGGGACTACGTTCGGACCGGGTCTTTCTGAAGACCAGAGAACGTCAGAAAGGAAAGAAACAGTATGAGAAGAAAGGGGACCAGCGGAAGATGTACGAAGTGCGCGAGGGGGCCTGCTCGTTTCTCGTCAATTTTACCGACTACCTCGATACCGGTCTCTTCCTCGATCACCGGCCGGTGCGCGAGCGCATCTTCGGGATGGCCCGCGGCAAAAGGTTTCTCAATCTCTTTGGTTATACCGGAACGGCGACTGTCCACGCGGCCATGGGGGGCGCCGCCGGCACCGTGACGGTGGACCTCTCCGCCACCTATCTGCAATGGGCCAGAATGAACTTTGCCTTAAACGGCCTGGGGGAAGTCAACAATCGTGTGGAGCAGGCGGATTGTCTTGCGTGGCTTGCAGAGTGCAGATCGACCTTCGATTTGATCTTTGTCGATCCGCCAACCTTCTCCAACACCAAAAAGGAGAAAAGGGTCTTCGATGTTCAGCAGGATCATGGCAATCTTATCCATAAAGCCATGTCGCGTCTTGCCGGGGAGGGAGTCTTGATCTTCTCCACCAACTTCCGGAGATTCGAACTCGACGGGGATCTCGGTGAACAGTATCTCGTCACTGATATTTCCCGTGATTCTCTAGCTTTTGATTTTTCGCGAAATCAACGAATTCACAGGTGTTGGGAAGTGCGGCACAGGCCGTGAAGACGGACGCAAGTTTCTCTGCCGGGTCCTAATCCATTCTTGTAAAATATTTCCCTTGGCCGTGCGATCGTGATATTATTAGACGGTATATCGCCAGCCGGGAAAAATTGCCATTTGCTGAAATCCTTAAAGAATCGACTTTGGCACAATAGAGAACATGATGAAGACCTTAATCGTTGAAGATGATTTTTTGGCCAGATCGCTTCTGTCGACCCTGTTGTCGGAATATGGGGTGTGTCATGTGGCCGTGAACGGGCGTGAAGCATTGGATGCCATAGAAAGAGCATTTGAGGAAAACGATCGCTACGACCTTGTCTGCCTGGATATTATGATGCCTGTCCTGGATGGCCAGGAGGCTTTGCTGGAGTTGAGAAAATTGGAGGCGTTGCGAGGTATCAAAGGCTTGGACACCACCAAGGTCATTATGGTTACGGCGATTGACGACTCGAAAAACATCATGAAAGCCTTTCGCCAGGGGCAGTGTGAGGCGTATCTCACCAAGCCGCTGGACAGAACAAAACTGATAAGTCATATCAAGGAGCTGGGGTTGATTCCCTGATTCCTCCACTTCTGTCGGACAGGACGGAAGTGTCAACCGACAGTACTGAAAAAGCTGCGAAGGCAACAGATATGAGCGTTCCCACACCTCTGGTTCTCGATAGACTCCGGGATCATTTCAGGCGAACCTATATGCTGAATGAAACCCAGGTTGAAACAATGCTGGTCAGCTCCTCGAAGTCCTTGAACCAGGCGCTCGCCAGTGCCCACGATATTCTGGAGGGGACGGAGCCGGAAACCCGGTTTACTCTCGTTTTTCATAGTCTCAAAGGATTGTTGTTGAACATGGGGGAAGCGGAGTGGGCGGCTTATACCAAAGAGCTCGAGAAAAAACTGACGGACGGCGAACAGGTCGATTACGCGGCGGCGGTCGAGGCACTGGAGAAAGGTATGGCTGTCATCCTTTCTTATACGGAAGGGATGGCGGAACAAGCAAAGCATGGGGGGACAAGTGGCGGAGAACGAAATTCTTCAACGACAGGTTGAAGATCTGCAGAAGCAGCTGGCACGGCAGAAGAAGAGCAACGATCTGCTGAAAAAACGGGCCGTGCAGGCCATCATCAGCGGCAAGAGAGCCGAGCAGGAGGTGATGGACCTGGACAGCTGCGAGTCGGGTCTCGCCAGGGCGCAGCTCGCCAGCCGGGTAAAGAGCGTTTTTCTGGAGAATGTCAGTCATGAAATCCGGTCGTCCATGAACGGGATTATCGGCATGACCGATCTTGTGCTCGAAACCGAATTGTCGCCCGAACAACGGCTCTACCTGGAAATGGTCAGCTCCTCGGTTGACCGGCTGCTGGTGGTTGTCAACGAGGTTCTCGATTTTTCGCGGATTGAAAACGGCGAATTGGAGATCGAACCGGAAGATTTCAACCTTAAAGAGAGCCTCGACCACGACCTCTATGTCCTGCACCAGGCCGCCAAAGGAAAAAACCTCGACCTCACCTGCGCCATCGATCCCGATGTTCCCGCCTTCGTCCATGGCGATCCCAATCGTCTGGTGCAGATCCTCACCAACCTGGTGAACAACGGCATCAAGTACACGGATCAGGGCGCCGTGGCCATCAGGATCGAGAACGGCGGCTATACCATCGGCAATACGCTGCTGTTGAAGTTCAGCGTGAGTGATACCGGCTGTGGCATCGCGCCGGACAAACTGGAACTCATATCGCAGTATTTCAAGCACCGGCCAGACGGTCTCGTCGCGACGATGCCGCTGTCGGTCGGCACCACCGGACTCGGCCTGACCGTCTCTTCCCAGCTGGTCAAACTGATGGGCGGGGAGATTGGGGTAGAAAGCGGCCCCGACGGCTCGACCTTCTGGTTTATCCTCCCCTTTAAAGAGGTTTCGGACTTTTCGAGTTTTGCCGAGAAGACCAACAGTACCATCGAAAACATCGCTGAAAACGTAACCTATGAGCTGAAGGGCGCAAAGGTCCTCCTCGCCGAAGATGAGTACATCAACCGGGTGCTGATCGAGACGATTCTCTCCCAGCTGGGCGTCGCGGTCACCTCGGTCGACAATGGCAGGGAAGCGGTACAAGAGGCGTGCAGCGGTAAATACCAGCTGGTGCTCATGGATGTACAGATGGAGGGCATGGATGGTCTTGAAGCCACCCGGGCTATCAGAAAGCATGAACGCAAACACGGAGGTCACCTGGACATCATTGCCCTTACCGCCCAGGCGATGCCGGGAGACCGGGAGAAGTGTCTGCAGGCCGGCATGGATGATTATCTACCGAAGCCGCTGGAAAGGACCCAGTTGATCGAGGTGCTGGCCAAATTTCTTACCCGGCGGGCTCTGGTGGTGGACGGCGACCCGGTAAGTCAGGGCATCGTCCTTCGCACCCTCATCGAAGCCGGCTGGCAGGTGACCATCGCTGAAACCAGAAGATCGGCAATGTATGAGGCCTCTCTCTCTCATTTCGACCTCATTCTGCTCGACGTGTCGACGCCGCAGCTGGAAAGCCTCAAGGCGGCCAAGATTCTCCGGCAGCTGGAGGAGTATTCGGGGCAGCGGGCCTTTGTTCTCGGGATCGGCGAGGAGAACGATTTTGCCGCCGTCAAGGATTGCGGCTTCGATGCCTGTCTGGCGCGTCCGGTGACCCAGGACAAGATCCTGAAACACCTGGAGGTTTGCGCCAAGGCTTAAGTCGTGCGGCTGGACGTTTTTTCCCTGCCGCTTATCGGGGGTGGATGAAGCCGGGCCGTCCCCGATCCCGGACAATATCCCTTTTTCCAAATTTAAGGACGGTTATCTTGCCCCATTCGCAATGGGTGCAATTTCATTTATATTCGTATGATTCAGTATTCACATGTCTGCCTCGATACCTTTGGCTACGAGCTGCCTCCGCGGATCGTTACCTCCGATCAGATCGAGGAACGACTCGCTGCGGTGTATCGGCGTTTGCGTCTCCCGGCCGGGAGACTGGAATTGATGAGCGGCATTCGCCAGCGGCGTCTCTGGCCTGCTGGTACTCGGCCCAGCGAGGCCGCCACCCTGGCCGGCCGCCAGGTGCTGGGCAAGGCGGGGCTTGCCGCGACCGAGGTGGAATGCCTCATTTTCACCTCCGTTTCCCGGGATATGATGGAGCCGGCCACCGCCTCGTTTGTCCATGAAAAGCTCGGCCTGTCCCGGGACGCTCTGATCTTCGATATTTCCAACGCCTGTCTGGGGTTTCTTGACGGCATGGTGATGCTGGCCAATATGATCGAACTGGGGCAGGTGCAAAACGGCCTGATCGTGTCCGGCGAGACTGCCGAAGAACTGTTGGAATCGACCCTGCTCACCCTCCTGGGGGATGAGTCGCTCAGCCGAAAGACCATCAAGCCGGCCTTTGCTTCGCTGACCATCGGCTCCGGCTCGGTCGGGCTGCTGATGCGGCGAGCCTCGCAGAATGAGCAGAAACCCCGGCTGGTTCATGGGGCGTGGCAGGCCAATACCGTCCACTCGGATCTCTGTCACGGCGGCCAGAAGGGGGTGGGAACCACGCTCATGGCCACCAACTCCGAGGAGCTGCTCCACCGGGGGGTGGAGACCGCCGAGCTGACCTGGCAGATCTTCTCGGAGCGGTCGGGATGGCGGGCCGGGGATGTCGACCGGTTTTTCTGTCATCAAGTCGGCTCCGCCCACGCCAAGCTGTTGTTTGAGAGGTTGGGTCTTGCGGCGGAGAAAAACTTTGAAACCCTCGATATTCTGGGCAACGTGGGGTCGGTTTCGGCACCCATTACCATGGCCATGGCCATGGAGCGGGGAGCCTTTCAGCCCGGCCAGAAGGGTGCCCTGCTCGGGATCGGCAGCGGTATCAACTGCATGATGCTGGGGGTCGAGTGGTAACCATGGAGGACAATCTGCTGAGTCTCGAGCAGGGACGACAATTGCTTTGCCTGGCGAGAAAAATCCTGGAGAGCAGCTTGACCGGCGGCCGATTGGTGCAGACACCGGATGATCCTGTCTTTTCCGAGAGGGCGGCGACCTTTGTCACCTTGAAAATTGCCGGCAACCTCCGGGGATGCATCGGCAACCTGACCCCTGTCGGCACTTTGTGGGACGGTATCCGCGATAACGCCGTCAACGCCGCCTTTCATGATCACCGGTTCCCCCCTCTACAAGCAGCCGAATTGCCGCACCTGCATATCGATATCTCCATTCTCTCCCAACCCCGCCCTCTGGAGTACGAAAATGGTGACGATCTGTTGAGAAAGCTGCGGCCGGGCAAGGACGGCGTGATTCTTCGCGACGGCTGGCGCAGCGCCACCTTTCTGCCTCAGGTTTGGGAGCAGCTTCCCCTGCCCGAGGAGTTTTTGGACCATCTTTGTCAGAAGGCCGGCCTGGCGAAAAAGAGCTGGCGGAAGAAAATTCTCTCGATCGAAACCTATCTGGTCCAATGTTTTGCCGAGGACAGGCCATGAAAGAAGTGATTCTGCCGGCTTCAATGGTTGACGAACTGGAAGAGATTTACCGGCAGCTCCAGCTGGAGTACGAACGGGTGGCGGGTGAGTTGAATTTTTCCTGCATCGGCTGTCCGGATAACTGCTGCGATTCCTACTTTCTGCACCACACCTATGCGGAGTGGGCCTATCTCTGGGTGGGAGTGAGACAACTTGAGCCGGCCCGGCAGGAAGAGCTGGTTCGCCGTTCGCAGGCTTGGCTTGCGCAGTGCGGGGAGGCCCTTGGGAAGGGCGATAGACCGCAGGTCATGTGTCCGTTGAACGAGCAGGGACTCTGTGTGCTCTACACCCATCGCCTGCTGGTCTGCAGAACCCACGGCGTGCCGGCCTCCCTGACCCGTCCGGACGGCCATACCATGCACTTCCCGGGCTGCTTCAGCTGCCAGGAGATAGTCGGCGCCCGATTTCGGGAAGGTGGTCCCCCCGAGGTGGAACGCACGCCGCTGCTGCGCCGGTTCGCCTTGCTGGAAAACCGGCTCCTGGAGAACAAGCGCCATCTTGTACCGAAGGTGAAAATGACCATTGCCGAGATGATCGTCAAAGGACCTCCGACCATCGAGTAACCAACCAATATAGCGAAAGCCATGCGCCTGAACATAACAAAGAAACAACCCAACTCCCGGATGTGTTTCGTCTGCGGCCTGAATAACGGTTTTGGTTTGAAGAGCAGATTTTTCGAACTCGAAGACGAGCGGCTGATCGCCCTCTTCCGCCCGGCTCAGGAACACCAGGGCTACCCCGGACGCCTGCACGGCGGCATTGCCGCCACGATCCTCGATGAAACCATCGGCCGGGCCATCATGCTCAGATACTCCGACAATATCTGGGGGGTGACTGTCGACTTTTCCATGAAGCTCCGAAAACCGGTGCCGATCGACGAGGAAATTCGGGTGTTGGGCCGGATAGTTTCAGAAGGCAAGAGGTCCTTTCAGGGAGAGGGGGAGATACTTCTCGCCGACGGGACGGTCGCGGTAGAGGGGAAGGGGACCTATCTGAAGATGGATATCGACAAGATTGCCGATTTCGACCATCAGGGCGAGGACTGGCGGGTGATCTCCCTGCACGACGATCCTTCGTTTATCATTATATAGCGAAAGATTTGCCTCAGTTTTTTCTGTTTACAGCAGACTACCGAGAAAGGCGGCAACCCTGTCAGCCCCATTCTCCGCTGCCGGAGCGGGTTTTCGACGCGATAAAAGCTCCCGGGCAAGAGGCAGCCAGTCACCCCATTCATACTGCTCCGCGGTGATCGATACCCCTCCCAAAACTCTTTTCACGTAGCTTTGTAAGGGTGGTGATTCCGGGTAATCGTCCCGGCCGATAACGATGACCCTGGCACCCGCCTGGCAACACTCGGCAATAGTGGAATAGCCCGCCTTGCATACCACCAGGTCGGCGGCGTCGATCAGGTCGGGATGGCCCAGGTCGGTATCGCGCTGCAGGAGCAGACAGTTCTCCGCCACCAGCTCGGTATGCGGCTGGCCGGCAATGACGAAGAAAAGATCGGGCTGATCCTCAAAGCGGCGCAGTTCCGGCAGCTGCTGGAGGATGCCTCCCAGGGTGATGAGAATGAGGCTCCTGTCACGGACATTCAAGCGCGTCCGGATTTTATCGCTTGTCATCCGGAGGCGGCGAAAGATCGGACCGCAGACTACATCCCGCCGAGCCTCCAGGCAGAGCGGTTCCGTCTGGATGCGGTAATCAGCCCGTTGAAAGAGATCGCCGAGAAACCGGGCATGGCGCCGGAGTTCGGGATATTTTCGGCAATAGGGTTCATAGATCCAGTCCCAGGTGAAACTCTCCAACAATACCACGGGGATCCCCGCCAGCCGTCCGACAGCGATCCCCAACGGAGCGATATCGCAGAGAATGATGGAACAGCCGGCACACCGATCGGCAAGTCTGGCGAGACGCTCGGCCGAATAGGGCAGCAATTGGTCAAGTTCCACGCAGGTGGCCGCAATATCGACGGTCAGGGCCGAACTCTGGACCAGGCCGATATCGACCGGCTCCGGGTGGTAGGTGAAGTCGGTGAGCGAACCAAAGAGCGTCTCGGAAGCGGTGGTAAAAAGGTGGGCGTGACAGTCGGGATGAAGCTGCCTGAGCGCTTCGAGCACCGCAATGACCCGGGTGGCATGGCCAAAACCGTGCGGGCTGATAAAACAGGCAATCTTTTTCACGGTAAGAAGGGCCGCGGGCTTAGCCATTCGCCGCGGCAACAGCGGCAACGGCCAAACCTGAGGGCTCAGACCTTGAAGCGGATATTGAGGATATCGCCGTCGGCGACGATGTAGTCCTTGCCCTGCAGGTACATCTTACCGACTTTTTTCAGCTCGGCCTCGCTGCCGTATTCCACCAGGTCCTCATACTTCATTACCTCCGCCCGAATGAAGCCGCGCTGCAGGTCGGAGTGGATGACCCCTGCGGCAACGGGAGCGGGTGCATGGCGGCGGACCAGCCATTGCCTGACCTCGTCCTTGCCAACGGTAAAAAAGGAGATGAGGCCGAGGGCCTGAAGGCAGAGCCTGGTCATGACGCCCAGGGCCGGCTCGTCGATACCCAGGTCACGGAGGAACTCCGCTTTTTCCGTCTCGGAGTCGAGCAGGACGATCTCCGATTCCACCTGGGCGGACACGAGCATTGCCTCCATCTTGTCCCGGCGGCACTGTTCGGCCACCCGCTCAAGCAGCGTGGCATCGCCCAGTTGATCTTCGGCAACATTGAAGGCTAAAATGAGCTGCTTTCTGGTGATGAAGGGATAGCTGCGGATGAGGGGTTCCTCCTCGTCGCTCAGTTCGAGCAGGCGGAGGGGCTTTTCCTCCTCCAGATGGGCCTGCATCTTCCGCATCAACTCGATCTCCTTGACGTTTTTCTCGTCTTTGATCTTTTTGAGCGTTGCTTCGAGCCGTTCGATGCGTTTTTCGACAAAAATCTGGTCGTGCATGATCAATTCGCCATTCACCATTTCCGCATCCCTGATCGGGTCAACGGAGCCTGCGGCGTGATAGATGGCATCATCCTCAAAGGCCCGAATGACATGGCAGAGGGCGTCCACGTCGGCAATGTCCTTGAAAATATCGCCCTTGGCGATGCTTTCCTGCTCCATTTTCGGCAGCAGCACTAGTTCCAGGCGGGCGCGTACCGCTTTGTTCGGCGCATACATGGCAACCAGCTTGTCAAAACGTGGATCGCGGATTTCGGCGGTGCCGGGTATGGGCTTTGCGGGTCCCGCCTGCTCGCGCAGTTCGCTGCCGGTCAACACCTGGAAAAGGGTCTTCTTGCCCGTCTGGGGCAGGCCTATAATACCAACTTTCATCGTCGCTCTCCCTTATCGGAAGTAAAATCGCCAAAGCGGAAATCAGTGCGAA
Source organism: Desulfobacterales bacterium GWB2_56_26 (assembly GCA_001799365.1). Classification (GTDB taxonomy): domain Bacteria; phylum Desulfobacterota; class Desulfobulbia; order Desulfobulbales; family Desulfocapsaceae; genus Desulforhopalus_A. Next base: position 7,477 of record MGTI01000020.1, on the reverse strand, counting down.
AGAGAGATTCCAGCTGCGGTGACGGTCAATTTATGTTTGCCTGACTGATACCACAGGAATAAGCTTTCAAGCAAGTTAATACCAGATACCGGGCAAGAATAGGAGGGGTACATTGTGGGTGATCGGCAACAAAGAATGGAAGAAGGGCAGCTGAGGCAGAGCGAGTTCGGCGTACGTGTGATCGGGGTGATCCGCTCATGCTTTACTGAGAAATTCGGTATCCCGAGACAACCGGGAATGGTTCGGGCAGCGACGGCCAGGCTCGAACTCTTGCCGCCCTTCAACCGGGAGGAGATGGTCCGGGGGCTTACGCAGTTTTCCCATATCTGGATCCATTTCGTCTTCCACGAGACCGTTGTCGAAGGATGGAAGCCGACGGTTCGGCCGCCCTGGCTGGGAGGACGGAAGCGGGTCGGAGTCTTCGCCAGCCGCAGTCCCCATCGCCCCAACCACCTGGGGTTGTCGGTGGTGCGGCTCGATGCGGTGGTGCATCGTGAGGGGAAGACCTGGCTGGAACTGTCCGGAATCGATCTCCTCGATGGGACGCCGGTCATCGACATCAAACCCTATATTCCTTACAGCGACTGCATCGCCGAAGCCTCAGGCGGTTACGCCCACGGCCGCCAGGCGGAGCTGCCGGTGGTTTTCGATGCCGGGCCTGCCGAGTTCTGCAGCCGATATCGGGAGGAAACCGGCCGGGATATTCTCCTGCTTATCGAGGAGATGATCCAGCACGATCCGCGTCCGGCTAGTCAGAAAGGGAGTAAAAACCGGTTCGGCATGCTGTTGTGGGACGTCAATATCCGCTGGTCGGTTGAACCGGATTGTTTTCGGGTTGAGGAGTGCCGGCAGATCGCTGACGGGAATCTCGTTTCGTAGCGATCAGAAGATTGAGGAAAAAGGATAACAATCAGGGTTCGGAGAACCCTTTGATAAAACATTTCACCCTCTTGCCTATGACATACTGTTCGGTCTTGATGTCATAATCGAAACTGCCTCCGTCGATCTCCGCATCCTCGTTTTTCAGGCGGGTCTTGCCCGGGCAGTTGATGGTGCGCTGTTCGCTGTGGTAATGGAGCAGATCGGTGTAGAGGAACTGATTGTCTATCTTTTTGTTGACCACCACCTCACCGGTGAGGGTAAGGATTTTGCTGGTCATGCCGTACTTGCCTTCCCTGGCCAGGATGCGGGTGATGTTGTCGTTCTCGTCAAACAGGTCGGCATCGACCTGTTCCAGGATCAGGATTTCGTTGTCGTCGACGGCGGTGTACGCCTGTTCCGCCCGGATCAAGGCGGTTCTTCTGCCGTCCTGGTTTTGCAGGATTTTTACCGTCTTCATAGCGAAGTTATGGGTATCGGGAGGCTTCTTGTTCAGGTCTGGATCAAAGCCGCCGCGCGGCGTAAGAAAGCGGCCGATCGGCGGGCTCCACAGCGGGAAGGTGAGGATGAAGAGCAGCGGGACCAGCCAGATGGTGTTGCGGTGAAATCTCATCGATTCAGATATTTCTGGAGCATTTCCGCCACCAGGTTTTTCGCTTCCAGGATCAGGTCGCAGGCGTCGCGCACGGCACCCGCACCGCCTTCCCGTTCGGTGACGAAATGGGCGATCTCTTTCACTTCCCGGACCGCGTTGGCCGGGGCGATGGCCAGACCCACCTGCTGGAGCAATACCAGGTCAAGCCAATCGTCTCCCATATAGGCAACCTGAAAAGGACGATAGCCCGAAACCTGGAGGATCTCTTTCAATGCCTCGTTCTTATTTCTCGTTCCCTGATAGATGTAGCGCATCTTCAGTTCGCCGGCCCGCCGGGCGACTACCTCGGATTTCCTGGCGGTGATGACGCCCGTATCGATGCCGGCCTCTTGCAGCAGTCGGATTCCAAAGCCGTCCTGGGTATGGAACGACTTGCTTTCCTCAGCGCTGCCGCTGTAGTGGAGGGCGCCGTTGGTGAGCACGCCGTCGACGTCGAGAAGAAGGAGGCGGATTTCTTTCGCCCTGGCAAAGACACGTTGCCGGTTCTGATCGATGGGCCGGGCCTCCCGCTCGCGGGCCATGGTTCGGTAACCTTCCATCACCTCGCAGTCGGACGGGTAGCCGGGAGGAGTGGATGAACAATGATTTGTCATGGTTGGCCGGCTGCTTCCCGAACCCGTAAGAGTTGCAGCAGCAGCTCTTCCATCCGGTCGAGCGGCAGAGAATTCGGTCCGTCGCAGAGGGCCTTCGCCGGCTCGGGATGGATTTCCATGAAGATGCCGTCGATGCCGACCGCCATCGCCGCCCGGGAGAGAGGCGCGATGAATTCCCGCTGACCTCCGGACGACCCACCCGCGCCGCCCGGCAACTGGACCGAGTGGGTGGCATCGAAGATCACCGGACAACCGAACGACCGCATGACCGGAAGGGACCGCATGTCCACCACCAGATTGTTGTAGCCGAAAGAGGCGCCACGCTCGACCAGCATTATTTTGGTGCCGCCGACTCCTCTGATTTTGCCGACCGCATTCTGCATGTCCCAGGGGGAAACAAACTGGCCTTTTTTGACATTCACCGGCTTGCCGGTCCGGGCGGCGGCGGCAAGCAGATCGGTTTGCCGACAGAGAAACGCCGGAATCTGAATAATGTCGAGAACTTGTGCGGCAGCATCGACCTGGGAAACGTCGTGGATATCGGAGACCACCGGCACCTGCAGTTCCCGGCGGATTTTAGCCAGGGTGGCAAGACCCTCCTGCAGGCCGGGCCCGCGATAGGAGTCGAGCGAGGTGCGGTTGGCCTTGTCGAAGGAGGCCTTGAAGACATAACTGATGCCCAGCCGGGCACAAATTTCCTGCATGGTTCCGGCTACCCGCCGGGCCAGTTCCTCCGATTCGAGGGCACAGGGTCCACCGATTAAGAGGAGCGACTGACCCGTGCCGACGACCAGCGGCGGACCGGATGGGGTGTCGATGGCAACGGCAACTTCCACCATGGCGGGCCTAGCCTTGTTGCTTGTGGGCAAGCGCCGCGCTGATGAAGTCCCGGAACAGCGGATGGGGTTTCATCGGCTTCGATTTGAACTCGGGGTGGAACTGGCAGCCGAGGAACCAAGGGTGGTCTTTCAGCTCGACAATCTCGACCAGGTTGTTGTCGGGCGAGGTGCCTGAGATGAGTAGGCCGGCCATCTCCAGCTGCTGGCGATAGTCGTTGTTGAACTCGTACCGATGCCGGTGGCGTTCGGAAATCTCTTTTACCCCATAGGCCTGGTAGGCGTTGGTCTGCTCTTTCAGTACGCAGGGATAGGCCCCGAGCCGCAGGGTTCCGCCCAGGTCGGAGGTCTCGTCGCGCACCTGCACCTGATTGTTGCGGTAATCGAACCATTCCTTGATCAGGTAGATCACCGGATCGGGGGTGGTAAAATCCAGTTCGGTTGAATTGGCTTTGGGCAGTTCGAGCACATCCCGGGCAAACTCGACGACCGCCAGCTGCATGCCGAGGCAGATGCCGAAGAACGGGATCTTGTTTTTCCGGGCGTAATTGATGGCCTTGATCTTGCCTTCGACGCCCCGTTTGCCGAAACCGCCGGGCACCAGGATACCGGCGCAACCTTCCAAAAGGCTTGCGACATTCTTCGATTCCAGGTCTTCGGCACTGATGTATTCGAGTTTGACCTTGGTGCCATTGGCGATGCCACCATGGATCAGCGCCTCATGGAGACTTTTATAGGATTCGGTCAGGTCGACGTATTTGCCGGTGATGGCGATGGTCACCTCGTTCTTCGGATTGCGGATGACGTGAACCAGGTCCTCCCACGGCTTGATGTTCGGCGCGCCGGTCCAGATGTTCAGCAGTTCGAGGATCTTGGCGTCCAGTCCCTCATTGTACAGGTGGAGGGGCAGTTCGTAGATGGTCTCGACATCGATGGCGGTGATGACCGCATCCTGGGGAACGTTGCAGAAGAGGCCGATCTTGGCTTTCAGGCTGCTGTCCAGCGGGACCTCGGTCCGGCAGACAAGGATGTCCGGCTGGATGCCGTCCGCCCGCAGTTCCCGCACGGAGTGCTGGGTCGGTTTGGTCTTCACCTCGCCTGCGGTCTTGATGTACGGCACCAGGGTAAGATGAATAAAGAGGGTGTATTCCCGGCCGAGATCGCTGCGCAGCTGGCGGATCGCCTCGATGAACGGCAAGCCCTCGATGTCGCCGACGGTGCCGCCGATTTCGATGATCGCCACGTCGGCAGAGCCGTCGAGCTGGAGGATGGCAGCCTTGATCTCGTCGGTGATGTGGGGGATTACCTGCACCGTGCCGCCGAGATATTCGCCGCGCCGTTCCTTGGTGATGACCGAATAGTAAATGCGGCCGGAGGTATAATTGTTTTTCTGGGCCATGACGGCGCTGGTGTACCGCTCGTAGTGGCCCATATCAAGGTCGGTCTCGGCCCCATCGTCGGTGACGTACACTTCACCGTGCTGGAAGGGGTTCATGGTGCCGGGATCGACGTTGATGTAAGGGTCGAGTTTCTGGAAGGTTACCGTCAGGCCTCTGCTCTCCAGGAGGGCGCCGATGGCCGCCGAAGCAAGCCCCTTGCCCAGGGATGAGAGGACGCCGCCGGTAACGAAAATGAACTTGGTCCGTTTGGTATTGTTTGGCTTTTTCATGGTTGGCACTATAGCAGCGGAGCCCGCTTTTTTAAACAGAAAAGTACCGGGCTCGGCGAAAATCCGGGAGCACGAAAGAAGGTTTGTGATATCAAATTGTTGTAGTATTTTCTGGTCGGCAAAAATCCCTGGATCGGCTGGAGAAAGTGCCTCTGGTCGGCTGCCGTGGACTTTCCGGTCGAGGAACTTACGGCAAAGGTACTTATCCCCCACACGGGGGGAGGGGAGTGTCGGTTTTTTCAGGAGAGAGCTGTAAGCGCTTTATCTGCCGTTCAAGATGTCTTCCACCGTCTTGCCGTCGACCTTGGTCTGGAAGATGGTTTCGAGCAAGGCGGATACCCTCTCCTCGTTTTCTACGCTTATGAGAAATCCCGGCAATGGCTTGGCGGTCAAGGTCCGCAGTCGAGCCTGGAGATCATGGCCTGGCGGGAGAAGGAGACCGATATCCCGAAATTCGCCGATGTCGAGGAGAGCGGGGAGAACGTCCAGCATGTTCCCCCAGTATTCCTTCTGGCCGAGATGCTCGATAAGCTGAGTCATCGCCGTCGCCGCCTCAAAATAGTATTCGGGCATCAGGGCTGGCTGGGTGACTGCGCATTCTCTCGCAGAGGCAAAGAGCCGGCAGGCGAAAGGCCGGACGGGATAGATCCGGCAAAGCCGGTCGGTTTTGCCGAGGAAGGGGCAGGCGGTCGGAGTCCGGCACTCGCCCGGATCGGTCTCCCGTCCTTCCAGACAGGCCAGGGCAAAGTCGTTGGTGGTCATTTTGGCCGGCTGGTGAAGGCTTGCTCCGGTAAGGGTCTGGGCGAACCATCCGGTCATCCCTTCAAGTATCACGAAGCGAAGTATTTCGACTCCTTCCTGGGCGGTCATGGTCACGTTATTCGTGCAGCAATTACTGCATGAAGGACCACAGACCGTGGAAAACTCATGGCTCCAGTTGTCGAAGGTTCGATATATCGTCTGCAAAACCTGTAATTTCATCGGTTGTCATTCTCCTGTGCTCTGTGCTACAAAAAAAGCAAGAGTTGCATATCGCAAAAATTTGCCTACAAAAACCAGCAGGGAAAAGCGGACAAAGCCCACCCTGAAAATCCCGGCCAGGAGGCAGAGTGGGTCTCCCACCGCCGGCAGCCAGCTGAAAAACAGCGACCACACCCCGTACTTTTCATATATCTTTCCGGCGCGGGACAACTGCCTGTCGTCGATCCGCAGAATGGTGCGGATAATAAAGTCCGAGCCCCAGATGCCGATAAGATAAGTGGTGCAGGCCCCCAGGAAGTTGCCGAGGCTGGCGGTCAGGACCAGCTGGTCACGTGGAAAGCCCTGCACGATCATCACAATCAGCAGCCACTCGGAGCCTATCGGCAGGATGGTCGAGGCCAGGAAGCTGAGAAGAAAGAGAGCCGGGAGGCTGGGTGAATCGGTGAGTGTCTGCAGGATTTCCATAGAGAAGCGAGGATATTCGATACGGGGGGCTTTGTCCACCGGTAAGGCGTAGAGGTGGCCGGAAACGAACAGGTGAAGACCTTCCAGCTAAAATTCGGCTCTCCATTTGACTGGGAAAAACCGGCGCTTTCTGCTAAAAGAGTGGTTGATGAAAATGCTCCATCCCGTCTTCCGGCGGGAAAGGAGTTTATTTGTGTATTTTCCTATTGAGGTTGAAGATTTGAATACGATGTTTGCGCGGAAGTTAGCGATTATGGTTGTCATCGGCGTATCCACTTTGTCGTGGAAGGGGCCGGGATGCGCCCTGGCCGGCGATCCCGGTTTTATCAGATGGATCCAGGAATTTTCCCGGGACGCGGAAAAAGAGGGAGTCCGTCGGGCAACTCTTGAAGAGGCCTTTGCCGGAGTTACCGAACCGGAACCGCAGGTCCTGGAGAAAGCCCGCTTTCAACCTGAGTTCACCACGGAAATATGGGATTACCTGGACAGCCGGGTCAATCCGCTCGCTATCGAAAAAGGCGGGAAAATGGCCCGGTTCTACGCAGGGACCCTTGCGTCGGTGGAAAAACGGTTCGGGGTGGAGCAGGCGGTGCTGCTCGCCATCTGGTCGATGGAATCGAATTACGGGGCCATCCTGGAGAAGCCGGAACGGTTGTATTATGTGCCGCTGGCTCTCGCCACCCTTGGCTACGGCGATGCCAAAAGAAGCAAGTTTGCCCGCAACCAGCTGATCGGCGCACTCAAGATCCTCCAGGCCGGAGACGTCGACCGCAGCCACTTGACCGGCTCCTGGGCGGGGGCCATGGGCCATACCCAGTTCATCCCCACCAGTTACCTCGCCTACGGCATCGATATGGACGGCAACGGCCGCCGTGATATCTGGACCTCCATCCCCGATGCATTAGCCACCGCCGCCAATCTGCTGAACAAAAACGGCTGGCGGACAGGACTTGCCTGGGGCTATGAAGTCGTTCTGCCGGGCGGAGGGGAACGGTACAAGGAAGAGGGCAAGACGCTTGCCGAATGGACAAGGCTAGGTTTTGCGCCGCCTTCCGGGGGTAATTTTTCCCCATCGGACGAT
>MGTI01000020.1:0-304 GCA_001799365.1 Desulfobacterales bacterium GWB2_56_26 | reverse complement strand
GCTTCCCGCCGGACCGGAGGGGCCGGCGTTTCTCCTGACGAAGAACTTCTTTGTCATCAAAAAATACAACAATGCCGACTCCTATGCGCTGGCGGTCAGTCTGCTCTCCGACCGGCTCGCCGGCCATCGGGGCGTGGTGCAATCCTGGCCCCGTGCCGACGGCTCGCTCAACGCCGAGGAAAAGATTGAGGTGCAGGAGAGACTTTCGCAGCGCGGTTTCTATACCGGGGAGATTGACGGCCAACTCGGCTCGGGAACGAAAGCGGCAATCAGCAGCTTTCAGCTGCAGGCCGGCCTCGTGGAG
>MGTI01000019.1 GCA_001799365.1 Desulfobacterales bacterium GWB2_56_26 | reverse complement strand
CTCGATATCCTCGAAGCCATCCCGCTGGTCTTCGGTATCCTGGTAGGTCAGACTCAGCTCGGTCAGCAGTTTGGCAAGCGGCTTGACCTGCAGGGATAACTCCGCGCCGTCGGTGACCAATTGCCCGCCATTGGCAAAGTATGTGGTCAGACTGCCGGTTTCCGCGGAGACGGTCCGAACGATGAGATTATCCAGGATATTGTGGAACAGGGAAAAATTGACGGTGACGTCGGATGACGGCGTTGCAATATAGTTTGCTTCGAAGGTATGGATCTCTTCGGTTTCGAGATTCGGCAGATTATCCTTAACCTGATCCCTGTTCTGGAAAAACGAGGCCCGGGCAATGGCTTTACCGTATAACAGCTTGACGATGTTCCGGTCATTGAACGAATAGATGGTAGCGAAGCTCGGGATAAACTCGATTTCGTCTTCGTCATAGGAGCCTGTGGTGCGGGATGATGATGCGCTTCCGGGATTACGGTCATAGTTCAATCCATATTCCAGCATCTGCTCCAGGCGTAATCCCGTCACAAAGCGTATCTTTTCCCACGGCGTGTAGTTTGCTTGGGCAAAGACCGCCCACAGGTCGATCTCGTCGTTGGTGGTCGCTTTTTCCGAAATACTGAAGATGGGTAGTTCTCCGTTGAAACGGGTATCCGTGGTATATTTGTAATATACTCCCGTGGTCATCTCGAGATTCTTGGCAAGGTTCACAAAGGTATCAAGTTCGTATTCAAAGTAGTCGGAACCACCGCTAGTTTCCCCCGCCTCCGTACCGGTGAAGGCACTGCTGGCGATATCCCAGTTGAGGTTGAAGTTGAAGTTGTGGTATGCCATCTTGCCGTTGAGCCGGACATCATCGGTCACCTGGGTTTCATAGCCGAGCGAGGCTATCGCCATCTCCCGGTCATAGGTACTGCCATCGGTGACCGAAGGCCTGAAGACGAAAACCTCGTCACTGCTCCTGTTGAACATCAGGTCGGTATAGAAGCCTTTATACTTGCCGGAAAAAATGAAATTCCCGGAACCGCGCTCCAGTTTGTCTTCCGTGGTATCGTTGGTCGCGTCGATGCCCCATGGCCTCAGAGCAGCCATGTTGGTGACCATCTTCGACAGCTTGTGGTTGGGGCCGTCGTCGTTTGAGAGTCCCGCGCTGAGAGAATAATTGAAATCGCCCTGCGTCCCCGAGCCCTTGGCGGCGGCTTTTTCCTTGCCGTTGCCGAGGGAGGCGGCCACGAGGCTGGTATTGTCATCGGGGGAATTGGTAATGATGTTGATGGCGCCGAAAAAAGCCCCCTGGCCGTACAGCACCGACATCGGTCCCCGGACCACCTCGATCCTGTCGATCGCCTCCACCGGAATGTTGAAATTGGACATCTCGTTATAATCGAAAAGGCTTTCCGTCTGGGCGACACCATTGATCAGGAAAATGATATTCCGCGGGTACCCCGCATAAAAACCGCGGACGCCAAAAGTCTTGCGATAGCCGGCAAAATCGTCGATGGCATACATTCCCGGAACGTTTTCGAGAATTTCCTCGAGACTCATATAGCCGTATTTTTCGATATCGCGCCGGGTAATGATCACCGCGCTGGCCGGAATATCGGCAACTCTCTCCTCCTTCTTGCCGGCCGTGGTTATCTTGATATTCATCATTTCCTCGAAAGACATTTTCAGGATGTCCGCTGGAACGATCGAGGTGTTGTCGGCAGCGTATGTATTCGGACTGCAGATCGCAATTGCCAAACCGACGAGCAAAAATATTTTTAAGCCATTCATAGAGTTTTTCCTAAACCCAAAAAATTCGAAGGAACTAATGGAATTTACCTATCTGCATAATACCTTTCTTTTACCAGACTTAGTATAAAAAGGCCAATGATTATAGGTGATCCAGGCCATCCAGTTACATCTCCAGTATGGCCGATCCAAAGGAAAAACCCGCCCCGAACCCTGAAATGACTATCCTGTCTCCTCTTTTCAACCTCCCGTCTTCCAATGCATTCTTGAGGGCAACGGGAATTGACGCAGACGTTATGTTGCCAACCTCCGTAAGATTCCTGAAATTTTTATCATAAGGTAACCTGAGCAGTTTTTCGAGAGAGTCCAGGACCAGCTTGCTTGCCTGATGGAAAACGAACAAATCGATATCTTCCACAGTGAGTCCGTTGCGCTGTAAAAGCTGTCGCACCTGTTTCGGTACCAGGGAACCTACCATGGCAAGCATCCGCTTGCCATCCATGTGCAATTGCTCCAAGGTGCGGATATTGCCGCTCGCATCCTCCCTCTCGCACAGTGTATCGACGGAAGAAGGCCTCCGCGCCCTGCCGGCGGGCACCCAGGCGCCATCAAAACCTTTGCCGAAAGATCCGCAGTCGATATCAATGAGCCCCGCGCTCGAACCAGAAACGCCGAGCCATGTTGCCGCCGCCCCGTCACTAAACAGGAGTTTGGTGGCACGATCTTTTTCGCTGATGCATTTCGAATAGGTATCCGCTGTCACCAGAATGATGTTTTTGAGGACTCCGGCATGCAGCAAACCGTGGGCCACAGCCAGGGCATAGACAAAGCCGGAACATGCCAAACCGATATCTAGACAGAAAACTGAGTGCGGCAGATTGAGGCGCTCATGGAGCACATAACTGTTTCTGGGAAATTGATAATCTTCCGTTACCGAACAAAAAATCAGGCCATCTATGTGATCCAGGAGACCCGGATTACGAAGAGCCAGCCTGTCAACAGCCCTTTGCCCCAAGTCGACAGCCGTCTGCTCACTGTCTGCGATATAACGGGTATACACGCCGGTTTTCTGGACGACCATATCCAGATTCCAAGCGGGGTTTTTCCTGCTCAGCTCCGTGTTGGACTCAGTTCTCTCAGGCAGGTAATATGCGATATCTACTATTTGCGTTCTCATTGCCGGTCCAATTCATGCCCCTCCCACACAAATGGTCTGTGCGGTGATATTTTTCGATCCCTCGTCGATGAGGAAATCGATGACATGGACAACATCATCTATCGATATATATTGCCCGGCAACGGTTCGCGCCAGCATATGCTCTCTTACCTCGCTTGAGAGGAGTTCCAGCATCCCCGATCCTTTTACCAGGGAAAGGGAGACATTGTTTACCGTAATCCCGTCGCCATAGACCTCTCTTGCCAAAACCTCTCCGAAATGCTCCAGAGCCGCCTTTGAAGCCGCATACACGGCGGCGCCCCTCTCCTTGAGCGGTACGGCAATCGAGGATATGTTGACAATCCTCCCGAACCCGTTCCTTTGCATTATTCTGCACGCTTCCCTGGAAAAGACCATGGCCGCCTTGAGGTTGGTGTCGACCATCTCGACAATGGCCGAATCGGTGGTCATGGCGACCAGATTTTTCGAGAAGACGGCAGCATTGTTGATGAGGATATCAAGACGTTTATGGACCTTTCTTATGTCGACGAAGAGTTTTGCCGAGGCCTTGGAGTCACCTATATCCAGGCAATAGTGGTGATAACCGGCTCTCTCGTTACTGACCGACGAGCGGCTGCAACCGAGCACAGTAAAGCCTCTATCGAGATAATGATCGATCAGGAACTTCCCCAGCCCCCGGCTCGTACCGGTAATCAGCACGACTTTAGACACTGCCTTCCCGCTCCTCTTCAATCAGCTTTACCAGATGCTCGGCGAGTCGATCGATACTGCCAAACGTGCCGGTTGGACTAAAGTTTTCATCAGGTGCGATAATAGGACTGTAACAGCTGTATTCCCGGTCGAGCCATTCTTCGATCAGACTGATCATATTCAGAAAAGCCACCGAATCGATTCCCGACTCCCCGCCGATCAAAGGCATCTCTGCCGAAACCGTCAACGCCAGATCCATTTCCTCGTTCAGCCTGGCAAGAATTGCCCAGATGCCTTTGACTACTTCGTTTTTTTCTACCATAGCGATTTCTCTTGAGTACCCTCTCTTCATGGCGAAGAGTTTTTGGTCTTTAACAGTTCTTCGATATATCTTTTCAAATGTGCGATTATCCTCAATACATGGGGGGCAAAGTTCATGGTAATGTGGTTGCCCGTTACGGTATAGACATCCGCACCTTTTTCGGCCATCGGCAGCCATGCCATTTCGGCATGGGAAGAATATTCGGCCATTGGTTCCCCCTGTCTGAAGTAGAGCAAAAAGCCGGGATAGGGTTGAGGAGCGTAGCTTCGCATCGCCTCAACGTGAGTTTTTACCATAGTCAAAAAGTGGTGGCCAAAATCCGTCGGAATTAGGCCTTTCTTGCCAAGGGAGTGGGCTTGCTGCACGATGAATTCGATCTGCTTCTGCGGCTCGTCCTCGAGCACCAGAAGTTGTTTCATCATCTGTTGCCGATTATTGAAAAAATCCGAAAACAGATGGCTGAGGATATGGGCATTGCTCTTAATCGGCCCGATCATATGGCCCGGCCCGGGCGTATCCACCATGTAGAGGAACTCAACCTCCTCGCCCAGGGCCAGGAGCTGCTGGGCCACCTCATAGGCAACCATGCCGCCGAAGGAAGAACCGCCGAGCCAATACGGGCCCCGGCCCTGGATCAGCCGAATCTGCCGGAGATGATGGCGGGCGATGGCCTCGATGGTCGGCAGCGGTTGCTCGGTTGCTCTCAGCCCCATGGCCTCGATGCCGTAGACCGCCCCCGGAATGTCGAGATGCTTGACGAGATCGAGATAAAAATAGAGATGTCCCGCACCCGGATGACACAGGAATAAAGGCGGGCAGGATGACGAACCCGGTTTCAGCCGGACCGCATACTCCGGCTCGACGCCGCTGGCCTTGGTCGACCGGTTCCGGAGCTGTTCCCGGATATAGTCCGCCAGCTGCCCGAGAGTCGACCGGCCGATAAGAACATCGCCCGTCAACTCCAGGCCGAAGCGGCCCCTGAGCCGCTCGAGCATCATCACCGCCAGGAGCGAATCGCCGCCCGAATCGAAAAAGTCGTCATCGCTTCGGTACTTGCCGAGGCCGAGATACTCCTCCCAGATGCCGGCGATAACCAGTTCCGTCTCGTCCGCACTACTATTCCCTTGCGGAACGACGTTCGACTGTATTTTCGCCGCCTCACCCTCTGCCTGCGGTTCGCAGGCACAGCGTGCGTCGGGCAATCCATCCTCAATCCGTCGGTCAATCCAGTGGCGTTGCCGCCGGAAAGGATAGCCCGGCAGGGGTAGCAGATCCCGCCGCCCGTCATGGAGCTTCAACCAGTCGATCTTCTGCCCCTGTTGCCACTGTCTACCCAGGTCAAGGAGCAGAGAGGCCCGGGGAGACACCGAAGGGTCGCGAGGTTCGCAGATCCCCGAAGCAAAGCTCGTCAGCTGGCTTATGGCCGACGATACGCTGTCGGCCACGATGAATTCCCGACACGGCAACATTGTTCGACCGAGCTGCAGGGTATAGGCGATATCTTGAAGACTTGCCTCGGGATGGTCTTGCAGATAGGCGGCGAGGGTTTCCGCTACCTTGGCGAGGGTTTCGCGACGTGTGGCTGAAAACGGCAACAGCTGCCAGTCGGCCTGTTCGCTTTGGATCGCCGTTTTTTCCGGCGGTTCCTCAAGCACCGCATGGCCGTTGCTGCCGCCCAGGCCAAACGAACTCACTCCGGCCCGACGCAGCAGTCGGTCGGTGGCCCAGGACCGCAGCTCGGTGTTGACGAAAAACGGCGTCCCGGCAAAAGTTATCTCGCGGTTGGGGCTGGCGAAGTTGATCTGCGGCGGGAGGACGCGGTGCTTCAGGGCTAAAGCAGTCTTGATGATGCCGGCGATGCCCGCGGCGGCATCCGGATGCCCGATATTGGCCTTGACCGAACCGAGGGCGCAGGAAGCTGCCCCGTCTCCCGTCCCGAACACCTTGGCGAGAGCGGCAACTTCGATGGGGTCGCCGACCTTGGTTCCGGTTCCATGCGCCTCCACATAGGATATGGAATCCGGGGAAATACCTGCCCGCGCCTGGGCCGCACCGATCACCGCGGCCTGCCCTGCCGGGGAAGGCGCCGTAAACCCGGCCTTGCCGCCGCCGTCGTTGTTGACCGCCGTGCCGAGGATCGTCGAATAGATATGATGGCCTGTATCGAGCGCCTCGGCAAGCCTTCTCAGCACCACGATTCCCACCCCCTGGCTGGGGACGGTGCCGTCGGCCCGGTCGTCGAAGGGTCGGCACCGACCCTCGGCGGACAGGATCATGCCCTCCTGGTAGAGGTAGCCGTGCTGCAGATCGCCCAGGGAGACCCCGCCGGCCAGTGCAATATCGCAGTCGCCCTGCAGCAGGCCGTTTACGGCCATGTGCAGAGCGGTCATCGAGGTGGAGCAGGCGGTCTGGACGCCGACCGTCGGTCCTTTAAGGTTCAGTTTGTAACCGACACGGCTGCTCAAAAAATCGCCGCCGTTGCCGAGCAAGAGGTTGATCTGACCCGGGCCTTCCGCCTGTCCCTTCTTGTTTCCGAGGTGTCCGGCGAGGTAAGCGTTGAAGCCGCAACCGCCGTAGACGCCGATCAGTTCCTCAGTCCGTTCGGGATCGATCCCGGCATCCTCCAGGGCATGCCAGGCGCATTCCAGAAAGAGGCGATGCTGGGGATCCATCGTTTCCGCCTCGCGCGGAGGGATGCCGAAGAATTCGGCATCGAACAGGTCGATGCCCTCCAACCGGCCGGAACGTTTAACGAAATTCCTGTTGTTCCGCAAATCTGCTGCAACGCCATCTGCCGCAAGCTGCCGATCGGAAAACTCGCCGATCGACTCGATCCCGCCTTTGATGTTTTCCCAGAACCGGTCCTTGTCCGGCGCGCCAGGAAAACGGCAGGCCATACCGACGATCGCCACCTTGCCCTCCCCGGCCACAGGTCTCGTCGTTATCGGACGGCCGGGCCGGCCTTTCTCCAACCCATCTTTCCGGCCACATAGAAATTCGGCCAGGGAACGAACGGTCGGGTATCTATAGAGATCGGTGAGCCGCAGACGGTCGCCGAGCAATTCCTTGAGACGGGAGAAAACCGCCACCATCATGAGGGAATGGCCGCCGATATCGAAGAAATTCTCGTCGAGGCCAAATCCATCCCATCCCAGTTCCTCCTGCCAGATCCGGCATACGAGTGCCACAGTCTCTCCGCCTTCGACAGGCTCTTGCCCCGCTGCCGACGGCTGGTACTGCGGTTCGGGCAGCGCCCGGCGATCGATCTTGCCGCTGGGGCCGATCGGCAATTCTGCGACCATCGTGATGGCCGAGGGCACCATATGGCCGGGCAGCTTCTTCCGCAGGTATGCCCGCACTCCCTCTTCATCCGGCTGCCCAGGCGTCTTGGCCACGACGCAGGCCTGGAGGAATTTCTCCCCGTGGTGATCCTCACGGGCAACCACTACTGCCTCGGTAATTTCAGGATGCTGCTGCAGCACCGTCTCGATCTCGCCCAGCTCGATACGAAAGCCCCGGATCTTGACCTGGGCATCGATGCGCCCCAGGAATTCGATATTGCCGTCATGACGAAACCGGGCCAGATCCCCGGTCCGATACAGCCTTGCCCGGCCTTCTCCATTCTCGCAAAACGGATGGGCAACAAACCGTTCCGCGGTCAGCTCCGGGCGATTGAGATACCCCCTCGCCACCCCCGGCCCGCCGAGGCAAAGTTCCCCGGGAACGCCGGCCGGGACGGGCTGCAGAAAGCTGTCCAGGATGTAGGCTTCGGTTTTGGCTATCGGCCGGCCGATATGGGGAGCGCCCGCGGCATGGGGCGGGATGAGGGCGCAGGTGGCCCAGACGGTCTCCTCGGTCGGTCCGTACATGTTGTAGACCCGCCGGATATGGCCGAGTCCGTACAGGGCGTCCACCAGGCTTTGCCTGACCAGATCGCCGCCCAGGCCAATGGTCGTAACCGACTTAGGGATGGCTCCAATCTTCAAGAGTGAGGCCAGGGTCGAGGGGGCGGCGACGATCAGCCTGATCCGCTCCCGGGCGGCAAGTTCGCCCAGGGCCATGGGGTCGGCAACCAGGATCAGCGTGCCGCCCAGTCCCAGAGTGGCGAAGATGTCCATCACCGAGATGTCGAAATTGAGAGACGTGACCGCACCCAGACAGGCTCTCTCGGATTCGGAAAAAACCCGGCCGTAGGAATCGATCAGGGCCGAGACGCCGCCATGCTCGACGGCCACCCCCTTGGGCCGCCCGCTCGACCCGGAGGTATAGATCACATAGGCGAGATCTGCGGCACCGATCTCCCGGTCCGAATTTTCCTCATCCTGCCGCAGGATCTCCGGCCACCGCTCATCGACCAGGAATAATTCATGCGCTCCCGCGGGCACCGCCTGACGGCAGTCATTTTCGGTGAGCACCAGGGAAATACCGGCATCGGCCGCCATGAAAGCAAGGCGCTCCCGGGGATAATCAGGATCGAGAGGAACGTAGGCGGCACCGGCCTTGATTATCCCCATCAGGCTGATCACCGCCCGCGCCGATCTCTGCAGGCAGACGCCGACCAGGGTTCCCGGACCCACACCGAACCCCGAAAGAGAGTGGGCCACCTGGTTGGCAAGTCGGTTCAGCTCGGCATACGTAAACTCCTGGCGACCGTCGATCAGGGCAAGGGCATCGGGCTGCTGAAGAACCTGCTCTTCAAACCGCCGATGCATCCCGACATACTCTGTTACGGACCGCCGACAGTTACTCCACTCGCTCAGGATCAGGCTCCGCTCGTCCGGCCCCATCAACTGTAACCTGCTGACCGGGACCTCGGCCATCTCCACCATGGCGGAGAGCAGGGTGAGATAGTGGTCCGCCATCCCCTCCACGGTTTTTCGGGCAAAGAGGTTTTCGTTGTATTGCAGATGGACAAGATCGCTTTCCCGGCCATGGCAGATTTCCAGGACCACATCGAAATCGTCGGTCTGGCCTCGCAGATCGTACTGTTGCCAAACCATCTCGCCGATGCGCCACTCGATCGTCCTTTGTCCGGTCACCTCTACCAACCGCTCGTTCTTGGTAAACGTTTTAAAATCCAGCCAGTTGAACATGGTCTGGGAAACCGGGGCCAGATCGCTCCGCCGGCTCGTGGCGAAGGCCGAAACCAGTCTGGGGAAGGGGTAGTCCTTGTGCAGGATGGCATTGAACAGCCGCTGCTGCACCTGCCGGATCAGGGAGAGTCCGTCCTGCTCGTTATCGAAATCGAGCGCCAGGACCACCGGATTGACAAAATAACCGGAGACATTGCGATGCTTCAGGGTTCGGCCGGTCACGGGAATGGAGACAAGAATGTGCGGCTGCCGGCTGTAGCGGTGCAGCAGTAGAGCGTAGGCGGCAAGGCAGAGGACATTGACACCGATACCCTCCCGCCGGGCGACCAGACGCAGCCTGCCGGCAAGGTCGGCGGGAAGGGCAAACGTCAGTTGATCGCCGCGATAGTTGAGCTCCGGCGGCCGGGGGTGATCGGTGAGCAGGCAGAGCGGCTCAACCTTGCCCTCAAGCTGCTTTTGCCAGAACCGATAGAGCTTATCTTCATGCTTGCCGGACAATCTCTGCCGCTGCGCCAGGACGAAGTCACCATAGGAGAAATCATTCGTGGCACCGGTGGCAATGATCCGCCCCTCGGCAAACATCACCGACAGTTCCTCCATCATCATGACGATGGAGCCATAATCGGTGACAATATGATGAATGCTGAGGAGCAGGACGTACTCGGTCCTGCTGGAGCGGTACAGCCGCCATCGCAAGGCTGGTCCCTCCGTCAGGTCGAAGGGATGATAGGTCTCCCGGACGATGGTCTGGTGAAGTTGATCGCGGCTCCAGCCGGAAGCGTCCACCTCCTGAAAGTCAAGCCTCATCTCCCGGCGAACCCGTTGCCGCACCTCGCCCCGATCCACCGCCACAAAGGTCGCCCTCAGCGAGGGATGAGTATCGACAATGGCCTGCAAGGCCTTCGTCAGGAAGGCTGTATCGAGCTCACACTCGATATGCCAGGCAACATTGATATTGTACGCGCAATGCGCCGGGGACAGGTTGTACAAAAACCACAGGGCTTCCTGACCGTGGCTGAGTGGATAGAGTTCCGAATCCGTATGCTGTACTGCCTGTCCCGCCATGGTCTGGAGTTCCGTCTTCCGTTATAAAGCCGACACCGTTTTTCAATCGGCAATTATCAAACAACAACCAAATGGACCAGGCGAGAAAAAAACCGTCTTTCATAATTTGGGCGAACACCCGTAAATCGCCACTGTCCGGTACACCGCGAAAAAGCCGGGTCCATTGCCTGAACCAGTTACAATTCCTGCCATTTTCTCCGAAAAGTTCGTTATATAGAAAAAAATGGACAGATAATCAAGTATTAAATCTTTAACGAAGGAAAGAAAATCAGGATGAAGCTTAAACCCTTTGGAACCGTATCGTTGCAACACATAACCCAGCAGGTAACGCATCCGGTCGATCGCTTCGGCGACTCTATTCTCCCCCGCCGGTGACCTGCACCCTGACGCCACCGGTCACCTCGACCAGCCGGGTGGGACTCATGGGCACGCCGGTGGCGTCGGTGCCGGCGGCGGGATAGATTGTGGCATATTCGTCGAGGGAGGTGTCCAGAAGTATCTCCACCCCCCTGCCGGCAAGACCGAAAGGGCAGACCCCGCCCGGCCGGAAGCCGGTCGCCGCCAGGGTCTCGTCGTGGGTGGCCATGCGGTGCTTGCAGCCGGCGGCCTTCTTCAACAGGCTGCTGTTGACCCGTTTGTCGCCGGCGGCCACCACCAGGCGAAAGGTGCCGTCCTTGCCCTTGAACAGCATCGATTTGGCGATCTGGCCGACCGGGACGCCTATTCGGGCGGCGGCGGTTTCCGCCGTGGGGGTCGAGCCCGGTTCGAATTCAAGGGCGGCGAGACCGTGGGCCGCCAGAAATTCGGCGACGTTTTTGGGGATCTGACTCATGACTCGATGAATTGTTAATGTTGACGGACAAAGAGATCGAACAGAGTGAGGAGGATCTCGACCACGATCAGAATGACGATATACCATTCCACCCTCAGGCTGCGCCGGGACTGGAGCAGTTCGAGCGAGGTCTGGGCGGTACGGGAGACCAGATTGATCTTGCGCACCAGGGCCGTATCCCGCTCGCGCAACTCGAAGTCGTTTTCGAGCATCAGATAAAGCCCCTCCAGTTCGGAATGTTCCCACAGGAGGTCGGGCTTTTCGGTCACGGCGGCGCGACCCACCATGTCGTGCTCGGTAGCCAGCGCCGTGCCGATGGTCTGCAGAAGCTGTCCCCCGGTCCGCGGCCCCTTGCTTTTGCTCAGTTTCTCGGCGAGCGGCTCCACCATATCGAAACTGCGGTTGATCCGAGCCTCATAGTCGGCCAGGAGCACCGAGCGGGCCATCACTTCGACCAGGAGCTGCAGCCGGGGAATCGAGCCTTCGCACAGGGTGATCCGCTCCCCCTGGACCCGCTCCTCCTGATCGGGCGCAATCGCCACCTCGATGTTCTCTGCTTCTCCTCCCTCGATAGGCTGTTCGAGATAGGGTTGCAGTGTTCTATCGATCAGGTGCTGCTGCTCCAGCGGAGAAATATTGACAAAGACCGCAACACCATACCGGAACAAGGCGACACAGCTTTTCTCGCCTTGGGAGAAAAGCATGGGGGTGATGGCCAGCGCCGATTCGACGGGAAACTGCCGCAACAGGATCCGACGCGCCACAAGTATCGCTCTCACAGAAAAAATCTCGGGAAGTTGCAGTTCCATCCACCCTTCTTCTGCGCCGGTTATCCGCCGGCAAGCATTTACGTATAAAGGTCTCGGTTTCTGCAAGCCTATCCGCTTTGCCCGGTGTCCGCAAGCTCCGCCTTGAGCGAAGATCAGAGTTCCCGCTTTTTGTTGCGGAACTTGAAGGTGAACCGGTGATAGGTCTTGATCGCCGCCTTTTCGGTCAAGCTGCGGATGCCGGCGAGAGGATTCTTGAGTCGCATGGTGGAGCGGTTGCGAATTACGCAACCCATGGTGGATGACTGTATTTCACGGTCCTGCGTAATGATCTTGTTGCTGACGATGGCGAAGAGATTCTGCTCCTCCAGCACCCGGCGGCGCGCCTCGACAATATACGGCAGACGGTCCTTATACTCATTATTGGCCAGATGGCTTTTAATGATATCCCTTGATCGCTCATAGTCATTGATATCGATGGGGATGAAGCTCTCTTTCGGGAAATAGTCGGCAGCGTTAGGAGCGCCATGGTAGAACGGCAGGGTATAGCCGAGAAAGGCATCCGGCAGCTTTTCAGTGAGGTGGTGATCGTAGACGTGGTTTTCCACGGCGATATGAAACATGTAGGCGTCGAGGGCCTCGGCCTTGTCGTTCATGGGATTGACGCCATGGCCGTAGATATCCAGCTCCGACAATTCGTCCTTCAGCTGCCAGGTGAAATCGACCCGGGTGGAATGGAGAGTGACGTTGCCGGTCCGCTGCGAGCAGACGGTGGAGATTATTTTCGTTTTTTCCGGGGGCGGGCTGGCCGCCAGCATATCCAAGGTGATAAACTCCCCTTCATCGAAGGGCAGCCCGTAATGCCACATCAGTCCGGGATGGTGGAAGATGACGTTCGGATGCCGCATCGCCCAGGGTTCCTGGAAGGTGAGAATGCAGCCGAACTGGCGCAGGTAGTCGGTGCCGAACACGGTGATTGTGGACGGCTCACCGGTGATGAGCAGGGTTTTTTCCTTCGGACAGGCGAGTTTCTCTTCGGTGAAAAAGGTGTCGTCGCGGGGCAGGTCCTGATAGACCACCAGCCAGTCATAATCGCGACAGTCCACATCGAAATCGAACAGGCACTCGCCCCACTGAGGATAGTTGCCGGGAAACTGCCGGAGAAAGGTGGCATGGGACCGGCCGCGGCGCAGGCCGCGGTGCATGAACTTCACCCTGATTTTCGGTTGGCCCCAGGCCGGCGGGGTAAAACTCCGACCACCCGGAAGACCTTCCCGGTCGGAAAACCTGACTATTTTTTTAACCAAACTGTGTCTCGCTCACTTGGGGCTGCGTGGGTTTTCGGCCGCCAAAACCGTTGTAAACGGTAGACTGCGCTTCAATATCGGCCCCCATCCTAGTTCAACGGCCGGGAGACGGCAATACCTTTTTCCGCCTGCTCAGGTGAACCTCCTTCACATTGCAAATGCCGGCCAGTGGCAATGGGCAGCCACCCGGCCGGCATTCTTTCAACCGTCACTTTTTGGACTTTTTCTCTTTTTTGGCCGCGGCTTCACCGTCTTTTTTCGGTGAAGACTGACAACCACATCCGCAGGGGATGGTTTTGGGGGCTTTCTTTTCCGACATTTGCAATCACCTCCTTTCCGGTCTTTTTAAGAATTTTATCATTACGCGGTTTCGCCGGTATGGCAACGGACCGCACCCTCAAACATCCAAGGCCCATCTCGCCAGATCCTGGCGCAACAGTTCCGAGGTCTTGAAATGGAGCATGAGGCCTCTCGCGTCCCTGAACAATCGTTCGACGGTATAGTCTCGACAGTAGCCGTGACCGCCCATGACCTGGATTGCCCTGTCGGCCACTTCCACCGCCCGCTCGGAAGCGAAGAGCTTGGCCTTGATGCCGTTGATGGCCGCCGTTGCCGGTGCACCATCGGCCCGGCCGGCACAGGAGGCGATCAATGACTCGGCCGCCTCCGTTTGGAGGATCATGTCCGCCAGCAGGGTCTGGACCGCCTGATGGGCACCGATCGGTAGCCCGGCAATCTTTCGTTCCCGGGCATGATCCACCGCCAGTCGGGTAGCCTGCCGGGCAATGCCGGCCGAGATGCCGGCGGCGCCGAAAAAACCCCAGCCGACCAGATTCTGCCCGATCACCTGAAGGCCGCCGCCTTCTGCGCCTATAAGATGTTCGAGGGGAACCCGGCAGTTGTCGAAGAACATCTCCCGCGAGGACGTCCCCCTCAACCCCATTTTGTCTTCGGGTAGGCCGAAGGAAAGCCCTGGCGTATCCTTCTCGATCAAGAGAACACTCATGCCCTGAGGCCCTTTTTCCGGATCGGTCCTGACCAGCACCAGATAGACATCCGCTTCGCCTGCCGAGGTAATAAAAAATTTCGAGCCGTTGACGATATAGTTGTTGCCTTCCCTGTTGGCCTTTGTGGCAATCGCCCCGGCATTGCTGCCGGAGCCGGCTTCGTGGACGGCAAAGGCGCCAAGGGCACGGCCGGTGGCCAGCCTGGCCAGCCATTTATCCGCAACGGCAACCGTTGCCGCCGACTCGATCGCCTTCTCCACCACCATATGGGAGACCGCAACCAGCGCCGTGGAAGCGCAGGCACCACTTAGCTCGGCCGTCATGGCGGCAAATGCCGCCCGGTTCGCACCAACCCCGTTATGCTCTGCAGCGAGGATCATGCCCAGGATGCCGCTTGCCCCGAGAAGCTCAACCGCCTCGCGGGGAAAGGCTCCTTTGGTATCGCGGTCTCCGGCGGTCGGGGCGATGCGCCCCCTGGCGATGCGTCCGGTCAGCTCTGTAATCTCTTGTTGGGTACAGCCAATTTTTCCTTCCATGCATCCCTCCTTTCCAGAAGTCACTGCCGACCTGATTCGTTTATTCAGTTATGAAGCAATTACTTAATTAAATCGGCAAAAAAAATTGCTCGGGCTACTCTTCCACCACTATATCCTTAATTTTCGCCTGCACGGCTTCGAGTTCCTTGCGAAGTTCCCGCTCGTATTGCGTGAGCAGGGCGAGCTTATCGTCGACTTTCGCCAACACCCCTTCCCGAACCTTGCCGGTGCCCTTGCAGCCGCAGGTGCAGACCTGAGTCAGCAATTGCCCGCACTGATCCAGCGCCACCGGATCGATCTCGTAGGGCAGCCAGTACCCCTTCCTCTCCGAGCGGACCAGGCCGGCATAGCGCAGCACCTTCAGATGCTGCGACACCGCCGAGGGAGTGATCTTGAGAAGCTCGGCCAGTTCGCCCACCCCGAGGGGACCACGCTGCTTAAGCAGTGCGATGATCCTGATGCGGGATTCGACACTCAGTACCTTAAAGAGTTCGGCTTGTTTGTTCTCGTCCATGTCACTATCCGATTCAGTTATTACTTAATAGGTACATCGGTTCGTCCTGTCTGTCAATATTTTTAAAGCCATTTCTGGGAACTTCAGGGTTTGGAGAAGCAAAACTGTTGCGAATTCTCAGCCTGGCGCGTTATCATTGCTGCAATAATCTCAAGAATTTCAACCCGTACCGGACCGGCAAAATGAACGACAAGAGAAATTTCGTGACAAAAAATACTCCCTGCCCGGGCTGCGGCGGTTCGGGACAGACTTCGTATTTCGCAGGCGAAAGCAGGTTCATGCTCACTTGGGAGGATTGCCCGGATTGTTCCGGCACCGGCGTTCTTCTGGCTGAGAGAAACGAAAAAGATCAAGAATCATCGGAAAGGACCAACAAATTACCATGACCCCGGCCATCAATGCGGCAAAGAAGGCGAAAATCCCCTACACCGTCCACCAGTATGTCCACGACCCCGCGACCGGCTCCTACGGCAAAGAGGCGGCCGAAAAACTTGGGCTGGACGAGGCGAGGGTCTTCAAGACCTTGGTGGTGGAACTCGACGACGGCAGCCTCGCCGTCGGCATCATTCCGGTTTCGGCGATGCTCGGCATGAAGCTGATGGCTAAAGCGGCAGGGGTCAAAAAGGCGGCGATGGCCGAGAAAGGGGCAGTGGAAAGGTCGACCGGCTACGTCCTCGGCGGGGTGAGCCCCTTAGGGCAAAAAAAACGGCTGCCGACCTTCATCGACAGCTCAGCAACCGATTATCCCACCATCTTCGTCAGCGCCGGACGACGAGGTCTCGACATCGAGCTGAAACCGGCCGATCTGGCCAGCCTCACCGGCGCGAAATTCGCCGCCATCCGCGAAGAAAAATGAGGGGCCAGGCTTGGTGTCAGCCCGACCCTCCAATCAGTTCGGTGTTGCACCGCTCGGCGGTTCCCCGGCCGGGACCTCTTCTGTGGCCACCGGCGTTCTGGCCGTGGGCGGCGTCGCCGTAATCTTATCGATCAACTTGGCGGGCAGCCTGGCAAAGGCGCTGACAACGGACATGGCGATCGCGGCAAAATAGGCGATCGACTGAACCAGCAGGACCACGATCCACACCAGAACATCGGGGGTTTCCACACCCTGCAGCTTGATGAGGGTCACCACCCCCAGGAGCAGGGCAAGAGCCATCAAACCCTCTTCCCTGGCCGACTGCAAGGCGTAGCAGAAAGCCCGCCCCTGGACCTTTTTCGGCGTGCGGAAGAAAGGCAGACTCTTGGTCACCATGCCGAACAGCATGGCCTTGGCTATGGTATGGGAGAGCGCGAGACCCGCCACCGCCGAGGCTAACGTCTGCGGGATGGACGCCCTGACCCGGCTCCGGTAGAGATAAAACATCTTGGCCATTTTAAAGACGAAAAAGGCCAGCGGCACGGCGGAGAGGATGATCATCGGCGGATCGATCACCCGGGGGAAATGAATCATGCCCAGCGTCCAGACGAGTGCCGCGAGCGTAAAGACAAGATTGATGCTGTCCGCCAGCCACGGCAGCCAGCCGGCAATGAAATGATATCGCTGGCCGTAGGTCAACCGGCTCTGGTCCCGGCGGCGTAACGCTTTGGCATGGTGGCGCATGATCTGCACCGCCCCGTAGGCCCAGCGGTAGCGCTGCTTCTTGAAATCGATGAAGGTATCCGGCATGACGCCGCGGCCGTAGGATTTGGCGACATAGAGGGCCTCGTAGCCCTTCTCGAAGATCTTCAGCCCCAGCTCGGCATCTTCGGTGATACACCATTCCGCCCAGCGGCCGACCTCTTCCAGCACCGACTTGCGCACCATGGTCATGGTGCCGTGCTGAATAATGGCATTCCGTTCGTTGCGGGTCACCATGCCGATATAGAAAAAGCCCCGGTATTCGGCGTAACACATGGCCTTGAACAGGTTCTCCCCGTCATCGCGGTAGTCCTGCGGCGCCTGCACGATCGCCACTTCCGGCCGCAGAAACTGCGGGACCAGATCCCGCAGCCAGTTGGGGGTGACCATGTAGTCGCTGTCGATAACGGCGATGACGCCGGCCTCCGGCGAGGTCTTGGCCAGGGCATAGTTGAGGGCCCCGGCCTTGAAGCCAGCCAGCGGGTCCTCGTGAAAGAAGCGGAAACGGGGCCCGAGGGTCTGGCAGTGAGCCTCGACCGGTTGCCAGACCGCCGGATCCTTGGTGTTGTTGTCGATGACGATGACTTCGTAACGAGGATAATCGAGCATCGCCAGGGCGTTCAGGGTATCGATCATCATATCGGGCGGCTCGTTGTAGGCCGGGACGTGGATCGACACCATGGGCAGCATGTCGTCTTCCACCTTGATATCGGCAAAGGAGCGCCGCTCCTCGCTCGTCCAGATGGCCTCCGCCCATTCATGCGCCTCGGCGAGCAGGACGATGGCCACGCCGATAATGCCGCAGAGCATGAGGAAGCCGACCACCAGCATCGAGATAGTCAGGTACTGCTGCGAGTAGCTGTAAACGATCCAGACTGCTCCGGTGGCGGCGACAAAGGCGATGGAGGCAAGAAACCCGCGTCCGCGCTTGCGCAGGGTCCGGCTGTCGATGAGGAGAAGAGCAAAGGTGATGATGGCGATGACGAGGGAGATACCGGCCAGAATCCGCCACTCCGGCAGTTCGACGATTGGCGAGGTAAAGGGAAACTTGGCCTGACGCGAGGCATCGTAGACCCCCCAGTAGGCCCCGACCGCGCCTTCGCTGGTTCTCTTCCAGGGCTGGTCGAAGGCCTCCATGATGTAGTAGGTGTAGTTCAGCTCTTCCGCCCGATGGATGAAACGCCTGAGAAACGTCGCCTCGTTGAAGGGCGAGGCCACCGCCGCCTTGCGGGTCCGGCCGTTGCTCGGCCAGCCGACCTCGCCGATGATGATCGGTTTGTCCGGGAAGGCGTTCTCCAGCATGGTGATGTGGTCGACGATATAATCGACGGCCAGATCGAGATGCACGCCCTCCCAATAAGGCAGCATATGGGTGGCGATAAAATCGACATGGGAAACAAGATCCCGGTCCTTGATCCAGACATGCCAGGGTTCTGCCGTACTCACCGGCACATCCACCGCCTCCCGGACCCGGTCGAGGTACTTGCCTAGCTGCTCCACCGTCAATTCGCCGCGCAGGATCGCTTCGTTGCCGACGATCACCCGGATGACGTTCCGGTAGTTTTCTTTGGCGAGACGAATAACCGTCTCGATCTGGCGATCGTTTTCCTCCAGGTTCTTGTCGAGCCAGGCCCCCAGGGTCACATTCAGCCCGTATTTCTGAGCCATCGCCGGAATTTCGGCGAGAACGCCTTCCGTCGTGTAGAGCCGGATGGCGTGGGTTTTGTCGGAAACCAGCTTGAGGTCGCCATCGATTTCTTCTTTGGTCGGCAGGTTGTGGGCGCTCTGATCGTTCCAGGCCTGCATCGGTGAAAACGAAAAACCCTGGATCCGCTTGGGCCACGGCGGCTCGTTTT
>MGTI01000018.1 GCA_001799365.1 Desulfobacterales bacterium GWB2_56_26 | reverse complement strand
ATCGTCGGTCCGGCCCGTCACTTTTTCCATGCGGACGAGCGTCCGGCCGCAGGCGCAGGGTTCGTAGTAAAGTCTGGAGATATCCTTGGTCCGGTAACGGATGATCGGGAAGGCCTCCTTGGTCAGCGTGGTGAAGACCAGTTCGCCTTTTTCGCCCGGAGGCAGGACCTCGCCGGTCTCCGGATCGATGATCTCCGGCAGGAAATGATCCTCCATGATGTGCATGCCGCGGTCGGTGAGGAGACACTCCTGGGCGACGCCCGGACCCATGACCTCGGAGAGGCCGTAGATGTCGGTCGCTTTCAGGTTCAGTTTGCGCTCGACCTCTTCCCGCATGCTCTCGCTCCACGGTTCGGCGCCGAAGATCCCCACCCGCAAGGACAGCGACTTTGGATCGACCTGCATGGCATCCATGGCATCGGCCAGATTCAGGGCATAGGAAGGCGTCGAGAGCAGCACGGTCGAGCGGAAATCCTTCATGATGTTGATCTGCCGCTTTGAGTTGCCGCCGGACACAGGTATGGCAGTCGCCCCCAGTTTTTCGATGCCGTAGTGGGCGCCGAGGCCTCCGGTAAAAAGGCCGTAGCCGTAGGCGTTGTGGATCATGTCGTTCTTGCCGGCGCCGGCGCAGACCAGCGCTCGCGCCATGACATTCGACCAGGTTTCGATGTCTTTTGCCGTGTAACCGACCACGGTCGGCTTGCCGGTGGTACCGGAAGAGGCATGGACCCGCACCACCTGCTCCAGCGGCACGGTGAAGAGGCCGAAGGGGTAGTTGTCGCGCAGGTCGTCTTTCACCGTAAACGGCAGTTTGGCGAGATCCTTCAGGCTCTTGATGTCTTCCGGCCTCACCCCCGCCTCCTCCATCTTGCGGCGATAGGGCGCGACCGTTTTATAGACCCGGTGCACCAGATGCTGCAGGCGCCGCAGTTGGATGGATTCAAGCCCCACCCGCGGCAGGGTCTCCATTTCTTCTTCCCAGTAATGTACCGACATTTTTACTCCCCCTGCTTATTGACTGACCTTTCGCCCGGCGGCGAAGGCCTTCAGATTGACCTCCCGGAAACGCTCGGGCACCCTGGTGCGGATGACCTCTTCACAGACCGCCGGATCGATGGGCAGAAAGGCCGAAAGCGCCCCGACCATGACCATATTGGCTGTCTTGACCTCGCCGACCTCCCGGGCGAGATCGAAGGCATCGACCGTCACCACCACAATCTCCCGCTCGGTGAGTGCGTCCAGGACCTTGTCCGGATAGCTCGCCTTGCCGGTGGCAACAGACGGCGGCAGGATCTTCTGGGTGTTGACGATCACCTTGCTACCTTTATGAAGAAAGGGTAGATAGCGCACCGCTTCCATCATCTCGAAAGCCACCTGGATGTCCGCGCAGCCCGGCTCGATGAGCGGCGAGTAGACTTTTTTGCCGTAGCGGAGCTGGGCCGTGACCGAACCGCCGCGCTGGGCCATGCCGTGCACCTCGCTCTTCTTAGCGTCGTAACCCGCCGCAAGCAAGCTGTAGGCGGTAATTTCACTGGCCAGAAGAATCCCCTGGCCGCCAACCCCCGAAAAGAGGATATTGCCGTTTTCTTTCATTATTTCCCCTCTCCTCGGGTAATGGCATCGAATTTACAGAGCGAAGCGCACTGGCCGCAGCTGTTGCAGAGGATCTCGTCGATCTGCGAGACCCCCTTCTGCGCGCTCTTATAGCCGCGGCTTTCGGCCTCGCCTTCGGCAAACGCGGTCCAGCTGATCGCCGGACACCCGAGACGGATACAGCCCATGCAGCCGACGCAGTTCGTTTGATGGGTGAAATAGGTAATGGGCTTCTTCGCCTTCATCTCCGGCAGCAGTACACAGGGCGCCTGAGAAATGACGACCGAGGGCTCGGCCAATTCGACGGCCTCCTTCAGCACCTTCCGCGTCTCGACGATATCATGGGGATTGACGGTATAGACATGCTTCACCCCCACTGCCCGGCATAGAGCAGGGAGGTCGAGGCTGGCAGCCGCTTCGCCCTTGATTGTGCTGCCGCTAGCCGGGTTGTGCTGCTGACCGGTCATGGCGGTGATGCGGTTGTCGAGGATGATCAGCGTCGAAGCGGAATTGTTGTAGACCGTATTGATGAGGCCGGTGATGCCGGAATGGATGAAGGTCGAATCGCCGATCACCGAAACCACTTTATTGTACCCGTCCTCGCCGAGGGCCTTGGCGATACCGTGAGCGATGGGGATGGAGGCGCCCATGCAGACGCAGGCATCCATGGCCGACAGCGGCGGCAGAAAGCCCAGAGTATAGCAGCCGATGTCGCCGGAGACGAAGACCTTCATCCTGGCGAGGTTGTAGAAGATGCCCCGATGCGGACATCCCGCGCACATATTGGGCGGCCGATTGGGCAACTCAACCGGCTGGAACAGCTTCGGCGCCGAGCCCGGCACAATGGCCTGGCGGACGATGGCAGTATTCAGCTCGCCCTGGTTGGGGATGCGGTCCTTGCCGTGACAGGCGATGCCCATAGCCTTGATGTGGGTTTCGAGGAACGGGTCGAGCTCCTCGACGATAAAGAGTTCGTCGACCATGGCGGCGAACTCGCGGATCTTCTGTTCCGGCAGCGGCCAACACATCCCGAGCTTTAAGACCGCCGCCTCGGGAAAGGCTTCCTTGACATAGAGATACGATACGCCCGAGGTAATAAAGCCGCGTTTGGTGTCGCCAGGTTCGATGCGGTTGAAGGAAGCGGTCTCGGCCAGTTCGCGGCACTTCTGCATGCGCGCCTCCACCGCCAGCCGGCGTTTCCTGGCCATGGCCGGCAGCATGACGAGTTTCTCTGGATTCCGGTTGATGCCGCAAGCGGCAAAAGCGCTCAGCTTCACGCCCTTTTCGACCACCCCTTTGACATGGGACACCCGGGTGGTGATGCGCAGCATGACCGGCGTATCGAGTTCCTCACTCAGTTCAAAGGCCAGTCCCACCATCTCTTTCGCTTCGCCCGGTTCCGAGGGTTCCAGCATCGGCACTTTGGCGGCAAAGGCGTAATTGCGGTTATCCTGCTCGTTCTGGGAGGAGTGCATCTCCGGATCGTCGGCGCTGACCAGCACGAGGCCGCCGCAGACGCCGGTGTAGGCTGCGGTGAACAGCGGATCGGCGGCGACGTTGACACCCACATGCTTCATGGTGGCAAGGGCCCTCGCCCCGGCAAAGGAGGCGCCGATGGCCACTTCCAGGCCGACCTTTTCATTGGGCGCCCATTCGGTGTAGACCCCTTCGTAGGTGGAGAGGTTTTCCATAATCTCCGTTGAGGGCGTTCCGGGGTAGCCGGAGGCAACCTTCACGCCGGCCTCGTAGGCGCCGAGCGCGATAGCTTCGTTGCCGGACATCCACAGCTTTGTATCTTTTATTGTACTCACAAGTTCTCCTGATCGATAAACATAGGCTGAAGGGCCACAATTATCCCATAGCCGGGAGGCGGCTTTCACCCCTTGAAATAACTGAACAAGCTACTCTGAAGCAACGGGTCCCGGCAAGGTTTTTTTCACGGAAAGGAACCGTTGATTCGTCTCGCTGCCTTAACTGGTTGCCGCGCGGCCGGAGGTATCTTCCAGGATTTTAGACCTGTCCGATCCGCTTCTTTGTTTTGACAACCCGAGCGGGCACCCTATAATAGAGAAAAATTACAGAACTTTTTCGTTTTCAGCATATTTAACAGGCCACTTAACAGACCTTTCCACGGAGGAAGAACACCATGTATATCGACAGCATCATGCACACCGATCTCATCACCGTATCGCCCGAAACCACCCTTGTTCAGGCACGGGACCTGATCGAGGAGAAACAGATCGACCACCTTCTCGTCGTCAACGCCAAGAAAAAGCTGGTCGGCATCGTCTCGGACCGCGACCTCAAGCAGTACTGGGCGTCGCCCGCCACCTCGCTCAGCACTCACGAACTCAACTATCTGCTGGAAAAGGTTATTGTGTCGATGATCATGGTGAAGACGGTGGTAACCGTGTCCGTCAGTACCACCATTGAGCGCGCCGCCTACGTCATGCAGCAGAACCGGATCAGCGCCCTGCCGGTCATGGATGGGGACGAACTGGTGGGCATCATCACCAGTACCGATGTCATGGGGGTCTTGCTCCAGGCGATCGGCATCAGCGACGAGAGCGTGCGCCTCAGCATCTACGTAAAAGACACCATCGGCCGGCTGGCCGAAGTAGCTGACACGCTGAAGGATCAGAACATCAACATCCAGAGCCTGTTCTGCTGGCCGGAGAACAGGCATCCCGGCATCACCCAGATGGTCCTCCGAGTGGCCGCCCAGGACGGCGAGAAGGCCACCGCCACCCTGAACAACAAAGGTTTCAAGGTGAAGAAAGGTTTTGTGAAGGACATCACGCCGTATCTGCCGAAATAATCGACGGGAGGCTAGTGTCCTGTCAAGTCTTAGATGTTGCAAGCTTGCGCCGCAATTTTGGTTTCCTGCGAGGCGCGACTGATGGCGCATAGCAGGGCTATGTAACCGAAGAAGCAACGAAGTCAGGAAGCCAAAAGGGCAGGTAAGCGGAGCGTAGCGGAGACTCCGAGTAAGATGCAACAGATGAGACTTGACAGGACACCAGGATTGATGGTCTGTATGCCACCGTGTTTGGTGGCATACAGAAATTCAGGTTCGCCGAAGCCGGGCTGTATCGGCTTCCGCATGAAGCCTATGATGAGAAGCAGTATCACTGCACCCTGCTGAACGCCATATGACAAGGGCGCGGATAAGAAACAACCCACTTATTAGCCCGTAACAAAGGCTGACTGAAGCTATAAAGAACTGCCCGTTCGCAATTGGCAGTTTACGCGCTAAAATTACACCTACCGCATATTTTATGAAAAAAATGACCATCATCAAAAGCAACGGGAGCCAACTGCCTGGCACCGAATACGATCGATCTTTTGCCGAATAAGACACACCTGTTGGCGAAGGAAATTTGATACTGAATAATCCGGCAATGAAAATACCGACGGACCAGGACACCAATCCAACGGGATGGCCTATGCCAAAAGCTGAAAACACACCGTAAAGCGACAAACCTAGCATTGCAACAGGGAGTATTGCGACTTTACCTCGACTTATCGTTCTATCCTTACTTTGCCTGTAACCCATTGCCAGGAGTACAACAAATAGCACAAAAACCCAGGGAGGAGTGTGTTTGACAGTCTCGATTAACAGTAGCTTCTCCTTGTATGGTTCTAACCGCTCCGGCTCAGTAATTACCGAACTCTCCAGTAATCCAGCTAAAGCTGGTTGTTGGAAAAACTGAATTCTGCTCAAGTGTCAAGACGAAAGATTTGACCCCTCTATCGGCGTCTTTGGCCCTTTTTATCGGGAGGTTTTGCCTCGTTGCAGATGAGCTTACGATGTTTGAATTCTTTGCCGTTCAACCCCTCCATTACCTTATGTCCTTCGGATCTACTGGACATTTCGACGAAGCCGAAGCCTTTGGGTTGTCCTGAGAATTGATCGATAATGAGCTTGGTACTGACGACTGTGCCAAAAGTACTGCACAACTCGGATAATTCACTTTCAGTAATATCTCGTGGTAGACTACCTACGAAAAGTTTCATGCTACCCCTTCTGGTTGAGATTATAAGCAAAACTTTTCAGGTATCTATTGTGGCAGATTGAAGGACCGGATATCAAAAAAGTGGATGCTAGGTTATTTTTCACATACCCTACTCCTCATCACGTGAGATAGCAAGGTGAGTAATCACCAATCCTGTCGAGCTGCTGCCGCTGAAAGAAAGGGTACGCCCATGTTTTCGGGCGGAAATCAGCGCCGTGCCGCGAAAACCAGCCGGCCGCCCAGATAACCGGCAATGCCGGCCGCACCGAGCATTCCCGCCGCCACCCCGAGGTAGATGAGCCGTGAGAGCGAGCCTTCGGCCGTAACCCCGGGATCGAGCAAACGCCAGAAGACCAGGACATTGGCGGCGGCGAGGACGATCAGGCCGGAGACGATTTTAGTCACG
Organism: Desulfobacterales bacterium GWB2_56_26; assembly: GCA_001799365.1. Lineage (GTDB taxonomy): Bacteria > Desulfobacterota > Desulfobulbia > Desulfobulbales > Desulfocapsaceae > Desulforhopalus_A. Next base: position 17,240 of record MGTI01000018.1, on the reverse strand, counting down.
AAGATTGCGGTCCTGGCGCCTTTGTACCGTTTCTGCCATTCGAGATAGCCGGTGAGGAGGACGAAAGGCAGCGTCAGGAGGACAAAAATCAGGTTGTAGGAGGCGGCCGTCGCCAGCGACTCGATCTTGAAAACCATCGCAATCCCGAGGAACACCAGGACAACCGGCAGCACCCCGTTGGGGAAATGGACCATTATCGGGTGCAGATGCATTTTCATGGAAAGACCGCCAAGGCGATCGACGAAGGAAGTCTTTTCCTTCTTTCCCCCAATGGGGGCCGTCCCGGCCGATTCAAGGGTCAGCGGAGCTGGAGTCGCCTGCTCTGCCGGTAGTACCGGGGTGCCGATTTCCTTGCCTTCGGCATCGATTTCCACGAACATGTTCCGGGGAGCGGCACAGACCGGACATTTTTCCGGCGGCTCATCGTCATCGTGTATGTAGCCGCACACAGTGCACCGCCACCGTTTGCCGGCAGCAGTCTTGGTCTCCGGTTCTTTTTCGGCTTCGAGCATCAACGCAAACACTGTGCCGGGCGAGTCGCAAACCTGGCATTTTTCCGGCGGTTCCTCACCTTCATAGACAAATCCGCATACATCGCACTCCCATTTCTTCATAGAGACCCTCGATATATTCATATGACACCACTGCACCCGTAGGGGGCGAAAAATTACCACTACGAGACTTTAGGGGATTATTCCGGTAAGTTCAAGACAGAAATCCTTAACATGTCAGGGATAGTTATTCCTGGAAAGTCCGGATGAATCGCCGATCGATCCAGTCCTTGACAGTAAAAGCCAACCTGCCGGCAAAGGCTACCGACCATTTGGCGAAGACCCCTTCCCCGTCACCCAGATTATAGATGAGCAGGTATTCTCCTCCGGGGGAAAATTTGGCAAGCGGCCCGCCGGTAAGGCTCGCCATCAGGTTATGATAGAGGATAGGATTCTGCCGCACCGCATAGACCCCGACCTTGGCGAGTGGTTTCTTTGCAAAATAGATACAGTCGCCGCCGCCGAAGATAGTGTCGTACCCGATCGACTGCAGGTATTCATTGACCTGCAGTCCCCCGTCGGGACCTACCGGCAGGCCCGAACGGGCAAAGATCGGCGAGGGTTTCACCCCAACCGCCGGGAAGACGATGTCGGCCGGATAATCCTCCCCGTTTTCCAGCCGGATCCGGCCGCCTTCGATCTGTTTGACGTAGCCGGAGGTATTGATCTCTACCCTTTTTTTTTCCAGCAGCGTCCTGGCGAGACGGCGCACCTTCGGCGGCCCTCCGGCCATGAATTCCCGGCCGGCAAAGAGCTTGATTCGGGCCGTCGCCTTGGCCCCCTGCCTGGTGCATAACTGCCGGACGTTACCGGCAATTTCAATAGCCGACGGACCGCTGCCGACCACCGCGACGGTAATCGGGCCTGACGCTGCCATCTCCATTATACTTTGCTGGGCGTGCAAAAGCTCCTCGATGGGCTTGGCAGTGAAAACGCCTGTGGCCTGCCCGTCAATCGTCCCCCGCGGGACAAACGACCCGGCATTGCATGATAAAACATCGTACGGAATTTCTTCCTCGCTGCCTTCCAGATACACCAGCTGCTTCTGGGGGTCGATTCGCCAGGCGCGACCGAGGATAAAACGGCCGCCCTTCTTTTCCACTATCTGCCGCGTGGCAAAGCGGATATCTTCCGGCTGGTACGTTCCGCCCAGCATGCCCGGCCCCATGCCGCTGTAGTAATGATATTCGGACGGCTGGATGACGGTCACGCCGAAGCCCTTGTCGACAAAGGATCGCAGCCTGGCCAAGGTGACCATATGGGCATGGCCGCCGCCGATGAGAACAAGCTGTTTGCTCATGGCATATCCTGCCGGTTGTCAATAAAATGACCGAGCCGGGCGATATGGCTCCGCTCCTCTTCGGCGATCTGGCGAAGAACTTTTTGTGCTCCCGGATCATCGCTTTTCCCCGCCGCCCGCAGATAGAGATCGAGGGCCTGGGCCTCGATCGAGAGAGCCAGGGCCAGCACATCGAGCTCCGAAGCGGTATAGGCATGATAGCGCCGCAGATACTCCTCGGTGGTGAGGCCCCCTTCCATGGCCGGTTCGGCAATCCGGGCACCAAATTCGACCACGGAAATCGTGGCGCCGGTGAGTTCGCCATAGAGCTGCACCAGTCTCTCCTGATGCAGGATTTCGATGTCGGCAAGTTTGGCGAAAAGTGCCTTGGCCCCCGCACTTGTCACCTGCGACTGCATGGAGGTATAGAAATCCCGGAGCCCCATCTCCAGGCCGAAGCCGATAACGACGGCATCCACGGCGCTTTCCATCTGGGTGAAGAGATGCAGGCCGCTATCCTCGGGACCGACCGCGACCTCCTTGCCCCAGGCCCGAATGCCGCCGGACAGGTTATAGATCTTAGTGAAACCTTTGCCGGCCAAGAGCTGCGCAGCGACCCGGCTGCGCCCGCCGACCGCTCAGTAAATGACCGTCGGTTGGTCCGGGACAAGTTCATCGAGGCGATTGTCGAGTTCGCCGAGAGGCACGAGTTTTGCCCCCGGCAGATGCCCGTCGTCATATTCGCTCGGCTGGCGAACATCGAGAAAAACAACATCGCTTTGAGAATGTTCGGCAACGAGCTTTTCCGCCTCATCCCAGGTGATCGACTCCACAGGAGTGAAAAACTGCATCCATTTCATAGTAGCCCCCACAAATAATTCGCTTTTGCGATTTGCCAAAATCGATGAAAATCGGTGGCTTTTTCATGGCAACAACAAGCATTATGACTGAAACTCATCTTACACTGTCAGTTAGGTTCTTGTCCAACGGGATCGTCTGTTTTTTCGATGTCCCGTTGCCTTTCTCTGATCGGATCGGCCATCCTCTACAACAAAATCGACATTTCGAGGCGCACCCGGCACGGCAGGTACAAGCATGACTCGATATTGGCAGACCCACCGATACCTAACTTATTTATTGATCATTAAAATTGCAAATTGTATTATTTATTTATGGCCTGTCTGGGTGTATGCGGCGCGAATAGTCACTTCGGAGTCAGACTTTCCGCGTCATGTTTAAAGCGTCTGCAAAAATGGGGATGCTCTATGAAGTCTGAAAAAGATCGGGGAAAAATACAAACCTTTATGGAAGTTTTTGACAACATCCTGGATTCGATTCGCGAACCTTTGGTCATACTTGATGCTGACTTGACGGTTGTAAAGGCCAATCGATCATTTTGTCGGACGTTCAGCGTAAACCCTGACGAGACTTCCGGAATGCTGATCTATGATCTCGACAACAGGCAGTGGAACATTCCGAAACTGAGAGAAATGCTGGAAGTAACTCTTCCTGAAAAACTCACCTGCGACAACCATGGGGTAGAGCATACCTTTAAGAACATCGGCCGCAAAATTATACACATACACGCAAGGCTAATTCCCGCGGAATCGAACCGGACTCAGCTGATCCTCATGTCCATCGAAGATGTGACGGACCGTGAAGATCACCGGAGAGATCTGGAAGAACTGGTCGAAAAGCGGACGGTCGAGCTGATCGCCGCAAGGAAAGAAGCTGAAACTAAACAAGAAAATGCTGAAGCCGCCCTTATCGAAATCCAGGAATTAAAGGACCTCCTGGAAGCGGAAAGAGCCTATCTGCAGGCAGAGATTAAACTGGAAAACAACCACGAAAAAATAATCGGTCAAAGCGATGCGCTCAAATACGTGCTCTATAAAATAGAGCAGATTGCCGGCAGCAATACGACGGTCCTGATTCTCGGCGAGACGGGAACCGGCAAGGAGCTGATGGCTCGGGCCATTCACGATTCGAGCCTGCGTAAAAATCGAGCCATGATCAAAGTAAATTGCGCCACCCTGCCGGCAAACCTTATCGAAAGCGAATTGTTCGGTCATGAAAAGGGTTCTTTTACCGGCTCTTGGTCCAGACATCTCGGGCGGTTTGAAGTCGCTAACGGCGCAACCCTTTTTCTTGACGAGATCGGCGAACTGCCGTTCGAATTGCAGGCAAAGCTGCTCAGGTTTATCCAGGATGGCGAGTTTGAGCGGCTGGGCAGTTCCCAGACCATCAAAGTCGATACCCGGATTATTGCCGCGACAAACCGCAACCTGGAAGAGGAAGTTCGAAGGGGCCGGTTCAGGGAGGATCTCTGGTATCGCTTGAATGTTTTTCCGATTACCATGCCACCCCTCCGGGATCGCCTCGATGACATACCGCTTCTTGTCGACTTTTATGTTAAAACGATTGCCAAGCGAATGGGCAAGACCATTGACATCATCCCGGTAAGTGTCATGGCCGCGTTGCAGGACTATCACTGGCCCGGAAATATCCGGGAGCTGGAAAACGTCCTTGAACGTGCGGTGATCAATTCGTCCGGCCCCAAATTGCGGCTGGTCGATAATCTCAAAAAACCCTTCAAATTTTCAAGTTCGAGTGCCAATACCCTGGAATCCGTTGAACGGGAACATATCCTTCGGGTGCTTGAACAGACCAGGTGGAAAGTCAGCGGGAAAGACAGCGCTTCCGAAATTCTCGGCCTTGACCGGAGCACCCTGCGCGCCCGCATGTCTAAACTGAAAATCGAGAAACCTCTTTGATTACAGGCGACGGCGTGTTCGGCTTCACCCCGGCTGAGCCATTATTCAACTGTTTTTCATTCCATAAAACCGGAACCAACCCCCGAGACACCTCACCCTTTGCGGCCGCCAATACCTCAGGAACATTGAAAAAGAGCAGTTTCCCGAGATTTCTGACCTCGTTGCGCCACAGATTTCGATCGCCCGTGTCTTCATCTCCCGCGAGGAGTTCGGAGGCAAGAGATTGCAGCATAGTCCAGTACATATTCTGGGTCTGCCAGAGATTGACCACAACCGGGAGTGACGCTATCGCCTCGACCAGCACCAGGACCTCTGATAAACGCCGGGCATTTTCCGGCTCCTCCAACAGAGCAGCCATCATCTTTTCCGTTCTGCGGCGGATGATGAATTCCAGAGCCACCCTGTCCAGAGCGATATTCCAGCTGCCGATCTCGCCGGCATCCTCCTTCAGTCTGCCCACGTCGATCGCTTCCGAGGTGAACATCTTTTGCAGCTTAAGATTGAGGGCGGTTTCGGCAGCGGTCAAAAAGTAGCGCGGTACCGGCATGCCGGTTTCTCTGAGATAACCCATCAGACTTTTGTTGTTTTCGTAAAGGCTTATGAACTTGTCTTCAAAATCCTGGCGCGTGCCGGCGATAATGCGCTGCAGGACGTGACGCTGTTCGTCCCGAAAAAGGTCTTTGAGAGAGTAGTTGTGCATGCCGAAATAGGTGTCTATCAACCTGATTACTGTGGCGAAATCCCCTGCATTGAAGGCATGCTCGACCTCCTGCCTCATGGTCAGGTAAGGCTTGTCGCCGAGGTAGGAACAGACACCGCAGTTCAGGGTATGTCCGCCAAAATACAGGTTGCAGAAACTGATCCGATTCGCCTTGCGGGTGATGAGCGAGCGAATCAATATTGTACCCACCGCAAGTCTCATCTGGCCGGAGTGGAGAATCAGATAATCCTCCCGGAAGGCACGGTAGCTGAAGATATCGGTTTCCTCGCCGTACTCCTCAAAGACAAAGCTGACAGCGTAGTGCGCGCCGACCCTGATCAGGTCGATCATGACAGGCTTGACGAACTTGGCGTAGATTTCGGCCCCGTTAACATGTTCGGGCATATTGCTTAACGCCAATGCCAGCCGTTCCAGAAAAGGGGTTTCGCAACTCCGCCTGCAGTAACTTTCCGCCAATTGCATGGCCCGACCGGCATACTGAATGATCTGAACCGTTTCTATGCCTGACAGTTCGTCGAAAAACCAGCCGCAGCTGGTGTACATGAGCATGGCGTGCCGCTGCATCTCCAGCAGGCTGAGTACGGCAACGGTCGCATCTTCGTCCAAAGGGCGCGAACCATGTCTCTGCAGGAAGGCTGCAACGTTTTCTTCGGAACGATCGAGCATGACATCGATATAATCGTTGCGGGCTGCCCAGGGGTCTTTCACGTAAAAGGCCATACCTTCCTCAAAACCTTCGGCCAGCTCCCCGCTGAGCCAGTCCATGGCCTCCCGCAGCGGCTGTCGCCATTGCTGATTCCAACCGCCGTTTCCGCCTGAGTTGCAGCCGCAGTCGGCCCTCCAGCGTTCGATGCCGTGCATGCAGCTCCACGAAGTGTTGTCAATTATCTGTACTTCATGGGTGGCCGGGTGCAGTTCCAGGTATTCGCCATAGTTGGTCAGACGCGCCAGATTGTTCGTCTCGATATAATTCAGGGCATGGCCCAGGGCCATCTCGCCGAAGGCGTGGTGATGGCCATACGTTTCGCCGTCTGTGGCGATATGCACCAGCTGGGGATGGTTGCAGCGATCGGAAAAACCGGACCTCAAACGGTCGGCGAACAGTTCTCCGCTGCTCAGCAGCTTTTCAAACGCCACTGCCCGGGAAATGGGGCCGTCATAGAAGAAGATGGTGATGCTTCGCCCTGAGGGAAGCCGGCAGAGATAGGCGCGTGAAGGGTCGATACGCGAACCGCTGACATCCTTCCACCTGCCGAATCCGATCCTCCGAGCCCGTCCCGCCTGGTGAGGGGCAAGGATGGTGAAATGGATGCCCGCCTCGGCCAACACCTCCAACGTCTCCACATCCACGGCGGTTTCCGCCAGCCACATCCCCTCGGGGAAACGCTGGAAACGATGCTCGAAATCCCTGATTCCCCACCGCACCTGCGTCCGTTTGTCGCGCATGGAGGCCAGGGGCATGATGACATGGTTGTACACCTGGGCAAGAGCCGCCCCATGCCCGGAGCGCCAGGCGATACTCTGCCGGTCGGCAGCCTGGATCGCGCGATAGGCGTCGGGGGCATATTTTTCCATCCATAAGAGCAGCGTCGGTCCGAAATTGAAGCTGATCCGGGCATAATTGCTGACGATCCCCTTGATACGGCCTTCGCCGTCGAGATTGCGTGTGGCGGTATTGGGGCCATAACACTCGGCGGTGATCCGTTCATTCCAGTCATGATAGGGAAAGGCCGAGTCCTGGATCTCAACGGATTCGAGCCACGGATTTTCGCGGGGCGGCTGGTAGAAATGGCCGTGTATACAAAGGAATCGTTCCATAAATTACTCCCTGCCTGCAGACAATGACGCCGAAAGGCGAATTCGGGGCGCTCACCCCCGCCTATTACGGCTCAGTACGGCATCGCCCGGCGCCTGAAGAATGTAGAGTTCACATATTTTGCGATAATGATGGCCATAAATGGAAAGTGTGACGGCCAGCGACAGTTGCCTGGGCTTACGGGTCAGGGTCCAGAACAGCAGTCGCCAGTACTGCAGACGCTCCTTGCCCAAAACCCCGAGCCGGATCGCGGCTCGAAAGAAGGAAAGAAACCGCTGCAGGTTTATCGGCTGGTTAATTTCAGGCACCCTGAGTTCCTTCAGCAGGGTTCTTACCCGCCGGTAGTAATTGTCAGGGGCATAAATCTGTTTCATAATCGACTGATAGCCGACCAGAAGTCTGTCTATCCCCATCTGGGGGATGATATTTGTCGTTCCATCGACATTGTCCCCGGAGAAGGTATTGATAATCCTGCTTTCCCTCTGCAGCCGGTCAAAAAGCCGTGTCCCCGGAGGAGCCTGGAGCATGCCCACCATGGCGGTAACGATGCCGCTCCCCTGAATGAAATCGATCTGCCGCTGGAAAATGGAAGGCCTGTCGCTGTCAAAACCGACAATAAAGCCGCCCATCACCTGCAGGCCGGCGCGATGGATAATTTTGACGCTTTCGAGGAGGTCCCGATTTTTATTCTGGGTTTTGTGGCATTCCGTAAGACTCACCTCATCGGGCGACTCGATGCCTATGAACACGCTATCGAAGCCGGCGGTCACCATCATTTCCAGAAGTTCAGGGTCATCGGCGAGATTGATGGAGGCCTCGGTAAAAAAAACGCATCCTTTCTTGGTCTTGCGCCATTCGATCAGGGCAGGCAGCAGATGCGACTTCAGATAGCCCCTGTTGCCGATAAAATTGTCGTCGACAAAGAATATGCTGCCACGCCAGCCGAGGGCATACATCCGATCCAGCTCCGCGGTAACCTGTTCCGGTGTTTTGATACGCGAGCGATGACCGAAGAGGGACGTAACATTGCAAAATTCGCAGTTGAACGGGCATCCTCTGGAAAACTGAATGTTCATCGAGGCATAGCGTTTCATCTTTATCAGGCCCCACGAGGGAATGGGGGTTGTGGAAAGATCGCAGAAACCTGACGCCCGGTAGATCTTTTTCGCTAGTCCCTCACGCAGATCCGACAAAAAGGCGGGCAAGGTCTGTTCCGCTTCGTCGAGTACAAGATGATCCACCTCCCCGAAATCGTCGGGTTCGGAGGTAAAAAGAGGCCCCCCGGCAACGACTGTCACCTTCGCCGCCAGGCACCGGGCGATGATCTGTTTGGCCGATTGGCGTTGAATTGCCATTCCGCCGACAAAAACCATATCCGCCCACTGGAGGTCTTTATCTGTCAGGCCGTTCACATTCACGTCCACAAGGCGCTTAGACCATTCCTCCGGCAACAGGGCGGCGACGGTCAGCAGGCCAAGCGGCGGGAAGGCGGCCTTCTTGCCGATGAAACTCAAGGCATAGGTGAAAGACCAAAAGGTGTCGGGAAGTTTGGGGTATACCAGGAGAACGTTCATGCAGAGACTCCTTGTATCGTTAAAGGAAAATCAGCTTCCTTTTCTTACGAGATTGACCGCCTCTATTCCTTCCGCATGTGCAACCGTAAGGATTTGGATCTTCAGCGGTTTGCATAAGAGGCTCTTTGTTCCGATCAGCACGCTGAATCTGTCGGACTGCAAGTGGCGGTCCAGATGGTGACGGGTTTGCCACTCCGAGATTGCGTTGAAGACATTCTCGTCCTCGATATCGGCGAAGATACTATAGCTGAGACAGCCCTTTTCCTTGGTGAGTGAATCCACGAGAGAAAGGAGGGTTTGCAGCACTTCTTTCTGTTTTTCCGGAAGAGCGTTTATGATGATCCTGACCATGATCATCACGTTATCTTTCGATGCCTCACTCATTGTCCTTCAGCCTTTCACATTCCAGTCCGATGAACTGATCCGTTCAGTCATTTTTTTCCTGTTCATGACCAGCAGTGGATAGCCAAGCGGGGATATTTTCGCCGCTACTGCATGTTACCATTATTCAAGTTTTGTGCCAGGTTCTCATGTTCAGCGTCAGGCCTCTCATTATTCTGATTTCTGGGAATAATGGGCGAAAATAACATTCGCAGGGTTTGATTCAGCGCCTAATGGAAATGGTCATATTCAACCGGTGGCCATATGTGACCACTTTTTCCGGTTAAGCCCGTTTCGTTGCCTGAAAATCAATCGATCACCCGATTGGAAAAACATAATCCGTCCTCTCCTTGCAGAATCGGCAGGACTCACTCGACGGTGGCTGTACTGCGGAACGCGTCGAGTGAGACGCCTTATTGAGCTAATTTTGGCCTGAAGCGATTCAGGACGCTATCAGCCCAGATTCTCCGCCGCGAAATTCCAGTTGATCAGTTTATCCAGCACCGCGTTGACATAGTCCAGGCGGCGGTTCTGGTAATCCAGGTAGTAGGCGTGTTCCCAAACATCGATGGTCAATAACGGTTTCTTGCCGGCGGTCAGCGGCACATCCGCATTCCCGGTCTTGACCACCTTGAGCTTGTCGCCATCGAGCACGAGCCAGGTCCAGCCGCTGCCGAACTGGGCCATCGCCGCGGTCGCCAACTCCTTCCTGCAGGCATCGACGGTGCCGAAGGAAGCCTCGATCTTCTGCTTCAGGCCGGCGGGCGGTTCACCGCCGCCATTTGGCCTGAGGCTCTGCCAGTAAAATGTGTGGTTCCAGGTTTGGGCGGCATTGTTGAATATCGCAGTCTTGTCAGCCGCACCGGCCGTCGCGGTGATGATTTTTGCCAGCGGCAGGTCGGCATACTCCGTTCCTGCAATCAGCTTGTTCAGGTTGTCGACATATGTCTTGTGATGCTTGCCGTAGTGAAAGCCAATGGTATTTGCCGAGATTACCGGGGACAGTGCGTCATCGGCGTAGGGCAGGGCAGGCAGGGCGTGGGGAGATACAGCTGTCGTCTGGTTGTTGCTCATCATTATTCCTCCATTGTGTTGTTTTTAAAAAAGATGCTGATTTTTATCAGCGTCTCGTTCAGGTCCCTTTCATTGCAAGGGCCTGCCGGATGGCCGATCATTACCCTTCCGCTCCGGCCAGAGCATGCCGGCAGCAGGCGGGAAAAGCCCGGTGTCAGGTCTTGAGAAACGCCAGCAGATCGGTGTTGAGCTGGTCCTTGTGCGTTTCTGTCAGACCATGCGGTCCGCCCGGGTAGACCTTCAGGGTCGCGTTCCTGACCAGTTTCGCCGAGAGGTGCGCCGAGGCCTCGATCGGTACGATCTGGTCATCGTCACCGTGGATGATCAGCGTCGGCACATCGAACTTTTTCAGGTCCTCGGTGAAATCGGTTTCGGAGAACGCCTTGATACAATCGAAGGTATTCTTGTGGCCGGCCCGCATCCCCTGCAGCCAGAATGAGTCGATCATCCCCTGCGAGACCTTGGAACCGGTCCTGTTGGCCCCGAAAAACGGGCCGCCGGCGAGATCCTTGTAGAACTGCGAGCGGTCGGCGGTTGCGGCCTGGCGGATCTCGTCGAACACCTTAATCGGCAAACCGCCGGGATTGGCGGTCGTTTTCAGCATAAGCGGCGGCACGGCCGAGATCAGCACGGCCTTGGTCAGTCGTTTCGTCCCGTGGCGGCCGATATAGCGGGCAACTTCACCACCGCCCATGGAGAAGCCGACCAGGGCGGCGCCCTTCAGGTCGAGCTTCTCGATAAGCTCCGCGAGGTCGTCGGCAAACGTGTCCATGTCGTTGCCGGTCCAGGGCTGGCTGGAGCGGCCATGACCACGACGGTCATGGGCAATACAGCGATAGCCGTTCGACGCCAGAAAGAGCATCTGAGCCTCCCAGCTATCGGCAGAGAGCGGCCAGCCGTGGCTGAATACCACCGGCGGTCCTTTGCCCCAGTCTTTGTAGTAGATTTCTGTGCCGTCTTTCAGGGTGATCGTGCTCATGGCAGGATTTCCTCCGTTGTTTTTATGCGTGGTTGGCTGTTTACCATCTTTAGTTGTGGTCCATACCCTTCATGTCCTTCATCATCGGACAATTTGCCATGGACTCCTTGCCCATCTGCATATGCTGCATCATGTGCTGCATCATCTCCCCCTGCATTTTTTCCATTCGCGCATGCATGGCAGTCCGTTGCTCCACCATGCGGGTGACGACGGCGGCGATCAGGGCTATCTTTTTATCCTCCGGCGCGCTGTTCATTTCAGCGACCTGCGCAGTAAGTTCGGCGTCCTGAGTCTTCATTTCTGCCATCATTTTCTGTTTCTGTTCCTTCATCTCCTGGCAGCGTTCCATCATTTTCGCCTCTGTCATGTTTGTTCCCTCCACAGGCTCGGCCGATTGCGATTGGAGAGGGGACCAGATAACAAGCGCTAAGGCCCATGCCAATGCGAGGGTGGATCGGATGATGAGCTTGGTATTCGTTTGTTTTTTCATGTTGTTCACCTTATCTGTTTATTGTTTTCCTTCGTTGTGCCCGTTCTTCAACGGGCAGGTGATTTTTCGAGGAGCTGACGGTTTTCTGTTTATCTCCAGGAGTTGTGCTCTTGGCTAAATCCTCTATTATGCTTTCAACGTTCCATCGCCGGGTCTTCAGAACTGCCAGCGCAGCCCCCCGCCCCAACCGAACTGGGAATGCCATTGGCCGATCAGGGAAAAATTCTTGCTCAGCATGTAGCTTGCGCCCGCCCGGACTTCCCATTGTTCCCCTGTGTCATATTCGGCCTCTGAAAAAATCGCGACTCGCGGGGTGAGTTCCAGGTGTTTGCCGACAGCGAATTGGAATTCACCGGCCGTGTCCACCCACACCCGGGACGTGACATTGAGAGGCAACAGGTAGCGCAGGCCGAAAACGCCCTCGTGCTTGTCGAAGCGATCGTCGACTCCTTCGAGATCGACCCCGGCAAAAACGCCGGCAAAACGGTTCAGATAGTAATCGTAGGTGGGCACGACCTCCCACTCCCTGTCATCGACGCGCTGCCACCCGGCCTGCCACTCGGCGGAGAAGATGTGCCGGGTGTTGGCGTAAACCAGCGTCCCTTGCGTCATCTGCGTCAGCGCGTCCGCCCGTCCATACAGAAAAAACGGGTCATGATAGAGTCGATCGCGGACGGCGGCGGTGGCCGAGTCGGCGGTGAAGCCCTGATAGTGCACCACCCGCGCCATGCCACTCTCCATGTGATACAGCAGATGACAGTGGAAAAACCAATCGCCGAACTCTTCCGCTGCAAATTCGATCACTGTGGTCGTCATAGGGGCGACATCAACGGTGTGTTTGAGTGGCGAGTAGTCACCTTGGCCATTGAGCACACGGAAAAAGTGGCCATGCAGATGCATAGGGTGGTGCATCATGGTGCGGTTGATCATAATGAATCGCACGGTTTCATCTCGTTTGATTTCTATGTGATCGGTTTCGGACAGCGGTTTGTCGTTCAGAAACCAGACGTAACGCTCCATGTCGCCGTCGAGTGTGAGTCGGATTTCGCGGACGGGATTATGTGGATTGAAAGCGGTGGGCTGCAAGGCGCGCAGCTTGTCGTACGGCGGCCAGGGGCGTTCGGGGCTCATGCCGTCGGCGGCCAGGGGGGCTTTCGAACTTATGTCCTCAGCGAGAAGTCCGAGCCAGTTGCTCTTCAGGGCCACGGCTTGCTCGTGGGAGGCCATCCCCGATTCGACATGGTTCTTGGTGGCGGTGTCTGTCGGCATTTTCTCGTGCGCCATGCCGCTCATGTCGTGACCTGCATGTCCCATCGCAGGCGCTGAGGCCATGGTGGAATGGTCCTTCTTGCCGGCGTCCTGCGTCATGCCGCCATGATCCATCTCCTTCATCCCGTCCATTTCATCCATGCCGTTCATACCCGGTTTGTCGAACATTCCGGCATCCACTTGGTTGTTGGGCATGCCCATTGAGCCGCCCGGGGTTAATGCCAACACACGTTTGAGCGAGAGACCGCCCATGTCAGCGTAGAGATTGGGGTATGGGATATGCGCCGCCGCGTGCCGCGGTCCGTCGCCAATCCACAGCGAGGCCTGGCCTGATCCATCATGGGCCGTTGCGCGAAACTCATAGCTGCCGTCTTCCGGCACCGTGACGATTACATCATAGGTTTCGGCCACGGCAATCAGCAACCTCTGCTCGTCAAAGGGTTGCACCGGCAGTCCGTCCGCCGCGACAATCTGCATCGGGCCGCCGGCAAACTGCAGATAGAAAAATGTAGTGGCCGAACCGGCGATGACTCGGAGCCGGATCTGTTCACCCGGCTGGGCGGTGAGGGACTGCTCCTGAGCGCCATTCAGGAGAAAACGATCATAGTACACATCGGCAAGGTCCATGGGCGGCATGCGCTGGAGTTCCCTGGAGAAATACGCACCCAGCATACCTAGCCGTGCTGCACCCAACACGCTTTGGCCACTGCCTTTTTGCAGTGAATACCATTCGCTGCCACGTTTGAGTGTGTGCAGCACCGACTTCTCATCTTCATCTGTCCAGTCGGACAACACCACAACATGATCGCGGAGCCGATCGACCATGCCTTTATCCTTTGGCGCAATAGCCAGTGCCCCATACAGGCCGCGCTGTTCCTGAAGCATGGTGTGGCTGTGATACCAGTAGGTGCCGGATTGCCGTAGATCGAACTCGTAAGTGAACGTCTGGCCTGGCGCGATAGGTGGAAACGTCACGAAGGGTACGCCGTCCATGGCATTGGGCAGCAGGATGCCATGCCAGTGGATCGAGGTCTCCACATCCATCTGGTTGTGGACGTGAATTACGGCGTGGTCGCCTTCGGTGAAGCGTAGGGTCGGCCCCGGCAGCTGGCCATTAATTGTCATCGCCGTGGTGGACTGGCCGGTGAAGTTAACCTCTCGCCGGGCAACTGTGAGGTCGTATTCCACCGTGGCCGCCAACAACATCGGCACCGGCACAAGCAGTGCCAGGCTGGCCAACAACGTCGCCACGGGTTTCATGAGGTTTATACGGTGTCGTTCCGGGCGATGCCATGCTCGCCGAGCAGTTGCTGGGCGCGGACGATGCCCACGAACACCTCGCCCATGTTGCTGACGCTTTCGTTGTACTGGAACTGCGACCAGGGCATACGGATGGCGCCGGGGATCAGTTTACCATCGAAGTCTTTGTCATTTCGGACATCGACGATCACGAGGGACACGTCCCCCTTGTGGGATTTCAGCCACTCGCCGGTAGCCAGGAAACCGGTGTTGGGATACTCTTCGCCGCTGATTGCCGAAGCCGCCGACCAGTAGACGCCGAGTAGCAAAATCGCGGCAATCGCCACATGACGAATCAGTTTGCTATTATCCATGTTTTTTCTATCCTCTTATCTATCGTCCTCAGTACGTTCGAGCAGGTTCGGAAAAGTACTGTTCAATCCTCTTTTTCCGGCCCCCTGTCGAATTCTATGATCCTGGCAAAGTCCCGGTCAGGACCCCTGCGAACCCGGTGATACAGCGAACTCTCCTTCCCGACACGCCCTCCCATGTCATAGGTAAATTCGGAGACCGCCACATGGCGAATCCAGTATCCGGTCAGCACCGGCCCGGTACTGTCGTAGCCGGAGTGAAAATGTACAAATTCGTCTTGAGGCTCCGGCCGGGTGTTACGCCACTCCTCGGGTGCTTCCTGAAAAAATACCGGATTGATCCTGTCCTGGGCGGGGGGATGACGATATCGGCCGAGGGCAGGGTCACCAGGAGCGCCGTTCCTTCATAGAGCTTGGCGCTGTCGGGCATGTCCGAACTGTAGAACCGCTTTTCGTTGAAACAGACAAAGCTCAACCGGCTCAGATCCCTGGGGTTCTCCGGCCGAAAATAATAGCCGACGAAGGGTCCGAAGCCGATCATCCGGCCATCATGCACCTGCTCCAGTCGGGCCATGTACCCATGGGGGATGGCAACAACGCCATCAGGTATCGAATCCGACTCGCTTTCGCCCTTAACGGACCGACAACCGAATATCACCGCCGCACATGTACAGGTCAGAAGCAAAGTCAGAATTGTCGTCTTGTAGATTGCAGATTTCATCAAGCAAAAGCCCAAGCTGTTTCATGGTTTCCGGGGAAAATCAACTGGCGCCCGCTACCGGCAGGGGTAACGACGCCGGAACCGTATAGTCCTGTTCCACCGCGGACCGGATCAAGGCTCGACTTTCCTGCGGTGTGGCATTTGTCAATGACTCCACTCGCTCCGCAGCGGTGGCGAGATTCTCGTCCTTGATACATTCGCGAAACCATCGAGAGAAATCGCCCCGACGCAAATGGTACTGCCACGTCTCGTCATCGACCCCGTCTCCGATCTGCAGGAAGAGCATCAGGTTCTGGGCACGCAGATTCATTTTGAGCTGCGGGCCTTGGAAGTAGAAGCTGCGATCAGAGGGAAGTTGACCTTCGGCATATTTGCGGCTGTGTCGATGACGCGCCATTTTGCAGGGATGAGCCAGGACCTTTTGCGGAGGTACGGTACTCCCTTTCAACCATAGAAGAAATTCTCCGGGTTCCATGGTCGTAGATTCCATTTGCGGTGTCGGTTGATTGATTGCGCTGGTAAAATCGGTCAGCGTATCAAGTGCATCGGCCCCCACTACCAGCACAGTATCCACGCGGTCCAGCAGAGCTCCCGAGAGCAGATCAGGATGTACGGTGATCAGGACGACGTTGGTCAATTCCTTAGGCAAGGTGCCATCGGGCGGCAGCCATTCCGCCGGCATGAGATGATGGGCCTCATCAAGAATCAGCCAGTGCGGCCGACCCGTTCGCGAACGCATCTGCAGCAGTTGCGAAAGCAGACGCAGGAAAAAAGGCGGGCGATCGGGAATGGGCATCCCGGTCAGACACACGACGGCATTCGCATTCGGATCTGCCAGCAACCGCAGGATCTCATCCTCGGGGGGCGCCGCCTTCGGTCCTCCGAACACGACCGCCCCTTCGAATTCGTCGTAATCCCCCTCCGGATCAATCAGACAGAACTGATACTGCTGCTCCTGCAGAGCCTCGACGATACGAGTCGCGACAGTCGATTTGCCGCTCGCGGATGGGCCGCAGATCAAGACGCTCTGCCCGTATGGGGACAGCAGCACTTTTTGCTCATCGCATGTTCCCAACTCGAGATGATGTCTCTGCAGGCGCAGATGTGCGTCTGCCAGATCATTTGCGACCAGTTCCTCGATCACCTGGCAGACTCCCTGGCTGTGATCCCCCGCGGTGACGAGGTCCGCCGTGTCCTTTACGGCCTGAAGGGCGTTGGCCACTGCTACGGACATTTCACATAACCGTAAGAACGCATGGTCGTTTTCCGCATCGCCGATGCCGACTACATTATGCGGCGAGATATTCATCTCCTTCAGTGCCGCAATCAAGCCGCTGGCTTTGTTAACTCCGGCGGGCAGGATCATCACTGCTCCTTTATTGAAGATGACCTGCAGTTCCAGCCCTTGATCGCGAATTGTATTGATAACCGCGTCCTGGTGCGGCTCCCACGTGGCGACAACGACGCGTCCGACTGATATGGGACCGACGTTCTTATCGCGAAGGGCCTGCAGGAAGCTGTCGCTCGGTGGCTCGGCAAGCGGCTTTTCTTCCTTCGCCGAGGGTCGGTAGAGCAAACCGCCATTTTCCGCCACGACCCATTCGAACAAATCGATCTCCGGAAAGATATTCAACAATTCCGGAAGCTCGCGTCCCGTCACCATGACCAGTCGACGACCGGTTGCCAGAAGTTTGCGGAGCCAGTCCACGGTGGCTGCGTCGACGCGGCCATCCTGGGCAAGAGTTCCGTCATAGTCGGTAGCCAGAACGTGGTATCGCATTACACAACCTCATTTTTGTTTTGTGATATTGTTTTGTGATAGGTGCCTACAGCTTTCAACCACGAGCAACTTCTTTATGTTACCTCCCTCTTCACCCACCGACTGTGCACCGCTTCGCCGCGGGTCGTCGCGGCCACCGATTGTGCGTCTTAAAGCCGAACTCTTTTCCTGAGTGTGTTTTTTTCATAATTTCTCTTTTTCTTATGTCAGATCCAAAAGAC